>JANJUM010000189.1 GCA_024710585.1 Desulforhopalus sp.
GAACGGCGACACCCTCTACTCCATCTCGCAGAAAGTCAACATCTCCACCAGCGAGATCAAGAAGTGGAACAACCTCAAGTCCGACACCATCATCCCTGGCGACGTCCTCAAATTGAAGAAAGCCTGATTCGGTCACGACACACCTCGTTCCTCTTTGACACGATGGCAGAAGCGGATGAGAATCTTCATCCGCTCTTCCCTCGGCTGTGTCCATCCCCGTGTTGAGTCACACAGCCACCGCCCCCTTGGGTGCAGGTTAGCCCCACTCATTTTTTCCTTCCAGCGACCACCACAGCCAATGCAGCACGACAGTGACCAAGAGTTCCAGTTGAAGGGCGAAGACGTTCCCTGGCCAAGCTGCGACTACGATGGCGAAGTGCAAACCCTGCGCGTTGGCGACAAGACCGTTCTTCTTATCGGCACCGCCCATGTCAGCCGCGAGTCGGTACAGCTGGTGGATGAGGTCATTGCCCGCGAACGCCCCGACGGCGTCTGCCTGGAACTCGACCGCAATCGCTACCTTGCCCTGACCCGCAGGGGCCAGTGGCAGGAACTCGACCTGCGCACCATCATCCGCAGAAAGCAGCTCAGTACCCTGCTCGTTTCGCTGCTGCTCGCCTCCTATCAGAAACGGCTCGGCGACGACCTCGGGGTCTCACCGGGAGCAGAACTCCTGGCGGCAGCCGAACGCTGCGAGTCCCTCGCCATCCCATTCTTCTTCTGCGACCGCGATGTGCGTGTCACGCTGCGCCGTGCCTGGAAACTGACCTCTCTGTGGAAGAAAAACCTGCTCCTCGCCTCGCTGCTCACCTCGTTCTTCGACGACAGCAAGCTGAGTGAAGAGCAACTGCGCGAGCTCAAGCAACAGGACATGCTCGCCAAGCTTCTCGAGGAACTGGGCGGGGAGCATCCCGCGCTCAAGCAGGTACTCATCGACGAGAGAGACCTCTATCTTGCGGAAAAAATACGGCAAACTCCTGGCAAGCGTCTCGTCGCGGTGATCGGCGCCGGCCATGTGCCTGGCGTTCTGCGCCATCTCGGCGAAGACAACAGCGGGCGCATCGCCGAAATCGAACGCATCCCCGAGGTCTCACGTGGCTATAGGGTGGCTGGCTGGACCATCCCCATGTTCATCGTTGGCTCCATCGTCTATCTTGGCTTGAACAAAGGTGCGGATATAGCCGGCGAGAGCATGCTCTACTGGGTTCTCGCCAACGGCATCCCATCTTCGCTAGGCGCCCTGCTCGCCCTTGGCCACCCGATGACCGTCCTCTCCGCCTTTGTCGCCTCCCCGTTCACCAGCCTCTCACCGCTGATTGGCGCCGGCTATGTGTGCGCCTTTGTGCAGCTGCTGGCCATGCCACCCAAAGTGGCCGAAATCGAGACCTCGCGACAAGACCTGTTCAGCCTGCGCGGCTGGTGGCGGAACCGACTGCTGCGCATCTTCCTGGTCTTTCTTCTTACCAGCCTTGGCTCCGTCTTGGGTACGTGGCTCGGTGGCTATCACATCGCCGCCACCCTGTTGACGTAAAGTGGCAACCACGGGCAAACGCCACCGGCAGCTTTCTCGCCCACATCCCTTTATTCCAGATCCCCCTTAGCATAGCAAATATACGGAAATGACAGAAAAACTTCCCCAACCATCCCCGGCCCTCAGCACCCGTCAGAAACAGTTTCTCAAGGCCCTCGCCCACCCCCTGGCGCCGCTGGTTCTCATCGGCAAGGAAGGCCTCAGCCCGGCGGTATTTGCCACCATCGACAAGGAGCTGGCCCACCACGAACTGCTCAAGGTCAAGATCGGCAACAATAGCGGCCTGGAGCGTCACGAAACCTCGGCGACCATCGCCAGCGCCAGTTACAGTTGTCTGGTGCAGGTGATCGGCAAGACCATCGTCCTCTACAGGCCCAATCCGGATAAGCCCAAGGAACGGCGCATTGTTTTACCGAAGAGGTAGGTGACAATCGGGAAGGGGTGACAGAAAAGGACTCTCTGCCAAAGGCCACTGCCGCAAGAGAAAGCCAGCAGGTGGCACTCTGCATCAGTTCTCTCAGCCCGGCGCCTTCAGAGGCGCAGCTCGATAAGCTCGAGGGGGCGGTGCTGTTCGGCAATTACCAGGGCGGTATCGCCCCATTCGGCCACAGCTGCCAATGCGGCGCCACGAGCCAGTGCCGGCGTGTTGTTGGTCTCGCTCAAATGAGCGAGCACGGCAACCTGCAGATGATCGGCAATCAGCCTGGCGAGGGCCTCCGCCCCCTGCTCATTGCTGAGATGCCCGGTAACGGAACGTACGCGCTGCTGCAGCGGCAAGGGATAAGGCCCGTTGCGCAACATGTCGAGATTGTGGTTGAACTCGACGATGAGCGCCTCGCAGCCACCAAGACGCCGCTCGATGAGATGGGTCACCTTGCCGGTATCGGTGCAATAGCCAAGGCGGTGGCGACCATCACTGACGATGAAGCCCACCGGATCGAGGGTATCATGGGAAACGGGAAAGGAGCGCACCTTCAACCCACCGCAGAGGATTTCATCACCGGTGGCGAACTCATGAACCTTGTGGGGCCTGCCGAGTCTCCTTTCTCCCCCCCGCAGAGTACCGGCGTTGGCATGAAGGGGAATCTTGTATCTCCTCGAAACGACCCCCGCGCCACAGATATGATCGTCATGCTCATGGGTGAGGAAGATCCCGGCGACACCGGCCAGGCTGCGCTCGATGCCTTGCATCCTCATTTCAAGCTCCTTGCCTGAAAATCCGGCATCGATGAGGATAGCGCTGCCCCCGCCCTCGATATAGACGGCGTTGCCCTTGCTGCCGCTGCCCAACAGTGAGAATCTCATCCCCGACTCCAAAGGGGCCCAGGCATCCCAGGACTTGCCACGGGCCGGTCACTGCCGCCTCTTCCACTGAGGTATGGCAGCCCGCTGCAATAACTTCCAAGTAACCGCCGAGGCCTGTCCATCTCGTTGTTGTCACGCATGCATTATGGTGGTCGGCAGTCGAAGCTTGCGAAACTCGTCGGCTGAGGTGACGAGCCCAGCGGATGGCAAACAAAAAGCCGACTCCATGGCGAAGTCGGCTTTCTTTGGGATCACCGGCGAAGAGCTCAGCTCTGTTCTTCGAGGATGGCCTTGCGGCTCAAACGAATGCGGCCACGGTTGTCGACGTCGAGCACCTTGACCTCGATGACATCACCCTCCTTGACCACATCAGAGACTTTGGCGACACGTTTGGTATCGAGTTCGGAGATATGCACCAGGCCATCGGTGCCAGGGAGGATTTCGACGAACGCACCAAAATCCTTTATGGTTTTCACCGTTCCTTTATAGACTGCGCCAATCTCCGCCTCGGCGGTGATGGCCTTGACCTTCAGCAGCAGGGCGTCGGCCAAATCGCCGTTGAGGGCGAACATCTTCACCAGGCCGGAATCGTCGACCTCGATCTTGGCGTCGAACTCCGCCGACAGCTCCTTGATGATCTTGCCGCCAGGGCCGATGATGTCGCGGATCTTCTCCGGGTTGATCTTGTGGACGAGGTATTTCGGGGCATGCTCGGCAATCTCGTCGCGCGACTTGGAGATGCTCTTCTCCATTTCGCCAAGGATGTGGATGCGCCCCGCCTTGGCCTGGGCCAGTGCCTTGCCCATGATCTGCCGGTCGACGCCGTCGATTTTGATATCCATCTGCAGCGAGGTGATGCCGATGGCGGTGCCCACCACCTTGAAGTCCATGTCGCCGAGGTGATCCTCGTCACCGAGAATGTCGGAGAGGATGACGACATTGTCGCCCTCCTTGATCAGGCCCATGGCGATGCCCGACACCGGGCTCTTCAGAGGAACGCCAGCGTCCATCATCGCCATGCTGCCGCCGCAGACGGTGGCCATGGAGGAGGAGCCGTTAGATTCGAGAACCTCGGAAACGACGCGGATCGAATAGGGGAAGTCTTCTTCCGCCGGCAGCACCGCCTCGAGGCCGCGGGTGGCGAGATTGCCATGGCCGATATCACGACGAGAGGGGCCACGCAGGCCGCGCACCTCGCCGACGGAGTAGGGCGGAAAGTTATAGTGCAGCATAAAGCGGTTGACTACCTCGCCATGCAGGGTCTCGACGCGCTGCTTGTCGCGTTCGCTGCCCAGAGTGGTCGACACCAGGGCCTGGGTCTCGCCGCGGGTGAACAGCGCCGAGCCATGGGTGCGGGGCAGATAACCGATCTCGCAGGAAATATTACGAACCTCATCGAACCTCCTGCCGCCGATGCGGATGTTGCTGGTGACGATTTTTTCGCGCATGAAGGACTTCTTGAATGCGGAAAGTAGCTCGCCGATCTGCCGCTTGCGCTCGCCTGCCGGGTCGATGGTGGCAACCACCTCGGCCTTGAGCTGGTCGGAGAGGCGGGAACGCTCCATTTTGTCGGCGCAGGAAAATACTTTTTCCATGCCGCCGGCAGCAATTTCGCGCACCTTGGCCTGAAGCTCGCTATCGATCTCGGGAACGGTCACCGTGCGCTTCTCTTTTCCCGACGACTTCTGCAACTGCTCCTGGATGTCGATGAGCGGCTGCAGATGCTCGAAGGCATAAAAAATGCCACCCAGCACCTCATCCTCGCTGAGCTCGTCGGCCTTGCCCTCGACCATGACCACGGCGTTCCTGGTGCAGGCGACGACGATTTCCATGGTCGAGTTCTTCAATTCGGTCAGGGAGGGATTGAGCACATAGCGCCCGTCGATGCAGCCGACGCGCCCTCCGGCCACCGGGCCCTGGAAAGGAATATCGGAAAGGGTCAGGGCGCAGGAGGCCCCGGTCAAGGCCAGAACATCGGGCTGCACTTCCTGGTCGGCGGAGAGGACGGTGGCGATGACCTGCGTCTCGGCGGAATAGCCGGCGGCAAAGAGGGGGCGCAGCGGGCGGTCGATGATGCGGCAGGTGAGCACCTCGTTATCGCTGGGGCGGCCGATTTCGCGGCGGAAATAGTTGCCGGGAATGCGCCCGACAGAGGCAAGTTTCTCCTGATACTCGATGGTCAGGGGAAGAAAGCCCGCCTCGGGGTTGTTGTCGGGGGCGCCGACGGCTGTGATCAGCACCATGGTGTCGCCACAGCGCACCACCACCGAGCCCGAAGCCTGCTTGGCGATTTTCCCTGTTTCGATGGCGATGATCTTCCCGCCGATTTCCGCTTCAACTTTATTCAACATAGTATCTCCAGATGGTTGCAGCACCAGGGAAAGGCGTAGCGCCTTGTGTGATCGACCGGATTATCCACCAGCCCCGTATGCTCTCTTTTTCGGTTTTCCATAAATAACAAAGACCTCAGACAGTTCTCGTCACGAGGAACTGTCTGAGGCCGCAAAACAGTACGTATCCCTGAAGCGCAATGCACACTCTTCCCGCAGAGGTCTACTTGCGGAGGTTGAGCTCCTTGAGGATCTTACGATACTTCTCGAGATCCTTCTTTTTGAGATAGTCGAGAAGGCTGCGCCGCTGACCAACCAGCTTGAGCAGGCCGCGCCGCGAGTGGTGATCCTTCTGGTGTACTTTGAAGTGCTCGGTGAGGTATTCGATACGGTCGGTGAGAAGGGCGATCTGCACCTCGGACGACCCGGTATCGGTGGGATGGGTTTTGAATTTCTCAATGATTTCGTTCTTCTTGACTGCTGACTGTGCCACGACACTCCTCCTGATGGTTTCTCTTCGTACATATGAACGCCTCATGGCGTCCGCGGGCCACGGGTTCGGAGGCAAAGGCCCCTTCTGCTGCCCGCTGATGGCGCTGCGGCAGACGAACGGAAGGGCCTTTTACCCCACATTACCGTCGCCCACACACTAGCCAACTGCGCACTTTATTGCAAGAGTTTACACGCCTCCTCCACAGATATCATCTTATCCAGGCACCGCTGCAGGCCCACTTCGCCCTCGAGATCCTGCCACTGCAGACTGCCATCGACGGAAAAACAGCCGCTGCGCAAACGTCGCAATTGAAGGAGATACGCCCCGCAACCAAGACGGCGACCGATGTCGGTGGCCAGAGTGCGAATGTAGGTGCCTTTGCTGCACACGACGCGAAAGGACAGCTGGGCCCCTTCCCCGCCGACCGGCCCCTGGCCGTCTGTCCGCTGCAGGAGGGAGATTTCCACCTGACGCGGCTCCTTGATCACCTCGATACCCTTGCGGGCATAGTGGTAGAGTGGCTTGCCCTGGTGTTTCAGGGCGGAAAAAGCCGGCGGAGTCTGCAACTGTCGGCCGCGGAAGGTCGCCAGGCAGGATTCGATCTCCTCGGGGGAATACACGGGGACTGCTTCCTGGCGCAGAATTCTGCCCTCGCCATCCTGAGTGTCGGTTTCCACACCCAGCTGTGCCGTGGCGAGATATTCCTTGTCGCCAACCATGAGACGATCGATGAGCTTGGTCGCCGGGCGTCCGGCACAAAGGACCAGCAAGCCGGTGGCGAAGGGGTCGAGCGTGCCGGCGTGCCCCACCTTCTTCATCTTCAGGACACGGCGCAGACGGGCAACCACGGCGAAGGAACTGACACCGGCCGGTTTATCGACAAGAAAAATACCGCCTTCAACCATGAAACACCATCAACACCATCTCGGACATGGCAGAAGAGGAAGGGAACGGGAACGAGATCAAGCAGGGTTCACGACAAGACGCGGCACAGCGCCTCTTTCACCGCCAAGCGTACCTCGTCGACGGTCTTGCCATGGAGCCGAAAGCCAGCGGCATTGCGGTGACCGCCACCATCGAATTCCTTGGCGACGCGGGCGACATCGCACTGCCCTTTGGCACGCATGCTGACGGCGATGGCGCCGTTGCCGGTTTCTTTGATGAGCACGGCCACCTTTACCGAAAAGAGGGAGCGAGGCAGGTCGACAAAACCCTCGACATCCTGGATGCTGGCACCGCTTTGACGCAGCATTTCATCGGTGACGTGCATGAAGGCGATTTGATCGTCGGCGAACAGGGCAATGGTCGACAGCACCATTTCCATGAGCTTGAGTCGCTCGATGCTGTACTTGTCGTAGAGATGGCTGCCGACCTCCTCCGGCCGCACCCCCATGTCGAGCAAGGCAGCGGCAATCTGCATGGTCCTCGAGGTGGTGCACTCGTAGCGGAACGAGCCGCTGTCGGTGCAGATGGCCACATAGAGGTTGTAGGCGCAGGGGTAGCTGATTGGCGCCTGCAACGCCACGGCCAGTTCGTAAATCATTTCGCCGGTGGAGGAACGACAGGGGTCGACCCAGCTCACCGTGCCAAAGGGGCGATGGGAGCGGTGGTGGTCGATGACCACAAAGGGCTCGATGCAAAGAAACTCATCTTTGAGCTTGCCGAGACGATCACCGTCGCCGCAGTCGAGGCCAACCATGACCAGATTGCTGCCCGCGGCGGCAACGAAGCGATGATATTCATCGAGGTCGCAGCTGGCGCGGTCCTTTTCGGGCAGGAAATCGTAGTGATGCGAAACCGGCTCTTCGAGAAAACAAAAAACGGTCTTGCCAATGCCCTCGAGGATGGCGGCGCAGGCGAAGAGCGAGCCGAGCGCATCCCCATCGGGATGGGAGTGGGTGAGCAGAACGACATGGGACGCCCCGCGCAGCTCCGTCAGGAGCGGCTCAGGGATTATCCTCGCGGGACTCTCGTTCATTGGCAATTTCCTGAAACAGTTCTTCCAGCCCAGCCACCTTTTCTGCTACTTCATCATATCGAAAAGCCAGCTCGGGTGTAAAGCGCAAATTGAGAGTCTTGGCCAAGTGGCTGCGCATGAACCCGCGTGCGGAACGCAGCCCCCTCTCGGCGTCTGGCGCGGCCGCTCTGCCGCCACGCATGGTAAAGAACACCCGTGCCATGCTGATGTCGTCATTGACCTCGACTCGGCAGATGGACAGCCCCTGCAGCCGCGGGTCCTGAACCTTGGCGAGCAGCAGGGTGGCCAGTTCGTTGCGGATCGCTTCGGCGACTCGACCCGGCCTCTTGCTTTCCCTCTTGCCGCCGGCGCCAGTGGCGTCGATGGTCTGTTTGGCATCGAAATTCTTCACCACAGAAACACCCCGCTATTAGAGCGTCGCCTCGACCTCGTTCATGACAAAGGCCTCGAGATTATCGCCTATCTTGATATCGTTGAACTTCTCCACACCGATACCGCACTCGAAGCCGGAGAGAACCTCGCGGACATCATCCTTGAAGCGGCGCAGGGAGTCGATTCTGCCAGTGAAGATGACCACCCCATCGCGGACCACCCTCACCCTGGCGTTACGGGTGATCTTGCCATCGATCACCGCGCAGCCGGCGATGGTGCCGATCTTGGGCACATTGAAGGTTTCACGCACCTCGGCAGTACCGATAATCTGCTCCTCAAAGGTCGGCTCGAGCATGCCCACCATCGCCTTGCGGATGTCGTCGAGGGCGTGGTAGATGACGTCGTAGCTGCGCACGTCGACGTTTTCTCTGCTGGCGAGCTCTTTGACCTTCACCGTCGGCCGCACGTTGAAACCGATGATGATGGCGTCGGAGGCCGAGGCGAGGAGGATGTCGGACTCGGTGATGGTGCCGGTGCCCTCATGGAGGATCTTGACCTTGATGGTCTTGGTGGACAGGTCCTCCGCAGCCTTGGCGAAGGCCTCGAGGGTACCCTGCACGTCGGCGCGCAGCACCACCCGCAGTTCCTGCACATCGCCCTCGCTCATCTGCTCGAAGAGGCGGTCGAGGGAGATCTTGCTGGTCGCGCCGAGTTCGCTTTCCCTGGCCTTGAGAGCACGGACCTGGGACACGCTCCTCGCCATCTTCTCGTCGGTGACGACGAGGAATTCGTCGCCGGCGCTGGGCACCCCGGAAAGGCCCTGTACCTCAACCGGGATAGAGGGCCCGGCTTCCTTGATCTTGCGCCCCTTGTCGTCAAGCATGGCGCGCACCTTGCCGCTGAACTGGCCGACGACAAAGTACTCCCCGAGACGCAGGGTCCCTTCCTGGATGAGCACTGTCGCCACCGGGCCACGGCCCTTGTGCAGCTGGGCTTCCACGACCCGGCCGCGCGCCTTGCGGGTCGGGTCGGCGCGCAGCTCGAGCACTTCGGCGAGCACCTGGATGGAGTCGAGGAGGTTGTCGATACCGATATTCTTCTTGGCCGAGGTCTCGCAGTACATGGTTTGCCCGCCCCAGTCCTCAGGCATAAGATCGAGGTCGGAGAGTTCGCGCTTGACCCGGTCGATATCGGCGTTGTCCTTGTCGATCTTGTTGACCGCGACGATGATCGGCACGTTGGCGGCCTGGGCATGGTTGATGGCCTCGCGGGTCTGATCCATAACGCCGTCATCGGCGGCCACCACCAGGACGACGATGTCGGTGACCTGGGCCCCGCGGGAACGCATCTCGGTAAAGGCAGCATGGCCGGGGGTGTCGACGAAGGTGACGTCCCCGGACGCGGAGCGCACATGGTAGGCGCCGATATGCTGGGTGATGCCGCCGGCCTCGCCTAAGGCGACGTCGGTCTTGCGGATGGCGTCGAGGATGGAGGTCTTGCCGTGGTCGACATGGCCCATGACGGTCACCACCGGTGGCCTGGTCAGCCGCTCGCCGCCCTCTTCCGCCTCCTGCAGCATCTGCACCTCCAATTCCTCGGTGATGCCCTGCTCGACCTCATAGCCGAAATCGGCGGCGATGAGGGTCGCCGTCTCGACATCGACCAGCTGGTTGATGGTCGCCATTACGCCGAGCCCCATCAGTTTGGCGATAACTTCGCTCGCCTTGACCTTCATTTTCATGGCGAGATCGCCGACGCTGATCGTTTCGAAAATCTTGAAGCGCTTCTTGCTCGCCTTCATCTCGCTGGGCGGGGTAATCACCTTGGGCATCCTGCGACCGCGCTTGCCCCGTCTGCCGACACCGTCCTGCTCGAGGAAGTCCTGCGCAAAATGGGTGAATTTGACGTTCTTCTGTCCTTTCTTGCCGCCACGACGATACTCGGCGTCCTTTTCGGCTTCGGTCTCCTTCTTGCCCTTTTTCTTGGCACGATTATGCTCGTCGGTACCTGCTACCGGTACCGGATCAACAATTCCGGGCTGTCCGGGACGCTTCGGCGGCAGCGGCTTGCCTTGCTTCTTCTTCTGGCGGGCTTCCGCATCGTCCTCGACCGTCTGCGGCAATTCGATAGTGCGCACCACCCGAGCCAACGCTTTCTTCTGGGGCGGCTTCTTATCCTTTCTCTCAGGTGGCCGGGCAAAGGAGGTGATCTGCGGGCCAGCTTCGCGGGTGGGAGCTTCCTTGACTTCGGCCCCTTCCGATCGCACTTCGACGGCCTTTTCTCCCGTTTCCACCGAAGTTCCACCCTCATCTCCGGCCGGCTCGGGGGGGGCAACCGCGGCCACAGGCTCGATGGCTTCCTCGTGTTGAGCCGGGATTTCGGGAGCCACGGTGGTGCGAGCCCCCTCGACGGGGGCGGCGGTCTCCACGATTTCGGCGACAGGCGATGCCGGCCGTTCTGGGGGGGCAACGGCCTGTTCCTCCGCGACGAGGGAGACCTCCCCTTCCACAACAGACTGAGATTCTACCACGGGCGAGGTCTCCATCGGGATGTCGTCCACCGCGTCGGCCTGAGCCGCCGCCGGCCGTCGTCTGATCACCGTGGTCTTGCGGCGCACGGCGCTATCTCTGGCGGCGTCGTTCGAGGGGCGAGCTTCCAGCTTTTCGTTGACCACCGCGCGGCGCAGGGCGGCGCGAATCCGATCAGCCGTTTCGTCGTCGACCGAGGAACTGTGGCCTTTGATATCGAAGCCCAACTCCACCAGCTTGTCGGCCAGCGCCTTCCCGCTCATCCCAGCCTCTTTGGCCAACTCGTACACCCTGATTCTACTCATCCCTCACTCCCGTATTGCTTCGCAAATGTACCCCATCCAGGAACGGCCCCATCCACCGACCGTCACGTTTTTCCCCTGGACGACAACCTCATATAGTCATTACCGCAACCGAAAAGCCCTCTTCCATTTGCCAACCGCCTTGAAAAAGGTCTGGCGGCAGGACTGGCGCCGGCAGCAGTAGGCTCCCCTGCCCGGTTCTATCTGTCGTTCATCTTCCTGCGGCCCATTCTGCCGCCATACGAAACGGCTCAGCGACCGTTTGTCATCCTTCGCCCCGCAGGCGATACAGGTTCTCTCCATAACCGCCGCTTTTAGGTTGAACCCCTCTTCGCTTGCCCTCTAACTGCCAGCCGCATGCCGTTAGGGTCGCCCGGTCTCGTCCTCGTCCATATCGACCGGCGCCGAACCGCTATCTTCGCTTTCAGCCGCCGCGCCGGCTGAAATTTCGCTTTCGGCCTCTTCGCCGAGGTTCTCCGCCAGTTCGTTCGGATCTTCTTTAGCGCTGTCTTCGACAGGAACTGCCGGCGCAGCAACGACTTCGATCCCGTTCTCCAGGCAATAGGCCTTGGCAGCCTCGATGAGCGCCGCCCCCGAATCCTCGTCAAGAGCTCGAATCACCAGCAGATCCTCGGCACGCTTGGCGGCCAGGACTGCCGCCGAGGCGATCCCCTTGGCAAAAAGCTGATCGGCGAGACTCTCGTCGATGCCGGCAAGAGCGAGCAGCGACTGGTAGTTGGGGTCGGAGAGGTTGGCGTAGCGCTGCTCGCTCTTGACGTCGATGCGCCAACCAAGGAGCTTGGAAGCAAGGCGAACGTTCTGGCCCTGCCTGCCGATGGCCAGTGAGAGCTGATCATTGGGAACGACGACGAGCAGCGAGTGATTCTCTTCGTCCACCATGACCATGCTGACATGGGCCGGGGCGAGGGCGTTGTAAACGTATTTGGCCGGGTCGGGGCTCCAGGTGACGATGTCGATCCTCTCCCCCTGCAGTTCCTGGACGACGTTCTGCACCCGCGAGCCTTTCATGCCGACACAGGCGCCCACCGGGTCGACATCGCTCTCCGAGGAACTGACGGCGATCTTGGCGCGGAACCCTGGCTCGCGGCTGACGGCCATGACACGCACGATGCCCTCAGCCATCTCCGGGACTTCCATTTGAAAGAGCTTGGCGAGGAACTCGTCACAGGTCCGCGAGAGGATGAGCTGCGAGTCACGGCTGGTCTGGCGGACCTCCTTGAGGTAGGCCCTGATGCGATCGCCCTGCTTGAAGGAACGCTTGGCGATCTGCTGATCTTTAGGGAGGATGGCGTCGGTGCGGCCGAGATTGACGATCATATTGCCGCGCTCGAAACGCTGCACGATGCCGCTGACCACCTCGCCGACCCGGTCCTTGAACATGCCGTAGACGACGTCGCGCTCGGCATCCTTCATCTTATGGATGATCACCTGCTTCGCCGACTGCGCCGCGATCCTGCCGAGGTCGCTGACGTCCTCCATCTTCTCACCGAGCTCATCGCCCAGCTGCACCTCGGGGTCGAGCTTGAGCGCCTCGTCCAGGGAGATCTCGGTCTGGTCGTCTACGGCCTCCTCGACGACGTTGCGGAACTGGAAGACCTCGACCTCGCCGTATTCCTCGTTATAGCGAACCTCGATCTCGCGGCGGTTGCCGAACTTCTTGCGGGCGGCGGAGTGCACTGCTTCTTCGATGGCCTCGATCAACAGGCTCTTGTCGAAGCCGCGATCGCGGCTGATCTGGTCGATTATCCGTTTCAAGTCTGAAAGCATTGTCATTACCCCGTTGGTGAAACTTTCCTCTCCGCCCCGGCGGAGGATAGTACTGTCGGCAAGGGAACAGGTGGTCTCCGCTTCAGATGACCAGTCTCGCCTTGTTGATCATGTCCATGGTCATGCGCACCACCTTGCCGTCGGCTTCGCGCAGGTCGATGACCTCGTCGGCGGCAGCCTCGATGACCCCCTCATACACCTTGCGGCCATCGAGTTCGTGGTGCAACCTCACTTTGGCCTTCTTCCCCTGAAAACGGAGAAACTCGGCAATACTGCGCAGGGGACGCTCCAGCCCCGGGGACGACACCTCGAGGTGATAGGCATGGGTGATGCAATCCTCTATATCAAGATAGGCCCCCAACTCGCGACTGACATTGCTGCAGTCGTCGAGGCTGATGC
The DNA here is from genome assembly GCA_024710585.1 of Desulforhopalus sp. Taxonomy (GTDB): domain Bacteria; phylum Desulfobacterota; class Desulfobulbia; order Desulfobulbales; family Desulfocapsaceae; genus Desulforhopalus_A. The sequence continues at coordinate 13,027 of JANJUM010000189.1, forward strand.
CCCGTTCGGCATCGATGAACACCCGCAGCACCCAGCCATGCCCCTCGCGACGAAACTGCACCTCGAAGAGTTCCAGGCCCATGGTGGGCAGCAGCGTCTCGAGAAAGCTGCGAACCTTGTTTGTGACGAACTCGCTCATCGGCGACAACCTTGTCCCACGGACGCCCACCTACGGCGTGGGTGGGCGCTTTGCAGATATAAAAAAAAAAGCGGGCAAAGCCCACTTCCGAAAGCCGTCCCGCAACAACAGAAAAGGAGGTATCCAGCGGACGCCCCCATGCCACGGTGATCGGTCGCCAGCAAGGAGAGGCCGACGGGACAACATACCGAGACAAAGAGAATCATCCGGCCGACAAATTAACCATATGAATCCTGCAATGTCAACTTAAAACTCCTTATTTTGCATGATTTACGTCCTTATCGGCGATGCCCGCCGACCGTCCAAGGCAACGCCGTTGGCCGCCCCTCACGGCAAAATCTGTTTGACAAACCATGTTTGCACCTTTACTTAATCGGCAGTTCCGAGTAGGTTCGGCCACTCTCTGCCAGCGCCATGACGCCGCTGCCGCGAAGAAGAGGCGTTCACGTAGTGAGACCCGCTGCCAGGCAGCGTGCGGAGCGATTCTCCAGGGAATGGCAACTTCCCGCCCGATTGGGGGTTGCGCCTTGAAAAACCGCCGTCATCAACTGAATTCATGTCTGAAAAAACACTGATCATCGCCGAGAAGCCGAGCGTCGCCTCCGATCTGGTTAAAGTCCTGCCGGGGAAGTTCGCCAGGGAAAAAACCCACTTCGAGGGGGACTCCTATGTCGTCTCCTTCGCTATCGGCCATCTCGTCTCCATCTGCTACCCCGAGGAAATCGATCCCGCCTATCAAAAGTGGGACATGGCCAACCTGCCCATTCTCCCCGAAACCTTCCCGCTGAAAGGCCTCGACGGAACCAAGGCGCAGCTCGGCACCCTGCAGAAACTGATCCGCCGCCGCGACATCACCACCATCGTCAACGCCTGCGACGCCGGTCGCGAGGGCGAACTCATCTTTAAATATATCGTCAAGTACGTATGGAACGCCTCGGTGGCGGGAAAGACCTTCAAGCGTCTCTGGCTGCAGTCGATGACCGCCGACTCCATCCGCGCCGCCTTCTCGGCCCTGCGCAACGATGACGAGATGCGCCCCCTCGAGGACGCCGCCCTGTGCCGCTCAGAGTCAGATTGGCTCATCGGCATCAACGCCACCCGCGCCCTCACCGGCTACAACTCCCGCCGGGGGGGCTTCTTCCTCACCCCCTGCGGCCGGGTGCAGACACCGACCCTGTCTTTGCTCGTCAAGCGCGAACGGACCCGACTGGGCTTTGTCGCGAGACCTTACTGGAACATCCAGGCGACCTTCGCCTGCGGCCCCCTTCTCTATCAGGGCAAGTGGATCGATCCGCAGTTTGCCAGGGATCCCGGCGACGCTCTGGACCGTGCCGACCGGCTGTGGGACAAGGCCCAGGCCGAGGCCATCGCCGCGCAGTGCCAGGACGAGGTAGCCACGGTGGAGGAAGAGAGCAAGAAGAGCACCCAGGGTGCGCCGCCGCTGTACGATCTCACCCTGCTGCAGCGCGAAGCCAACTCCCGCTTCGGCCTCTCCGCCAAGAACACCCTGGCCCTGGCCCAGGCCCTCTACGAAAAGCACAAGGTGCTCACCTACCCGCGTACCGACAGCAAACACCTGCCCGAGGACTACCTGCAGTCGACGAAAGAGGTCATGCAGCGGCTCGGTGGCGGGGACTTCGGGCCCCTCGCCAAGGAGGCCCTGGCCAGGAACTATCTCCGCCCCGACAAGCGCATCTTCAACGACGCCAAGGTCTCTGACCACCACGCCATCATCCCCACCACCCTCCTGCCCACGCGACTCAACGAGTTCGAGAGCAAGATCTACAATATGGTGGCGCAGCGTTTCATCGCCGTGTTCTACCCCCCGGCGGTCTTTCTCAACACGCGCCGTCTGTCGCTGGTCAAAGAACAGACCTTCGTCACCGAAGGAAAAATCCTCCTCGAGGCCGGCTGGAAGAAGGTTTACGACGGCGGCGGCGACAATGACCGCAGTCTCGACCCCCTGCCACCGGGAAGGGAGGTGCTCTGCCAGAAGGTCGACCTCGCCGAGCATCAGACCACCCCACCGCCGCGCTACAACGAGGCCACCCTGCTCTCGGCCATGGAGAACTCCGACAAGCTCGTCGAAGACGAAGAGCTGGCCGAGGCCATGAAAGAGCGAGGCCTCGGCACCCCGGCGACCAGAGCGGCCATCATCGAGAAGCTCATCAAGGAAAAATACGTCGTCCGCGAGGGCAAGGACCTCATCCCCACCGGCAAGGCCTTCGAACTCCTCGGCCTGCTGGAGGCGATGCGCATTGACGTCCTCGCCTCGCCGGAGATGACCGGGGAGTGGGAGTTCAAGCTCAACCGCATTTTGAAGGGCCAGTTCACCCGCGACCAGTTCATGGGCGAGATCCGCGCCATGACCAGGCAGATCATCGATCGCATCAAGGACTTCGCCACCTCGGAGACCGGCCCGGAGGCCCCCTTCAGCCCGGTGAACGGCATCCGCTACTTTTCCACCCCCACCGCCTACGTCGCCGAGGATGGCAGCATCAGCATCCGCAAGATTCTCGGTGGCCGCCCCCTCGGCGACGACGAGGTGGTCCTCCTCCTGCGCGGCGAGACCATCGGCCCCTTCACCGACTTCCGGTCCAAAAAGGGCAAGCCATTCACTGCCTCGGTGCGACTCGCCGGCAAAAAGGTGGAGTTCATCTTCGCCACACCGGCAGGCGAGGAGGATATCGAGGCGGTCAAGGAAGGCGAGGTGCTCGGCCTCTCCCCCATCGACCGCACCAGGGTCTACGCCACGCCGCTCGCCTATATGTCCGAGTCGGCCCTTGACGGGGATCGCAAGAAAGGGTTGAAGATCAGCAGGACCATCCTCTCCCGCGAGCTGAGCGCCACCCACGTGCGCCAGCTCCTCGAACAAGGCCGCACCGAACTCATCAGCGGCTTCATCTCCAAGAAGAAAAAGCCCTTCGACGCCTATCTCCTCCTGGCGAAAAATGGTACATTGACGTTTGAATTTCCGCCGCGCAAAGAAAAGGGCCTCAAGCAAAACCCGTTGACAGCCGCACCAGAAAAAGGCACAAAGAGCCATGAAACCGATTAAAAAAGAACTGACCGACAAGAGCGGCCTGGAACTGGCCCGCATCTGCGCCGCCGCCGCCCTCGACACCAAGGCCGAGGAGCTGGTCATCCTCGATGTCCGCGGCCTGGCCTCCTTTACCGAGTATTTCGTCATCATGAACGGCAGGTCCACCCGTCATGTCCAGGCATTGGCCGAGGCGGTGGAGGGGGCCCTGCGCTCCAAGCGGGTCAAGGCATCCACCGCCGAAGGCATCGCCGAGGGGCTGTGGGTGCTTCTCGATTTCGACGACGTCATCGTCCATATCTTCTATCACGAGCAACGCAGATTCTACGATCTCGAAGGGCTCTGGTCCCAGGCAAAACGCATCGACCCGGCCGCCGGCTGAAACGTCCCGCCCCCGTGCACCCGCCGGTCGACACACCCGCCGACCTGAAACAACGCAACGACTATGCACTATTTAAGCACCAGGGGGAAGATATCCCCGATCCCGTTCACCGAGGCCGTGCTCATGGGGCTGGCGGAAGACGGCGGACTGCTCCTGCCGCGCACCATCCCGCGCATCGGCTCCGAAACCTTCGCCTCGTGGCAGAAGCTCGGTTACGCCGACCTCGCCTTCGAGGTCATGTCGCGCTTTATCGACGACATCCCGGTGAGTCACTTAAAGGACATCATCGCCAGGTCTTACGCCTCCTTCCTTCACAAGGAGGTCACCCCACTGGCGCATTACGGCGACTTCCACATCCTGGAACTCTTCCACGGACCGACCCTGGCCTTCAAGGACGTCGCCCTGCAGTTCCTCGGCAATCTCTTCGCCTACCTCCTCGACCGCGACAACAGCTCGCTCAACATCCTCGGGGCGACCTCCGGCGACACCGGTTCCGCCGCCATCTACGGGGTGCGCGGCAAGGAACGCATCAAGATCTTCATCCTCCACCCCCACGGCCGCGTCAGCCCGGTGCAGGAAAAGCAGATGACCACGGTGCTCGACGACAACGTCTTCAACATCGCCATCCGCGGCTCCTTCGACGACGGCCAGGCCATCGTCAAGAAGATCTTCGGCGACGTCGAGTTCAAGAACGCCCACCGCCTCGGGGCCATCAACTCTATCAACTGGGCACGGGTGCTGGCCCAGGTGGTCTACTACGTGCGCAGTTGCCTGCACGTGCTTGGCCACGAAAAGGACACCTCCGTCGACTTCGCCATTCCCACCGGCAATTTCGGCGATATCTTCGCCGGCTACATCGCCAAGAAGATGCTGCCTCCAGGGACCATCCGCCAACTCGTGCTGGCCACCAACGACAACGATATCCTGGCCCGCTTCGTCGCCACCGGCCACTACGCCCTGGGCCCGGTGCGCATCACCACCAGCCCCTCCATGGACATCCAGGCGGCCTCCAATTTCGAGCGGTACCTCTACTACCTGGAAGACGGCGACCCGGTGCACACCCGCGAGCTGATGGAGGAATTCGCCAAGTCCGGAAAGATCGACCTTTCCGGCCGCCACGACCAGATCCGCCGCGACTTCTGCGCCTGCGCCGTCAACGAGACCGAGGTGGTGGAGACCATCGCCAGGTTCCACCAGGAGCATGGTTATGTCCTCGACCCCCACACCGCCGTCGGCGTCAGGGCGGCGAGCCGTTTCAAGACCGGCGGCGTGCCCATGGTCTGTCTGGCCACCGCCCACCCGGCCAAATTCGCCACGGTTGTGGAAAGCGCCATCGGCGCCCCCGTCGACATGCCCCAGGCCCTGGCCGGCATCCTCGACCGTGAGTCGCGATGCGAGATCATGGATGCGCGGCGCGAGGCGGTGCAGGCCTACGTCGCCCTGCACGCCGGCGGAACGGGACAGTAGGGTCGCTTCTGACTGAACTGGCCACGCCCTGCACCGCGAGGCCCGCGACAAGGCGCCGCGAGCCGTCCCCGGACACGCGGCTGAGGAATCTTGACAGAACCACGAGACTACTCTAATGTCTCGTCCAAGGGCATCGGCCAGCCACCCTGGCCACTGCCGTACGATATCGACGCATTTTTTTACGAGGTAGAACATGTTTGGACTCGGTATGCCGGAATTGATCGTCATCCTGGTGATCATCGTCATCATCTTCGGTGCCGGCAAGCTGCCGGAGATCGGTTCCGGAATAGGCAAGGGCATCAAGAATTTCAAGGAGGCGACCCGCAAGGAAGAGGAGCCCAAGAAACTCGACGAGTCCGACAAGGAGCCGGAAAACAAGGCCTAGCAGCCGCAACGCTTACACGGTGAAGAGATGTTTGGACTGGGAACACCCGAACTCATAGTCATACTCGCCATCGCCTTCCTCGTCTTCGGTGGCAAAAAGCTGCCGGAACTCGGCGCCGGGCTGGGCAAGGCGATCAGCTCGTTCAAGAACGGCCTCAAGGATGTCGAACAAAGCGGCAAGAGCCTCATCGACGATATCCCCGGCGTCAAGGAAGCGGCCGAAGTCAAAGCCCAGGTAGACAAGGTCAAGGACCTCGGCAAGCTCGACAACATCCTAAAATAGGTCCCCCCACCACCATCGGCGTTTTCGCTCCCTGCGGCGGCAATTTTGAAAATCCACCGCCCCGCGGGGCATGGCACGCTGTGCCGCCCCACCCCTCTAGGAAAGCCATTTCGCCATTCTCCAGCCGCGTCAGCAGGGGACGGTTCTCCGCCCACCGGCGCCCAGCAAGACTGACTCCAACGGCTGATCTCTGTCGACTTCCCCTTGAGATTCCGCGACGCCCCGCAAGCAGACAGCTGCGCGGTGCGACGTAAGGGGCCACCCCTCTGTTGAGGTATCTCACCCTACCCACCTTTGCTCGCCGATCCGTTTCACGATCGGCACTTCCCTCCTGTTGACACCAGGCTCGAACTGGTTCGCCCGTGATGTTTGAAAAATCCTCTCTCCCTTCTTGCTATTTTATAAATTCTTGACTTTTTTGTTACAACTAGATAAAGCAAACGAGTAGTTCATACGTTTTTGTATTTATCCGGCCGTAGCTATGAGCAATATCAGCCGGATAGCGGCCACCGTCCCCCCAGCGGGGGCAAGCTTCAACCCCTCCGGAGAGTTTTATGTGTCGACTAGCCCTGAAAACGGCGCGAGAGCCGTTTTCCCCCTACGAGGTTCTGACCGCCATGGAGGCCATGAAAGAAGGTTACGATGGCTCCGGGCTCGGTCTGCTCCTGCGTGGGATGGAATTTGAGGATTTCAAGTACAACCCGCGCTTTCCCATTCTCTCCGGCATCGCCCATACCGAAAAGGCCTGGTACCGCATGACCGACTACATGGAAGAGATGGAGTACGAGCTCAAGTACGACCATCGCTTCGCCATGCGCCCGGAGCTGATCGAGGCCAAGGATCGCTACCGCTATTTCATGCGCGCCTACCGCATGCCGGTGGAGTTCCGCGACGAGAGCGACGAACTGCGCGAGGCCGAGCTGCTGCGCGCGCGGCTGGCCCTGCGCAACCTCAGCACCGAGGAAGACCCGCTGACCATCTTTTCCTTCTATCCCGACGTGGCGATGATCAAGGAGGTCGGCTGGCCGATGCAGATCGGCGACGCCCTTTGCCTCCACGACGGCCAACTGAAGTCGCGGGTGTGCATGGCTCAGGGACGGCAGAACACCAACTACGATATCAACCTCTACGCCTGTCACCCCTTCTTCATCCAGGGCATCTCGACCATGACCAACGGCGAGAACACCGCCTTCGTGCCCATCCGCGATTGGCTGGTGGGGCGCAATCTCCCCGGCTATGTCGGCTATCACAGCGACAGCGAGGTCTTCACCCATATCCTCCATTACACCCTCAAACACCTCGGCCTGCCGCTGCAGGCATACAAGCATATCATCACCCCGCTTAGCACCGGCGAGCTCTCCAGACATCCCCAGGGGGATTTCCTCACCGGTCTGCGCCAGGCCTGCAAACGGCTGATCATCGACGGCCCCAACGCCGTCATCGGCACCCTTCCCGACGAAACCTGCCTGCTGGTCATGGACCAGAAGAAGCTCCGGCCAGCCACCGTCGGCGGCCGTGACGGCGTCTGGGGCATCGCCTCGGAGATCTGCGGCATCCAGGCGATGATCCCCGACCGCGACCCGTCCCTCGATTTTCAACCCATGCGCGAACATACCGTCATCATCCCCCCCCATAGAAAGGAATTAGAGATATGGTCTCAGTACGATCGGTTACCCTTACCCCAAGCAGCCTGACCGCCACCGACCTCCCCTGGATCATCGAGCACCGCGAAGACCGCTGCACCCTGTGCGGCAACTGCACCGCGATCTGCCCCAAGGGAGCGATCCGCCTGTCGCATATGCGGCAGCGGCTGCCCAGGCTCGATGTCTTCGGCTCGCAGCGGGGCAGCGAATACCGCACCTTTACCGGTATCCGCCAGGAGACCGATCCCGCCAAGCTGTGCATCGGCTGCGGCATGTGCGCCATGGTCTGCCCCAACGAGGCCATCACCCCGGTGGCCGGCACCAACGAAAACCGCACCCTCTTCTTCGAGAATCGCAAGGGCGAGCCGATGAAACGCGGCGGGCGGCGCAACGCCACCGGCCCGACCCTGCTCGACCGCATCGTCTTCCACCGCATCTCCATGCTCACTGACCCGGCTCTCGATGCCGGACGCCACGAGTTCACCGCCACCACCACCCTCGGCCGGGTCCTGTCGCCGGAAGAGTTTCTCAAGCGCACCATGAACGGCGGGTGGATCCCGCCGACCCGCGAGATCTTCCCCTTCATCATCGGCTCGATGTCCTTCGGCGCACTCTCCCCCAACATGTGGCTGGGGCTCTTGCAGGGAGTGGCCTACTGCAACGAGGTGCTCGGCCTGCCGGTGGTGATGTGCACCGGCGAAGGCGGCTGCCCGCCGTGGGTGCTGCGCAGCCCCTATCTGAAGTACATCATCCTGCAGATCGCCTCGGGCTACTTCGGCTGGGACGAGATCATCCGCGCCATTCCCGAGATGCAGTGCCTGCCGGCGGCCATCGAGATCAAGTACGGCCAAGGCGCCAAGCCCGGCGACGGCGGGCTGCTCATGTGGCACAAAGTCTCCAAGCTCATCGCCCGCCTGCGCGGCGTGCCCGAGGGAGTCGACCTGCCCTCGCCACCGGTGCATCAGACGCTGTACTCCATCGAGGAAAGCGTCATGAAGATGGTGCAGACCATGTCCATGGCCTTCCACCACCAGGTTCCGGTCTATCCCAAGATCTCCGCCTCGACCTCGGCCAAGGCGGTGCTCAACAACCTGGTGCGCAACCCCTACGCCGCCGGCCTGGTCATCGATGGCATCGATGGTGGCACCGGTGCCGCCTACAACATCTCCATGGACGCCACCGGCCACCCCGTGGCCTCCTGCGTCCGCGACTGCTATCTCGAACTCGCCAAACAGGGCATGCAGAACGAGATCCCCCTTTTCGCCGCCGGGGGTATCGGCAAGAACGGCAACGTCGCCCAGAACGGTATGGCCATGGTTATGCTGGGGGCCTCCGGCGTCCACCTCGGCAAGTACATGATGCAGGCTGCCGCCGGCTGCCTCGGCAACGAGAAGAACCGCTGCAACGTCTGCAACCTGGGCATCTGCCCCAAGGGCATCACCAGCCAGAACCCCAAGCTTTACCGCCGCCTCGACCCGGACAAGGTGGCGGAGCGGGTGGCCGAGATCTACATGTCGATCAACACCGAGGTCAAGAAGATCATGGCGCCGCTGGGACGCTCGCAGAGTCTGCCCATCGGCATGTCCGACGCCATCGGCATCGCCGACAAGGCCGCCGCCGAACGTCTGCGCATCTCCTATATCTGTTAGCAACCACCTTACCATCAAGTGACGGCGCCCCGGCCAGCTGCCAGGGCGCCGCATTCGCAAGGAGTTTCCCGTGACGACAACGGTTATCAAAGGTCTCAACGAACAAGGTGGCCGCCTCAGCTCCATGGAGTTCGAAAAGCTGGTGCGGCAGGCCGCGACGACCAGCAACAACCTGGTGCTCGAGGCCTACGGCCAGCACAATATCGGCATCCGCCTGCAGCATCCCGACGGTCTCAAGCTGACCGTGTCGGGCCCGTCTGGACAGCGCCTCGGCTGCATGGGCATGCCCGGCACGACCATCGTCTGCCAGGGTTCGACCTCGGACGACGTCGGCTATCTCAACATCGGCGCGGAAATCATCGTGCAGGGCGATGCCACCAACGGCGCCTGCAACGCCATGGCCAACGGCAAGGTGTTCATCGCCGGCTCCATCGGCGCCCGCGGCCTGACCATGACCAAATGGAACCCCGAATACAGCCGGCCGGAGCTGTGGGTGCTCGGGTCGGTGGGTGACTCCTTCGCCGAGTTCAATTGCGGCGGCATCGCCGTGGTCTGCGGCGTCAACCCCAAGAACCCGGAGAACGTTCTCGGCTACCGGCCCTGCGTCGGCATGGTCGGCGGCACCATCTACTTCCGCGGCAAGATCGACCACTCGTACCCAAAAACCAACGCCCGCCTCAATGCGGTAAGCGACGAGCAGTGGCAGTGGCTGACCGATAACATCGGCGGTTTTCTGACACGCATCGACAGAAGCGACCTCTTGCCCTCGCTGACGGTTCGCGAAGAATGGCAGGTGCTGATGCCCATCACCCCGCAGGAGCGGGCGCTGATGTTCGCCGGCCCCATGCCCATGGCGGAGTTCCGCAATACCCAGTGGAACCGCAGCTTCGGCGGCGATCCCCTGCGCGACATCGCCCCCGGCCTCGACCGCAGCCCCATCGGCTTCATCGTCAGCGGCGACCTGCGCCGCAAGAAACCCTACTGGGCCAACTGCGAGTCCGCCGCCCCCTGCACCTTCTACTGCCCGGTGCATATCCCCACCGTCGACCGCCTGCGTCTCATCCGCGAGGGCCGCATCGACGAGGCCTACCAGCTGCTGCTGCGCTACACGCCGCTGCCGGCCTCGGTGTGCGGCGCCGTCTGCCCCAACCTGTGCATGGAGAACTGTTCCCGCCAGGGCGTCGACGAGGCCATCGATGTGCAGGTCCTCGGCCGCGCGGTAGGTGGCAGCAAGCCGCCAGCAGTTGCGCCGCCGCTGGGCAAGAAGGTAGCCATCATCGGCGGTGGCCCGGCGGGCATGAACGCCGCCTGGCAGCTGGCCTTGGCCGGCATCGAGGCCCATATCTTCGAGCAGGACGACAAGCTCGGTGGCAAGCTCGCCCAAGTCATCCCCTGGGAGCGTCTCTCCCAGGCAATCTGGGACCAAGAGATGAAGCGCTTCCTCGCCACCCCAGGAATCTTCGTCAACCTCGGCGTGTCGCTGACCCGCGACAAGGTAACCGAGCTCGCCAACGCCTTTGACTACGTCATCGTCGCCGTTGGCACCCATACCCCGCGCCGCCTGCAGTTCCCGGGCAGCGAGCGGGTTATCCCGGCCCTCGACTTCCTCAAAGGGGCCAAGAGCACCAATCCCCCGAGCGTCGGCCGTCGCGTCGTGGTCATCGGCGCCGGCAACGTCGGTTGCGATGTGGCCTGCGAGGCCTACCGCCTCGGCGCCGACATGGTGACACTGGTGGACATCCAGAAACCGCTCGCCTTCGGCAAGGAAAAGGCGGCGGCAGAGCGCCTCGGGGCAACCTTCAAGTGGCCGGTGGTCACCCGCGAGGTCACCGCCGAGGGACTGGTCACCAGCGAAGGCGAGGTCATTCCCGCCGACACGGTGATCATCTCCATCGGCGACGTCCCGGCCCTGTCCTTCCTCCCCGACTCAGTGCAGACGGTAACCGTCGGCGGCGCCGCGTGGATCGCCACCGACCGCGCCCACCTCACCTCCGACAAGCGCATCCTCGCCGTGGGCGACGTCGAACGCCCGGGCCTGGCCACCAACGCCCTCGGGGCCGGCAAGACCGCCGCCGAATATATCATCGCCAGCTGTCAGGGCCGTGAGTGGAAGCCTTTCGACAAGCCGCTCATCCCCCAGAAGGCGCTGACCATCACCCACTACACTCCAGCGGTTCGCGGAACGACGGAGGGGGAGCAGGCCAGCCGCTGCCTGTCCTGCGCCTCCTGCCGCGACTGCCACCTCTGCGAGACCATTTGCCCCACCGGAGCCATCAGCCGCCGCGAGCTCACCGCCGGCAGCGCCGCCGACGGCATCTCTCTCGCCATCGGCTACGAGTATGTCTCCGACGACGACAAATGCATCGCCTGCGGCTTCTGCGCCGACACCTGCCCCTGCGGCATCTGGACTATGAACGCCTTCTAAATAGTGGAAAGATAAAAAAGAACGAGCGCTTCCGCCACATGGCGTGAAGCGCTCGTTTCGTTCTAGCGGCGCACCAGGCGCAGGGTGACCTCGTAGCGGCCGCTGTCGAGGTCGGCGGGAAGAAGGGTGCCGTCGGGCACCATGATGGTCAGCACGCGGCCCTTGCGCGGGTCGCTGCCCTGCTTGGTGCGGCGCTCGCGTCCGGAAGGTCCGGCCACCCCCTTGCGCGGGGGACGCACGTGGAGCAACTGGGCATCGATAAAGACCGCCCCTTTCTGGGGCACTTTCTGGCCCTGCGGCTGCAGGGGCGGGATGGACCCGATGACGATTTCCATGATTCTGCTCCTTTGCTGATTCCTGCCCCACTTCTACCCCAAAGAGAGAAAATCAGCAACAATGTTATCAGCCTGCGACTACGTTCTTTTTGACTGAGCCACCACATTGCCCGCTGCCGCTCCCCATCCTTCGTCGCCGTTTCCCTCTTTCCAGCACCGGCCCGCCTCGTGTATGGTGACCAGGTCGCGGGGCCGCCTCTCGCCTCCTCTCCCTTTCCACCTCCTCTCCCTTTCACCATAGGCACGGCTGCCCGAAGTCGCCAGCCGCCATGCCCTGCCGGGCCTGACAGCGATGATCGATCCCTTAAAAAAAATCCTCGAGCCAATCAAGGAACTGCAGACCATCCGCGGCATCGACCTGCCCATTGGCCTGGAGTATCTGCAACTGGTGGTGACCGGTCCGCCGGGGGCCGGCAAGTCCTATTACATCGAACAGATCCGTGGCTGGCCCAATGAGGGCTACCTCGACCTCACCCAGAAAAACTGGTGGAAGAACCAGACGCTCATGTTCCGCCCCCGCGAAGTCCATCTCGGCCTGCCCTTTCGCGGCTTCTCCGAGGCGCTGACCGTCTTCGACAAGGAATACCTGCGCTGTCAGCCTCCCCCGGAGATCGACTTCCAGCGCGTCAAGATCCCCCCGGAGAAGCGTTTCTTCTTCCAGACCGATTGGCGCCACCGCTATATCTTCGAGTTTCTCATCCCCAGCGCCGCCACCATCTACGAGCAGCGCCTGGCGCGCCAGGACCAGGGTTATTTCCCGGTGGACGACAACCTCAGCCTGGAGATGGTGCGGCAGCAGGTGGCGGTCTACCGCGAAATGGCCCTCTACCTGCACCGCGCCGGGCTCAACGTCTACGTGCGCAAGGGCATCGACCACCCGCCGATGATTATTGTCGAGAAAGGCGTCGCCAGCGTGCCGCGCTGGTCCCTCGACAGCAGCCCGCAGCGCCCCAGCCTGCGCACTCGCGCCGGCTGGCGCTGGCTCCTTCGCCACCACTACCCCATTCGCTGGCTGACCCTCGACACCACTCCGCAGACCCTGCGCGAGCCTGGGCGCATCGCCCACGACGGCAAGAGCTTCGAACTGCACCTCGGCAGCACCCAGCTGCGTTTTCAGCCGGAGATCCCCATCGGCGGCAAGAAGGGCCGCAGCACCAAGAACTGGGTCATCCAGAGCCACCGTGGCTGTTCGGAGACCACCATGGGCGGCTTCCTGCGCATCCGCGTCGGCGAGACCATCGTCATCGGCCGCAGTCACAAGGAGTTCCGCCAGCTCTTCCAGCTCTCCGCCGACGTCGCTGAACGCCATATCAGCATCACCAACCGCCGTGGCGACCTCATCCTCTCGCCCCTCGCCGGGAGCAGCGATATCAGGGTGCAGCGCCTCGACGACCTCGACTACCGCGAACAGGTGGCGCGCGGCCGCCACAAGGCCCTGCTCGCTATCGGCCGCCTCTACGGAGGGCCATTCAAGCCACTGCCGACCGACAAGGCGCTGGCCACCATTCGCGCCGTCAACAGCCTGATGGAGGACGAGGCCTATCGCCCGAGAAACCATCAAGGCTCCCCCGGCGGCCTGCTCGAACTACCGGTGGAGGCCATCCCGGTAATCGTCGGCGACCTCCACGCCCAGGTCGACAACCTCCTCAAGATCCTCAGCGAGAACTGCCTGCTCGACTGCCTGCGCAGCAAGACAGCCCTGCTCCTCTTCCTCGGCGATGCGGTGCACTCCGAACAGTTTCACGAGATGGCCAGATTCGACAGCTCGATGCTCATTATGGACCTCATCTTCAGGCTGAAGCTGTCCTTTCCCGACGCCGTCTTTTACCTGCGCGGCAACCATGACAGCTTCGATGCCGAGATCTCCAAGAACGGGGTGCTCCAGGGCGTCCTATGGCGGGAGGCGCTGCTCGGTCAGCGCGGCGCCGCCTATGTCGAGGAAATGCAAAGGTTCTACGACCTCCTCCCCTACGTCGCCGTCTCCGAGAATTTCATCGCCTGCCATGCCGGGCCGCCGCGCGAGGAAATCAGCCGCGAGGACCTCATCAACCTCGCCGGCCACCCGGAGCTGGCGGCGGAACTGGTCAGCACGCGCATGAAGCGCCCGCACTTCCTCGCCGGGTACGGCAAAGGCGATGTCAAGCGGCTGCGTCGCTCGCTGCACCTCACTCCCAAGGCGCGGCTCATTGTCGGTCACACCCCCCTCGACCCCTTCGGCAGTTTCTGGCTGCACGCCGGGTCGATCAAGAACCACCATATCATCTACAGCGCCCACAATGACGGGCCAAGCGTCATCATCCGCACCGGCGATACCTTCAACCCCATTTCCTATCCTGCCGAGCCGCTCGGCGAGATCATCGGCGAACTGCTCGACTGAAACCGCCGCCTCCAAGGGAGCCCATATGTCTCCACAGCCACCGACAAAAAGATTGACAATTTTCACCAATCCTTTAATGACAGCGTAACATCGCGGGCGGCGCCCTGTGCCCGTCCACCACATACCCTCCCCAGGAGTCCTGCCATGCCCCTTCGCTCGCCTCGACCCCTTTCCGGACTGTTCCGCGGTTCCCCCTTCAAGCCCATCCAGGAACACATGCGGGTGGTGTTCTCCTGCATCTGCCATATCCCGCCGCTGTTCGACGCCGTCTACCGCGAGGACAGGGCGCAGCTGGTCGACTTCGCCACACAGATCAAGGAGACCGAGACCGCCGCCGACAAGCTCAAGTCCACCTTCCGCCTCAACATGCCCAAATCGCTGTTTCTGCCGGTGGACCGCAAGGACCTGCTCAGCCTCATCGGCGATCAGGACAAGATCGCCGACACCACCGAGGACATCGCCAAGATCTTCCTCTTCCGCGACATGGTGGTGCCGGAAGGCATCAAGGAGCTGCTCGACGAACTGCTCGAGGGAACCATGGAGATCAGCGCCTCGGCGCGCGACATGATCGAGCAGCTCGACGAGTTGCTCGAGGTCGGCTTCGTCGGCCGTGAACTCGACAAGGTCAACGTCATGATCGCCGGCGTGCGCCGCAGCGAGCACAACATTGACGACATCGTCCACCGCCTGCGCGCCCGCCTTTTCGCCATCGAAAAGGAGCTCAACCCGGTGGACGCCATATTCTGGTACAGAATCATCGACCTCGTCGGTCAGATCTCCGACCAGGCGGAAAACCTCGCCGACCGCCTGCTCCTCTTCCTTTCCAAATAACCAAGGGGAATCTCGATGGAAATTATCGCATCCTACGGCACCGTGTTCCTCGTCCTGGCGATCATCTTCGGCCTCTACATGACCTGGGGGGTGGGGGCCAACGACCTCGCCAACGCCATGGGCACCTCGGTGGGAGCCGGCGCGGTCACCATGAAGCAGGCCATCTGCATCGCCATGATCTTCGAGTTCCTCGGCGCGGTGCTCGCCGGCGGCCATGTCACCGAGACCATCAGGAAGGGCATCATCGACCCGACGCCGATCATCGACCGCCCCGAGGTGCTCGTCTACGGCATGCTCGCCGCCCTGCTCGCCTCGGCCATCTGGCTGATGATCGCCTCCGCCAAGGGCTGGCCGGTCTCAACCACCCACTCCATCATCGGCGCCCTGGTGGGTTTCGCCGTCGTCGGCATCGGCCCGGAGGCGGTCAAGTGGCAAAGCCTGATCACGGTGGTAATGAGCTGGATCGTCTCGCCATTGGTGGGCGGCACCATCTCCTTTCTCCTCGTCATCTCCACCCGCAAGCTGATCTTCGATACCGCCAACCCCCTGCAGAACGCCAAGCGCTACGCCCCGGCCTATATCTTCCTCGTCGGCTTCACCATTTCCCTGGTCACCCTGTTCAAGGGGCTCGAGCATCTCCACCTCGAGCTCAACGCCCTGCAGAGCTTCGCCGCCGCCACCATGGTCGGTCTGCTCACCGCCCTCATCGGCTGGTCGCTGATCCGCAAGGTCAAGGACGACCCCGGCGCCAATCGCACTTTCGCCTTCGCCAGCGTCGAGAAGGTGTTCACGCCGATGATGCTCTTCACCGCCTGTTCCATGGCCTTCGCCCACGGCTCCAACGACGTCGCCAACGGCATCGGCCCGCTGGCCGCCGTGTTCAGCATCGTCTCCTCTGGCGGCGAAGTGATGCAGAAGTCGGCCATCCCCCTGTGGATCCTGCTGCTTGGCGGCTTCGGCATCGTCCTCGGCCTGGTCACCCTCGGCTTCCAGGTCATGCAGACCATCGGCAAGCGCATCACCGAGCTGACCCCCTCGCGCGGCTTCTGCGCCGAGCTGGCGGCGGCGATCACCGTGGTCATCGCCTCACGCACCGGCCTGCCCATTTCCACCACCCACGTCCTCGTCGGAGCGGTGCTCGGCGTCGGCCTGGCCCGCGGCATCGGCGCGCTCGACCTGCGGGTGGTGCTCAATATCGTCATTTCCTGGGTGGTGACCCTGCCGGCCGGGGCGATCATGGCGATGTTCTTCTTCTTCACCCTCAAGGGCATCTTCGGCTGATCCGTCACCTGTTGCGGCCCCGCCAATAGGGGGGGCCGCAACATCAACTTCCTAACGGGCGCTGACGGCGAGCATGAAATCCCGCCACACCGGTGCCGCCGCGGTGCCGCCGCTCTCCCCCGTGCCCATCGGCTCGTTGCCGTCGTTGCCAAGCCAGACCCCGGTGGTATGCCTGGTGTCGTAGCCGACGAACCAGGCGTCCTTGTAGTCGTCGGTGGTGCCGGTCTTACCGCCGGCCGCCCCCGGCACCTCGGCCACCGCCTTGCCGGTGCCGTCGGTGATCACCGACATCAGCATGTTGCGCATCTGCGCCAAAGAGGTGGGGGACAGCACCCGCTGCCGCTTACGGCCCGCCTCCGGTCGCAGCACCACGCCATCGGGAAGGACGATGCGGTCGATGAAGGACGGCTCGACATAGGTGCCATCACCGGCGAAAGGCAGATACGCGGCGGTCATCTGCAGCACGGTAACTTCGGCGGTGCCCAGGGCGAGGGTCAGGTTGTTGGGCAGCTTCGGCCCGAGACCGGCCCTGGTGGCCATCTTCTGCACCTCTTTGACACCGACCAGCTGAATGAGCCGCACCGTGGCGGCATTGAGGGAGTGGGTCAGGGCATCGCCCAAAGTGGTCGGCCCGTGGTAAACGCCGCCATAGTTCTTTGGCGACCATGGGCTGCGCCCCACGCCGCTGATCGTCAAGGGGCTGTCGTCGATGGGCGAGTTGGCGCTCCAGCCCTGTTCCAGGGCGGTGGCGAAGACGAAGGGCTTGAAGGTCGAGCCGGCCGGACGCCGCGCCTGGGTGGCGCGGTCGAAGGGCGAGAGGCTGTAGGAGATGCCGCCGACCGTCGCCAGCACCCGGCCGGTGGCAGTCTCGATGCACACCAACCCCCCCTGGAGGAAGGGGTCGACCTCCATGCCCCTCTTGATCTGCCGCGAGAAGCTCGCCCGGACCCCGCTGCGCACCGCTAACGCCGCCGCCTCCTGAAAGGAGGAGTCGAGATGGGTGTAGATCTTCGCCCCGGCGCTCTGCAGCGGTATGCCCAGAATGGCCCGTGCCCGCCGCTTGACCACTTCAAGATAGTGACCATTGTCGTCATTGGCCCTCTGGCTGCGACTGTTGAGGACGATCTCCGCCTGTGCCGCCGCCCTGGCTTCTGCTTCGCTGACGAAGCCCTCGGCGACCATACGCTCGAGGACGTATTTCTGCCTCTCCACCGCCCGCTCGAGGTGGTCGAAGAGGGAATAGCGGTTGGGCGCCTGGGGCAGGCCGGCGAGCAGGGCGCACTCGGCAAGGCTCAGCCTGGCGGCGCTCTTGCCGAAGTAGATTCGCGCCGCCGCCTCGACCCCATAGGCACCCTCGCCGAGGTAGATCTGGCTGAGGTAGATATGGAGAATCTCGTCCTTGGTCATCAGCTTGTCGATGCGCCAGGCGAGGATGGCCTCCTTGAACTTGCGGATATAGGTCTTTTCCGGGGTGAGCAGCAGCGACTTGATGACTTGCTGGGTGATGGTCGAGCCGCCCTGGCTGCGGGCCCCGGAGAGGATGTTGTTGATCGCCGCGCGCAGCACCGAGAAGAGATCGAGCCCGGGATGTTCGTAGTAGCGCCCATCCTCGGCGGCGATAAAGGCCTTCGGCAGCAGGGGAACCATGTTTTCGAGCGGCACGACGGTACGATCCTCGACGAAGACGCGGTCGACGATCTTGCCGGCGCCATCGTAGATGATCGTCGCCTGGGAAGGGCTGTAGCCGGCGACGGCGTCGATATCGGGGATCTTGAGGCTGTCGAGGAAGAAGAGCAGGCCACCGACGAAAAGGGTCTGCACGAGGCAGAGAATGAGCAGGAAGCCGTTGATGTGGCTCTCCCCGTAGACGCGGCGCGGATCCCTCGGGCCCGTCTCCCGAGCCCCCGGTTTTTCCTCCGCTGGTTTTGCCGATGACAGTGTCGCCTCGCTCATGGTAGTCTATCGCCCCTTGCTGGCCGCAGATCGCTCATCTCCGCCGGGCAGACTCTACCATCTGACCCGCAACTATCAACCCCAAAGTCGAGACCATGGCCAAAATCCGTATTCTCCCGGAAAAACTCGCCAATCAGATCGCCGCCGGCGAGGTTATCGAACGCCCTGCCTCGGTGGTCAAGGAACTGGTGGAAAACAGCCTCGACGCCGGGGCGGACCGCATCGAAGTGGAGATCGAGGGTGGCGGTACCCGCCTCATCCGCATCATTGACAATGGCTGCGGCATGGACGAGGACGACCTCCTCCTCTGCCTCGAACGCCATGGCACCTCCAAACTCAGCGAAGCCGAGGGCCTGGCGGCGATTACCACCCTCGGTTTCCGCGGCGAGGCCATCCCCTCCATCGGTTCGGTGGCGCAGTTGACCATCTCCTCGCGAAGCTCGGCCAGTCCCTTCGGCACCAGGGTTGTGCTCGAATACGGCAAGCTGCTCAAGGTGCACGAGGTCGGCTGCCCCGTCGGCACCAACTGCGAGGTGCGCAACCTCTTCGGCAACACCCCGGCACGGCGCAAGTTCCTGCGCACCCTGCGCACCGAGCTGGGTCATATCGAGGAGGTGGTGAAGAACTTCTCTCTGACCGCCACGACGGTGACCTTCATCCTGCGCATCGACGGCCGCGAGGCGCTCTCCATGGGCCACGATCGCAGCCTCGAAAGCCGCCTGGCGCTGCTCCTCAGACACCAGGGGGCATTCATCCATGTCAACATGAAGAGCGGCCCCGGCTCTGTCGAGGGGCTCCTGCTGCCGCCTGAGACCCCGGGGGTTGGCGCTCTTGGCCTGCGCATCGCCGTCAACGGGCGCATCGTCCGTGACCGCACCATCGCCCACGGGGTGGCCGAGGGCATGCGCAATTTCCTCATGAAGGGGCGTGCCCCCATCGGCCTGGTGCGCCTCGCCCTGCCCCTGGGCGATGTCGACGTCAACGTCCATCCGGCCAAGCATGAGGTGCGGTTCCGCAGCAGCCGCGAGGTGCACGAGTTGGTGCGGCAGGCGGTGGCCGAAGCCATGGCCAATTACCAGCGCACCCTGCGGCTGGCCATCTTCGGCGAGGGCCGGCGGGCGGAGCCATCGCCGCTGCCCCCTTCCCCGCAACCCTGGGGGGCTCAGGAGGAAAGTGGCGAAGAAGGTTTGCCTGGCGGACCCGAGAGCCTCGTGCCGCAGCCATCCATCCCCGAGGGGGACGATCTTGCGGCCATGGCCGAGCCGCCATCGTCCCAGGAGCCGCAGCCAGGCTACCATGGCCGCGCCGAGTTTCGCCCCATGGTGCAGGGGGCGGAGACAGGGCCAGATACCCGGCCACAGCGGCGTGGCCTCGCTCCCGGCAAAGCGGAGATCATGCCGGAGGGGGCCTTGCGCAAAGGCCACGACTATGCCAGCCAAAACCCGGCAGCCAGACCCTTCCCCGCCCAGCCGCCTCCCATCCTGAACGCAGCCCGGCAAGACAAGCCCCTGACGAGTCCCGCAGCCCCGACCTCTTTCCCGGACCTCCTCGCCGACAGCGAGCCCCTGACGAGATCGAGGCCGCCGGCCACGTCCGACGCCCCCACCCAGCAGCGGCCACGCCAGCACCAGCTCCTCGTCATCGGCCAGTTCGACAACCTCTATATCTTCTGCCGCAGTGGCGATGAACTGCTGGTCATCGACCAGCATGCCGCCCACGAGCGGCTGCTCTTCGAGAAGCTGCGCCGCCAATACGCCGCCGCCAGGGTGGCACGCCAGACGCTGATGTTCCCGGTGTCGGTGCAGCTGTCGCTGCTGCAGTGCCGCCTGGTGGAAGAAAACCTCGACGTCATCGACAGGCTCGGCTTCACGGTGCGCGATTTCGGCGGCAACACCTACGTCGTCGCCGCCGTGCCGGCCCTGGCGGGCAGGGTGGAGCCGGGCGCACTCTTTCTCGACCTCCTCGAGCAATTTGGCGGCAAGGACAGCGAGGGCGGCGGCCATCTCGACACCGTGCTCGCCTCCCTGGCCTGCAAGGCGGCGGTCAAGGCGGGTACCGCGCTCTCCGCGGCGGAAATCGACAGGCTGCTCGACGACATGGCCGCAGCCGACCTCTTCTCCCACTGCCCCCACGGCCGCCCGGTGGTCAAGCGCTTCTCCCGCGAGGATATCAAGCGCTGGTTCTATCGCGGCTAAAAGGCGGGCGACGCCTCGCTGGCCCGTATCACCGCTCAGGCGCAAGAGCGCCGTGCGGCCTGGCGGGCAACGCTCCCATTCCCGCCATCCGCAGCGCTTTTCCCCCGCCCTGGTCCGGCAAAAAGGGCTACATCATGCTCTCCGGGTCGACATCGATGGCCAGTTCGCAGGAGCGGGCCAGCAAAGTGGCGCGCTCCTTGCGCAGCTTGCGGCACAGGGTCTTGAGCGCCTCGCTGTCGGCCCCCTTGAGCAGCACCTGCCAGCGGTAGCGGTCCCTGATCTTGTCGAGCGGCGCCGGCGCCGGCCCGAGCACTTCCACCGCCAGGCCGTCTTCGGCCACCAGGCGGCGCAGCAGGGCGGCAACCTTGGCGGCGTTGTCCTGCACCTCCTTCTCCACCCGTCCCCGGATGCGCAGGGCGACCAGCCGCACGAAGGGGGGAAAGCGCGGCTGGCGCCGCAGGCGCAGCTCGTGCTCGAAGAGCCCCTGGTAATCGTGCCGGGTGGCATGGACGATGGCATAGTGGTCGGGGCGCAGGGTCTGGATGATCACCTCCCCGGGGACCTCGCCGCGACCCGCCCGGCCGGTCACCTGGGTAAGCAGCTGGAAGGTGCGTTCGGCGGCGCGGAAGTCGGGCATGCTGATGCCGCCATCGGCCCACACCACCCCGACCAGGGTCACCCCGGGAAAGTGGTGACCCTTGGCGATCATCTGCGTGCCGACGAGGATGTCGATCTCGCCACGGTGCATCGCCCCCAGGGTGGCGAAGAAGCCGCGCCGGTCGAGGGCGCTGTCCGAGTCGAGCCGGGCAATGCGCGCTTCGGGGAGGAGCTGGCGCACCTCCTCCTCGACCCGCTCGGTGCCGAAGCCGGCGGGGGCGAGGTCGCTGCCCCGGCAGCTGACGCAGATGGTGGCGGCGTTGCAGGAAAAGCCGCAGTAGTGGCAGACGAGGCGATTGCGGCCCTTGTGCAGGGTCAGGGCGACGTGGCAATGGCTGCATTGCACCGGGGTGCCGCAGTCGCGGCAGAGAAAGGCGCTGGCGAAGCCGCGGCGGTTGATGAGCAGAATTGCCTGACGGCCCTGGGCCAGGGTCTCGGCAAGGCGCGTCAAGAGAGCCGGGCCGATGATGCCAGTGTGCTCCTTGGTCTCGCGGCGGCTGAGATCGACCACCGTCACCGCCGGCAACTGCCGCTCGAAGACGCGCTCGGCCATGGTCAAGAGGCGGTACTTACCCGACTTGCCGTGGGCGTAGCTGGTCACCGAGGGTGTCGCCGAACCGAGAATGACCGTGCAGCGCTGCAGGCTGGCGCGCAGCACCGCCAGGTCGCGGCCATGGTAGCAGAAGCCCTCGTCCTGCTTGAAGCCGGCGTCGTGCTCCTCGTCGACGATGATCAGCGCCAGGTGGCGCAAGGGGGCGAAGACCGCCGAGCGGGCGCCGATGACTACTCGCGCCTGGCCATTCAGGGCGAGGCTGTACTGGTCGAAGCGCTCGGCGCCGCTCAACCCGGAGTGGAGCAGCACCACCTGGTCTGCGAAGCGCGACAGGAAGTGGGACTCCAGCTGAGTGGCCAGGGCGATCTCCGGCACCAGCACGAGCACGTCGCCGCCGCGGCGCAGAGTCTCCTCCGCCGCCTGCAGATAGACCTCGGTCTTGCCGCAGCCGGTCACGCCATGCAGGAGCACCGGGCAATAGACCTCCCGGCAGAGGTTGGGGAGAATCTCCGCCAGCACCCGCCGCTGCGCCTCGGAGAGGCTCTGCGGCCGCCCGTAGAACGGCAGGGGGGCGCCAAAGGGGCTGCGGTAGAGGCGAGTGCGCCGCTCCTCCACCAGCCCCCTGGCGACGAGGGCGGCCAGGGCGGTGGCCGTGCCGCGCCCGCCCTCCTCGCGCAGCCGCTCCACGGGGATGGTTTCCCCACAGGGGCAGGCGGCGAGCGTCGGCAACAGGCGCCGTTCGCCGGCCTTGCAGCGGGTCGGCTGCCGCCTGCCCTCCTTTGCGCAGGCCTTCGTCGCGGCCGTGTCCGCCTCCGCGCCACCTTCGCCAAAGAGGCGCCGCCCCTCTTCAGTCAGCGCGTAGGAGAGCTGGTAGCGCTCGCCGACGCCATCGCGCGGGCGGTCCTCGACCACCGCCACCAGGCCTTCGGCGACGACCTGCTGCAGCAGCTGGCGCTGTTCCCGCTCGGCGAGCAGCCTCTTCGTCTTGTCGTAGCCAAGCCGGCCGCGGCTGGCCACCTCGGCCAGCCATGGGGGCCCGCCATCAAGGAGCCGGGCACGCAGTGCTGCCTCGTCCCCCAACCTGGCCAGGCGGCGGCGAACGCCGCCCGAAAGACCTGCCGGCAAAGCGCTCTTCAGCACCATGCCAATCGGGTAGTGGTAGTATTCGGCGGCCCAGCGGTAGAAGGCGACGAGGTTTTCCGGGAACAGCGGCCGTGCGTCGAGGCAGGCGAGGACTTCACGGAGGCGGCCGTCCTCGCCGGTTTCGGGAACGACGGCGAGGATATAGCCGGTGACACGGCGGGCGCCGAGCGGCCCCAGCACCCGTCTGCCGACGAGCGACCCGGGGCCATCGCCGCCGTCTTCGGCGGCGAACAGCTCCGGCTGAGCCTTGTATGTCAGGGTATGCTCGAG
>JANJUM010000203.1 GCA_024710585.1 Desulforhopalus sp.
AACGCCGCGGTCATCGCCATGCTCGAGGACATCAAGAAGTCCGGGCGAACGCCCCAGTACTATATCGAACGCGCCAAGGACAAGGACGACCCCTTCAAGCTGATGGGCTTCGGCCACCGGGTGTACAAGAACTTCGACCCCCGCTCGATCATCCTCAAGAAGCAGGTCTACAATCTGCTGGAGAGCCTGAAACTCGACGACCAGCTGCTGGAGATCGCCCTGCAGCTCGAACAGACGACGCTTGCCGACGACTACTTCATCAGCCGCAACCTCTACCCCAACGTCGACTTCTACAGCGGCATCCTGCTGCGGGCCATCGGCATCCCCCTCAATATGTACACGGTGATGTTCGCCATCGGCCGCATGCCGGGATGGATCGCCAACTGGAAGGAACTGCACGACCACAAGCTGCGCATCTCCAGACCGCGCCAGATTTACACCGGCGCCACGGCGAGGCCCTTCGTGCCCATCGCCGCCCGCTGAATGAAAAATACCAGGCCGGCGACCTCCCGTCGCCGGCGCCACCAGGAACCAGGAGGGACACATGCACGACAAGAGTATCGAACTTCTCAACCGCGCCATCGCCGATGAGATTACCGCCCTGCATCAGTACATGTATTTTCACTTCCACTGCGACGACCAGGGCTATGACCTGCTCGCCGGGCTCTTCAAGCGCACCGCCATCGAAGAGATGATGCACGTCGAGCGTCTTGCCGAACGCATCCTCTTCCTCAAGGGAGAGGTGGAGCTCAAGGCCTCGGCGGCGGTAGAGAAGGTCCAGGATGTCGCCAAGATGCTGGAGATGGCCAGGCAGATGGAGGTCGACAGCGCCCGCAGCTACAACCTCTGGGCCAACGAGTGCAGCGCCAATGCCGACTCGGCCTCGAAAAAGATTTTCGAGGACCTGGTGGTCGACGAGGAGCGCCACTATGACCAGTACGATATCGAGCTGGACAACCTCAAGCGGTTCGGCGAGCGCTATCTCGCCCTGCAGTCCATCGAACGCAGCCGTAACCGCGGCGCCGGCGTCCCCGCCGAATAACTGACGGTTTCGAGAACACGCCGCGCGGGAGGCCCTCCTCCCATGCGGCGTGCCGTCTCCGGCGGGGCAGGGCAGGAAGCTGCCAGGAAAGACAGCTACCCCGGCAAGGAATGGCACCGAATCCTTTCCAGCCGCTCTGACGGCATGGCAACTCTGGCACTTGGCTTAACGAGGAAACCTATGGACAGCATCACCTGGCGGGAAGAGTTCAGCGTCGGTGTGGCGGCAATGGATGAGCAGCACAAGAAGCTCCTGGCGATGATCAACAGGCTCATCGCCGAACGCAAGGTTCTCACCGACCCCAAGACCATCGCCGATCTGCTCACCGCCATGACCGATTACGCTCTCGAGCATTTTCGCGCCGAAGAGTACCTCATGGCCGAATACGGCTACGACAGAAAGGACGAGCAGGAGAGGCGGCACCGCGACTTCATCGCCAAGACCGAAGAGTTCTGCAACGCCGAGGTCGGCCCGAACATCCTCTCCCAGGCCCTGCTGGAATTTCTCTCCACCTGGCTGGTCAATCACATCCTCACCGAAGACATGCAGTATAAGCCCTTTTTCCAGGCCAAGGGCGTACACTGAGGGCACAGCCCGAGGAGGCCGCGGTCATGGACGACAACTCCCTGCCGACCCCGGCCGGACGCTCCGCCCGCTTCACGGAGATGGCCTCGCGCACCGACCGCTACGGTCTGCTGCAGGATGCCGACGGCTACGGCCAGGCCAGCAGCCCTTGTGGCGACATGATCGAGTTTTCCCTGCGCCTGCGCGGGGAACTGCTGCAGCTGGTCACCTTTCAGGTGCGTGGCTGCAGCGCCATGGTCGCCTGCGGCAACGCCGTGTCGACGCTGGCCGAAGGCGCTACCTTCGACCTCGCCTGGCAGGTCGGGGCAGCCGATATCGACCGTCTCCTCGATTCTCTGGACCCGGCGCAGTACCACTGTGCCGAGCTGGCGACAGCAGCCTTCCTCCAGGCCTTGGCAGACTGCCGACGCCTGATGCGCGAGCCGTGGAAAAAGCCCTACCGCCGCCACTCGTCCTGAGAAAGGTCTTGCTTTTTCTTTGATTTGCTGCGACCCTGTCGTCCGCCCGCCGCCCCGGAGCCAGCCGCAGCGCCCCCTTTCATCCACCGCGGAGAACCCGCCATGATCAACAAGGACCTCGTCAGCAAGACCACTCTGCTCCTCCTCACGCTGGCCATCTCCGCCCTGTTCCTGTCGATGATCAGCCAGTTCCTCATGGCCATCTTCATGGCCGGCCTCTTCTCCG
Organism: Desulforhopalus sp.; assembly: GCA_024710585.1. Lineage (GTDB taxonomy): Bacteria > Desulfobacterota > Desulfobulbia > Desulfobulbales > Desulfocapsaceae > Desulforhopalus_A. Next base: position 2,312 of record JANJUM010000203.1, read on the forward strand.
CCATGGTCAGCCCGCTGCACCGCCGCCTCACCGTCAGGCTGCGTGGTCGAGAGAACCTTGCCTCGATTCTCACCGTCTTCGGCATCGTCATCCTCGTGCTCACCCCGCTGGCGGTGGTCATCACCCTCGTTGTCACCCAGGCGATCAGCGTCGGCCAGTCGGTGACTCCGTGGGTGCAGAGCTTCATCAAGGAACCGACCACCCTCTCCACGGTCCTCGAGAAGATCCCCTATTACGAGGCAATCCTCCCCTATCGCGACATCATCGTGCAGAAGGCCGGGGAACTGGTGGGCACGGTAACCACCTTTCTCATCGACTCCCTCTCCTCCTTCACCAAGGTGACCATCGACGCCATCTTCTCTTCGGTGGTCATGCTCTATGTCATGTTCTACTTTCTCTCCATGGGCAACGTCCTGTTGGGAAAGATCCTCTATTTTCTGCCCCTCGATGATGGCAACGAACGCAAGCTCCTCTTCCGCTTCACTTCGGTGACGCGGGCGACCATCAAGGGCACGCTGATCATCGGCGTCGTCCAAGGCGCCATCTGCGGCCTGGCCTTCGCCATCGCCGGCATCGAGGGCCCGGTCTTCTGGGGTTCGGTGATGGCGGTGATGTCGATCATTCCCGCCTTCGGCACGGCCATCGTCTGGCTGCCGGCCCTGGTGATCCTCGCCCTGACCGGCGACTTCTTCGGGGTGGCGGTGCTCGCCGTACTCTGCGGCGGCGTCGCCGGCAACCTCGACAACCTCCTGCGGCCACGGCTGGTCGGTAAGGACACCGAGATGCACGACCTCTTCGTGCTCTTCGGCACCCTGGGCGGCATCTCCATGTTCGGCCTGCTCGGCATCATCCTCGGGCCGATCGTCACCGCCCTGTTCATCACCATCTGGGAGATCTACGGCGAGGCCTTCAAGAGCTACCTCCCCCATGTCGAGGTGGTCCTCAAACGCAACGGCGACGACAACTGAGCCGGTCGCCACCAAAAATCGCCATGCCTTATCTCCTTCTCGTGCTCACCACCCTCTTCTGGTCAGGGAACTTCGTCGTCAGCCGCGGCATGCATGCCGCGCTGCCGCCGCTGGCCCTGTCCTTCTGGCGCTGGGCCGTCGCCTGCCTCATTCTCTGCCTCTTCGGCCTGCACCACCTGCGCCGGCAGCGCGAGCTGGCGCGTGCTCACTGGAGGTTTCTCGCCGTACAGGCACTGCTCGGCGTCGCCGGCTTCAATACCTTCATCTACTGGGCGATGCAGAGCACCACGGCCATCAACGCCGCCCTCATCAACTCGGCAACGCCGATCCTCATCGTCGTCATTTCCTGGCTGCGCTTCGGCGAACGCCTCGCCTGGCGCCAGGGCCTCGGGGTGATGCTGTCCCTGTGCGGCGTCATCTTCATCATCTCCGGCGGTGACCTCACCGCCCTGGTCGGCATGCGCGTCAGCTTCGGCGACCTGCTGGTGTTCATCGCCGGCTGTACCTGGTCGACCTATTCGGTCAACCTGAGAAACTATCCGGCCGGGTTGCATCCCCTCTCCTACCAGACCGCCATCGCTCTCATCGGACTGTTCGCCCTTCTGCCGCTCTACCTCCTCGAACTGCTCTCCGGGCGCACCTTCACCGTCACCACCGCCACCGTCGCCACCATCCTCTATGTCGCCGTCTTCGCCTCGGTACTCGCTTTCATATTCTGGAACAGGGCGGTGACCATACTCGGCGCCAACAGCGCCGGCCCCTTCATCCATCTCATGCCGGTGTTCAGCACCATCCTCGCCGTGCTGTTCCTCGGTGAGACTCTGGGCATGGTGCAGGTCGTCGCCATTTTCATGATCTTCGGCGGCATCATCCTCACCACTACCCGCCTCGGCAACAGGAAGAATCCGCCATCCTGACTGATCAGGGCTAAGGCCATTTTCCCCGGCAGGCCTCTTGCCCTCTGTCAAGATTGGAGGTATACTTGCCTTCCCTTTTCAAACAACTGTTTGAAATCCTGCCGCGCCTCTCCATAATGTCTCCTCCTTGCCCTTGCGGATCATGGTAAAACGACCTGCCCACCCCTGGCTGCTGCTTCCGTTCCTCCTTCTGCACCTCCCCTCCGCCCTGGCGGCGCCGGGACCGCAAGTCGAGTTCTCCGCCGCCTGGGAAAGGCTCCTCGCCGCCAGCGATACCCTCGCCGCGGCGGAGAGCAGCCTCGAGCAGGCCCGCGGTAAAAGACAGGCGGCGCGGGACCTCTATCTGCCGGAGATCGAAGCCAGCGCCAATTACCTGCACCTCGATGACGAGGTGACCCTCTCGCCGAACGACCTCCTCGCCAGCACCGCCGGCGGGGAGCGCCTCGCGCCGATGCTCGACGGCCTCGCCCGCTCCTCCGGCCTTTCCGCCGCCTACCTCGACAGCCTCCTCACCTCCACCGTCGCCGAACAACGGCAGCGCAGCGTCGCCCTGCACGGCAACTGGCCCCTTTACGCCGGGGGCCGCATCGACGCCATGCAGGATATTGCCGGCGCGGCGGAGAAAGAGGCCAGTATCGGAGTGGAAACGGCGCGACGCGAACAGTTCGTGACCCTCGCCAACCTCTATTTCGCCACCGCTCTCGCCAAACAGAGCCTCGACATCAGAAGGATGAGCGAACAGAGCCTCGAGAGCCACTTCGACCATGCCCTGCGCCTCGAACAGGAGGGGCAGATCGCCCGGGTCGAACGCCTGCGCGCCGAAGCCGCGCGCGACAAGGCGATGGTCGAGCGACGTAAGGCCGAACGGGACCTGGAAATCGCCGCCATCGCCCTCGGGCGGCTGCTGAAGAGCGACACGCCGCTCCATGCCGCCGAGCGCCCGGCCATCAACCGCCCCCTACCGTCGCTGCCCGACCTGCTCACGGCTACCGTCGATGGCGGCCCGCAGCTGGCGACGCTCGCCGCCCGCGAGGAGCAGGCGGCCGGATTGGCGGCGGTGGAAAAGGGCCGCTACCTCCCGACGATCGCCCTGGTGGGCTCCTATAACATCTATGAAGAGGATGATCTCACCGGCCAGCTGATGCCCGACTGGCTGGTGGGCGTCGGCCTGAAGATGCCGCTCCTCGATCGCTCCGGGCGCGGCGGCAACCTCGCCGCGGCAGAGAGCCTCTTGCGCCGCATCGGTCACCTGCGTGAACAGACCGCCAGCGATCTCACCGTGCTCGTCGAGAAGACCTACCGCCTGGCCGCCCAGGCCGAGGAGGAATACCGTGGGCTCGAGTCGAGCCTGCGTCTTGCCGAAGAGACGGTCGTCCTGCGCCACAAGGCCTTCGCCCAGGGTCTTGGCACCTCACTGGACGTTGTCGATGCCGAACTCTTTCTCGCCGGGGTGCGCCTGCAGCGCTCGCTGGCGGCTCATGCCTATGTCACCAATCTGGCCAGGCTCCTCGCAGGCGCTGGCCAGATCGATGTTTACCTCTCCTCATCAGAACAACACGAGGCCCGCTGATGCGCCTGTTCAAAGTTTTCTTCATCGTCGTCCTCGCCCTCCTCGCCGCGGCCTTTGTCGCCACCGCCTTCCGGCGGGCCTACCAGCCGCAGCCGCAGATCGTTCAGGGGCAGATCGAGGCGCAGCAGTATGCCGTCTCCTCCAAGGTGCCGGGTCGAATCGCCGCCGTCCATGTCAGCAAGGGTGACACGGTGAAGCAAGGGCAGCTGGTGTTCACCCTGGAGAGCCCCGAGCTCGATGCCAAGATGGCCCAGGCCGCCGCCAGCCGTGAGGCCGCCGCCGCCATGGCCGAAGCGGTGGAGAAGGGCGCCCGCCGCCAGCAGGTCGCCGCCGCCGAGAACCAGTGGCGCCAGGCCAAGGCCGCCGCCGACCTGGCCGAAAAGACCTTCGTTCGGATCGACAGCCTCTTTCGTGACGGAGTCATGGCGGCCCAGAAACGCGACGAGGCGCAGGCCCAGTTCACCGCCGCCCGCCACGGCGCCGAAGCCGCCTACCAGGCATACACCCTGGCGGTCGAGGGGGCCCGGCAGGAGGAGAAGGAGGCCGCCGCCGCCAGGGTGCGCATCGCCGAGGGAGCAGAGCGCGAGGTGCGCGCCCTGGCCGCCGACACCACCATCCACAGCCCCCATGACGGCGAGGTCGAGCAGCTGCTGCTCCAGGCCGGCGAGCTGGCCCCGCAAGGTTTTCCCGTGGTGACCCTGGTCGATATGGATGACGCCTGGGCGGTCTTCCATGTCCGCGAGGACCTGCTGCGCCATTTCCCCAAGGATGCCAAGATCACCGCCACTGTGCCGGCTCTGGGCGACAAGGAACACAGCTTCCGCGTCACCCGGGTGGCGGCCATGGGCGACTTCGCCACCTGGCGTGCCACCGATGCCGGCAAAGGTTACGACATGCGCAGCTTCGAGATCGAGGCGCGGCCGCTGGCGCCCATCGCCGGGCTGCGCGCCGGCATGAGCGTGCTGGTGCGCCCATGAGCGGGCCATCCTTCACCGCCCTGCTCGGCAGGGCATGGCGGCTGCAGCTGGGCGACCCCTGGCTGCGCGCCCTGATGCTGTGGCTGCCGCCGGTTCTCTTTTTGCTCCTCTGGGCGATCATGTCCGCCGGCCAGGCCCGCGACCTGCCCATCGCCGTGACCGATCTCGACAACAGCCCCCTGTCGCGCTCGCTGGTGCGCCACTACGATAGCTCGCCCTCGCTGGCGGTGACGGCGCGGTTTGACGACGTCGCCCAGGCAGGCGCAGCCCTGCGCGCCGGAACTGTCTACGCCCTGGTGATCCTCCCCGCCGGCCTCGAGGCCGATGCGCGCCGCGGCCACCTGCCGCAGGTGACGGCGCAGGTCAACAACCAGTACCTCCTCGTCGGGCGGATGATCAACTCCGCCCTGGCCCAGGCTCACGGCGACGCCGTCACCCGCCTCAAGGTCAGGGTCGGCCTGGCCGAGAGCGGGGTGGCCACCGCCGCCCTGGCGACCGCCGCGCCCTATGCCCTGCGCCTCGTACCGCTGTACAACGTCAACACCGATTATTCGCGCTTCCTCGTCTCGGCCATGCTGCCCGCCGCCTGGCAGATCATCACGGTAGCCGCCGCGGTTCTCGCCCTGGCCACCACCCGCCGCCTTTCTCGCCTGCAGGACTGGCCTGGTTCGCGCCCCCTCGCCGCCCTGTTCGCCGCGCTGTTGCCACCCTTCACCCTGCTCGCCGTCCACGGCCTGCTCTTTAATTCGGCGCTGCACCTCGGCCTCGGCTGGCCGATGCGCGGCAGTTGGGGAATACTGGTTGCAGCGCAGCTGCTCTCCTGCTCCGCCATGGTCAGCGCCGGAGCCCTGTGCTACTTCCTCACCCTCGACGGCGCCCGCGGCCTCAGTCTCGCCGCCGCCTATTCGGCCCCCGGACTGGCCTTTATGGGGGTCACCTACCCGGCCGCCGACATGAACCATCTCGCCGCCCTGTGGCGCCAGTTCATGCCGGTGAGTCACTATATCGAGATCCACATGGCCCAGGCCCACCATGGCGCCACCCCGCTGGCCGTCCTGCCACAGTTCGCCGCCCTCGCCCTCTTTCTCCTCCTCCTTCTCCTGCCCATGGCCCGCGCCCGCTCGCTGGCAAGGTCGGCAGGACCACTGACGACATGAGTCTGGCATCCCTGATCAGAGAGGAGTGGCGGGCGATTTTCAGCGACGGCGCGGTGCTGCTTACCGTCTTTGGCGGCGTGCTGCTCTACTCCTTCCTCTACCCCCTGCCCTATCGTCACCAGACCCCGCGGGAGCTGCCGCTGGCCGTCGTCGACCTCGACCCCGGGCAGCTCAGCCGGCGGCTGCAGTTCCTCACCGACGCCTCGCCCCACGTGCGCCTCGCCCTGTCGGCGTCGAACCTTGTTGAGGCGGAGGAGCTGCTCACCAGGGAAGGGCTGGCGGGCATCCTCGTCATCCCGGAAAACTTCCACGGCGACCTGCTGGCCGGGCGCCGCCCGACCCTGACCCTGGCCGGCGACGCCCGATTCTTCCTCGTCTACGGTAAGGCGGTGGAGGGGATGAGCGGGGCCGCCGCCGCACTGGGCGCCGAGCTCGCCATGCAGCCGCGACCGGGAGGGAAAGCTGTCACCCCGCCACCGCAGCTGGCGGTCGGCCTCAACCTCTCTCCGGTCTTCAACCCCGGCATGGGCTACCTCACCTATGTCATTCCAGCGGTTTTTCTCCTCATCCTCCACCAGACGCTGCTCATCGGCATCGGCCTGATCAGTGCCGGCTCCGGGGGGCAAGGCCCGCCAACCGCCGCCGGCACAGGTGGTGCCGTGCTGGCAAGAGGTCTGCTGCGGCTCCTCGCCTTCGTCGGCATCTACTGGCTGCTGGCAATGTACCTCCTCGGCCTCTGCTTCGATTTCTACCAGATTCCGCGGCTCGCCGAGGCAGGCGAGCTCCTGCTGGTACTCCTTCCCTTCCTCCTTGGCGCCGCCGCCCTTGGCCTCTGCCTCGGCCTTCTGCTGCCGCGCCGCGAGCTGGTAGTGCTGGTCGTGCTGCTCAGCTCGATGCCGCTCATCTTCCTCGCCGGCTTCATCTGGCCGATGGAGGCCATCCCCGCCCCGTTGCGCCTCGTCGGCTGGGTGGTACCGGTGATTCCGGGGATCCGCGCCTTCCTCCTCCTCAACCACTTCGGTGCCGACTTCCCCGCTATCGCCCTCCCCTGGGCAACCCTCTGGCTGCAGACAGCGGTCTACGGGAGTCTCGCCTGGTACCTGCTGGCACGGAAGGCGAAAACGACAACGCCCCCGGAAAGCCAGGCTTTCCAGGGGCGCGTCGACTGAAACCGAAAGAGGGGATTATTCCTTCCAGTCGGGGCGGATATGCAGCTCGGTGAGCTGCTTGCGGGCCACCGCCGCCGGGGCGTCGGTGAGCGGGCAGGTGGCCTTCTGGGTTTTCGGGAAGGCGATGACGCTTCTGATCGAGT
>JANJUM010000209.1 GCA_024710585.1 Desulforhopalus sp.
AGGGCCGACGATGCGCAGGTGCTCCAGGGCCTTTTTCCACTTGTAGCCGGCGGCGAGGCGTTCGATCTGGGCGATGGCGCCGCGCCCGTCGTTGCCGGCGCAGACAAAAATGACGAAGGGCAGGCCCGGGGTGCGCTCGGCTGCCGCTGCGTAGGTGCGGTCGAAGAAGTCCTTGATCATTCCGGCCATGGTGCCGAAGTACTCCGGCGAGCCGATGGCGATGGCCTGGCAGGAGAGGAGGTCGTCGAGGCCCGCCTCGCCGGCCCGCCTGAGGCGCACCGCCACTTCCGGCTCCCGGGACGCGCCGATGGCGAAGTGGTGGGCGAGCCGTTCCATGGTGCCGCCCTGGGAGTGATAGATGATGAGGATGGTCTTGCGGGGCATGGTGCAATCTCCTGTGCCGTGGGCGGGGCCTCGCGGAACGGCCGCATGGCGGCCTCCCTTGCCAGTCGCCCATGCTATCCTGCCTCGTTTCCGGCGGCAACGCTTTTCTCGATAATGGCCCGGCCATCGTTGCGGGGCATGCCGGGCTCGCTCTTCCCGTCGTCATCCGGGCTCTGGCCGCGGCAAGTCTGCCACGCGATGGTGCTTGCTTTTCTCCCTTCGACGATCAATACTGTACAAATGCACGTAACGACGGTCGCCTGCCGTTACGGCCGACCGAGGTGGCAGCGATGACCAAGAGCAAGCGGGGCGATACCGCCCCCGTCCATACCGAGGCGATCCTCGAGAGCATCTCCGACGGGGTGTTTACCGTCGATGAAGGCTGGCGGGTGACCTCCTTCAACCGTGCCGCCGAGGAGATCACCGGCATCCCGCGGCGGGAGGCGATAGGCCGCCTCTGCTCCGAGGTGCTGCGCTGCAATCTCTGTGGCGACGACACCTGCCCTCTGCGCCAGACCTTGCAGGATGGGCGGCCGATTATCGGCCGCACCGGCTATTTCATCGACGGCGAAGGCAATCGCATCCCCATCAGTCTTTCCACTGCGGTGCTGCGCGATGGCCGGGGAAGGGTCATCGGCGGCGCCGAGACCTTCCGCGACCTCTCCGAGGTGGAGCGGCTGCGCCGCGAGCTGACGGCGACCTTCGCCGTGGGCGAACTGCACAGCCGGAGCCTGGCGATGCGTCCCATCCTCGAGATCCTCCCCGCGGTGGCGGCCAGCCCCAGCACCGTGCTCCTCCAGGGCGAAACCGGCACCGGCAAGGAGGTGGTGGCCCGCACCCTGCACGACCTCAGCCCGCGCCGCCACCGACCCTTCGTCGCCGTCAACTGCGCCGCCCTGCCCGACACCCTCCTCGAGTCGGAGCTCTTCGGCTACAAGGCCGGGGCCTTTACCGGGGCTGGGCGCGACAAGCCGGGGCGTTTCGCCCTCGCCGAGGGCGGCACCCTCTTTCTCGACGAGATCGGCGAGATCAGCCCGGCCCTGCAGGTACGCCTGCTGCGCGTGTTGCAGGAGCGCTGCTACGAGCCCCTCGGGGCGGTGCGCTCGGAGCGCAGCGACGTGCGGGTGATCGCCGCCACCAACCGCGATCTCGCCCAGCTGGTGCGGGACAACCTCTTTCGCGAGGATCTTTATTACCGCATCAACGTCGTCCTTTTGCAGCTGCCGGCCTTGCGGGAGCGCCGCGAGGACATCGCCCTGCTCGTCGCCCGTTTCGTGGCGCGTTTCAACACCCTGCAGAACAAGAAGGTCAGCGGCGTCTCCGCCGAGGCATTGTCGGTGCTCTTCAGCCACAGCTGGCCGGGGAATATCCGCGAGCTGGAAAACGTCATCGAGCGGGCCTTCATCCTCTGCCACCATGGCGAGATCACCCTCGACCACCTGCCCGGCGACCTCCTCGCCCAGCGGCCCGCGCCGGGACCTGGCGGCTCGCTGCGCCACGTCCACGGCATCCTCGACGCCCAGGCGATCAGCGCCGCCCTGCAGCGCAACGGCTACAGCCGCACCCTTGCCGCCCGGGAGCTGGGCATCCACAAGACCACCCTCTTTCGCCGCATGAAGCGCCTCGGTCTGCAGCTGCCCGAGATCGACGGGCGCAGCCGGCAGAGCCGGCGAGAGTAGCGCCTGCGCCCTGCCTGCCTGGCGCCAGTGGTGCACGATTGCACCACTGGCCGGGGCCATGGCCGCACATCCTCTTTGCAAATATCACCAGATGACGAGGGGATGACCGAACGACCCCCTTTTCTCCGCCCTGCGGCACCGATCTTGCTTCTGCAAGGGTGACAGCGTCAGCGACAGGGAGGAGCGACGATGAAAACGGCATTTCCATACTGGCGGGAGCGCATCGCCCCGGTCTTCGATACCGCCCGCCATTTTCTCGTCATCGACTGCCGGGAGGGGGCCATTGTCGCCGAGGAGGACGTGTGCTTCAACGATGACGACGGGCTCTCCCGGGTGCGCGGCCTGGTCGAGAGGCAGGTGGCGGCGGTGGTCTGCGGCGCGCTCAGTGCACCGCTGCACCACCTCCTCGTCGATGGCGGCATCCGCGTCATCCCCTTCATCGCCGGCGACCTGCGCCAGGTGGTGGAGGCGTGGCGTCTTGGCCGCCTCGACAGGCGATCCTTCGCCATGCCTGGCTGCCGGCGGCGGCGGGGCCGTTTCCGGGGCGCTGTCTGAGCGGGGCGGGGTCGCTCTGGCGCCGGGTGTTGGCGGCAGGGCGGGAACATGAGACCAAAAGAGTACAGGGAGGAACGAACATGCCACGAGGAGATGGAACAGGACCTATGGGGGCTGGGGCGATGACCGGCCGCGGCGCTGGTTTTTGCACTGGACAGAGGGCGCCGGGTTACGGCGCAGCGGGCTTCGGCCGCATGGGGGGCGCCGGGATGGGCTCTGCCTGGGGTCGGGGTGTCTGCGGAGGCAGACGGCTTGGCTGGGGAGGCCAGATTTTCGCCGGTCCCGCCCAGGTGTGGCCCGAGGCCGAGACGGAGAAGGCGATGCTGAAAAACAGGGCCCAGGCCCTGCAGGCCGAACTGGCTCAGCTCAATGAACGGCTGGCGAAACTCGACGCCGCGAAAGCCGGGGAATAGTCGACCGACAGTGTGGCGCCGCCTGCCATTCGCTGTGGGCGGCGCCGCGGCCGACACCACGGGGCTGGTGGCGGCCGGTGCCGTTCTCTCGCCCCGAGGGAGGGAAATGTATGGATGACAACGACAGGGGAGAGGGCGAGGGCAGACCAATAACGTCGCCTCAGCGGGGCTTGTGCGACTCTTGCTCGAAGAAGGGCTGCTCGGCCAAGCTGCGCGATGCCGAGGAGAGCGAGCAGGCCTTTGCCGAACGGCGTCGCCTGACCTCGCGGATGTGCCATATCCGCCATAAGATCATCGTCATGTCCGGCAAGGGCGGCGTCGGCAAGAGCACCGTCGCGGTCAATCTCGCCATGGCCATGGCCATGGCCGGGCTCTCCGTCGGGCTGCTCGACGTCGATATCCATGGCCCGAGCATCCCCACCATGCTCGGCATCGAGGACGAGAAGGTGCGCGCCGGCAAAGACGGCTGGGCGCCGGTCATCGTGCATGGCCTCGAGGTCATGTCCATAGGCTTTATCCTCAAGAACCGCGACGACGCCGTCATCTGGCGGGGGCCGAAGAAGATCGCCGCCATCAAGCAGTTTCTCGGCGAGGTGCTGTGGGGCGACCTCGACTGCCTGGTCGTCGACTCCCCGCCCGGCACCGGCGATGAGCCGCTGGCCGTCTGCCAGCACATCGACGGCCTCGACGGTGTGGTTATCGTCACCACGCCACAGAAACTCTCCGCCGTCGATGTGCGCAAGTCGATCAACTTCTGCCGTCAGATAGGGGTCGAGGTGCTCGGGGTGGTGGAAAACATGAACGGCTTCGTCTGCCCGGAGTGCGGCGCGGTCACCCATATCCTGCCGTCCGGCGAGGGCAGCAGGGTCGCCTCGGACATGGGCCTACCCTTTCTCGGCTCGCTGCCCATGGACCCTCAGGTGGCCATGGCCGGCGATGTCGGCCGGGTCTTCTTCCAGCAATACCGCGAGAGCGCCACGGCGCGGATCATGGCCGACATCGTCGCCCCCCTGCTGGCCCGCGTCGCCAAACCTTAGGGATCGCCGGTTCGCCGGCGAATCAGGCCGCCAGGCGGGGGACCGCCGTGTCGGTCAGCCGGTCGAGCGCGGCGGGCGCCAGCGAGGCCGGGCAGGGCCAGGGGGGGGCGGGGCGGGGATGGCTCTCTTCCCCTCCCGCTTCGCGGCGCAGGCGCAGCGAGGCCAGCAGCGGCCGGTCTTCCATGAGGATATGGTGGAAGAACTCATGGCGGATGGCGGCGAGGATCGACGAGTCGAGGACGAGTTCCCCGGCAAGCAGTTGGCGGTAGAGGGCGTAGACCCTGGTGTCGAAGTCTTTGTGGGCGCGCCAGTGGCGGTGGAGACTATCCTCGTCGCAGCCCCACTGCCGCAGCACGCGCATTTTGAGGGCGGAGTGGTGGTGGCCGTAGTGCAGCAGCCGTTCGAGGATATGCAGGCGTTTCTTGCGCTCGTAATTGCCCGGTGCGCTGACCAGGAGTTTTTCCATCTCGTTCATCAGCGTCAGGACTTCCATGTGCTGGCGGTCGAGTTCGGCGTGCGCGACGGAAAACGATGGGTTCCAGGGAATGGCTGGCATGGCGGTGCTCCTCTGTTGCGGCTTTCTGCAGGAAATATGGTGCCTGTCGCACCGTGGTCCCAGATAACCGCACCGCTGTTTGCCGTTGATGAGGTTTGTGTTTCGTTTTCTTTGCGTTTTGACGAGGAAGCGCTGGATTTCTTCAGCCGCCGCGGACGAAGAGGTCGAAGAGGGTGAGGAAGATCTCGACGACGATGAGGATGACGATGTACCACTCGACCCGCAGGCTGCGCCGCGCGTGGAGCAGCTCAAGGGCGGTCTGGGCGGTGCGCGATACCAGGTTGATCTTGCGCACCAGGGCGGTGTCGCGTTCCACCAGCTCGAAGTCGTTTTCCAGCATGAGGTAGAAGCCCTCGAGCTCGGAGTGCTCCCAGAGGAGGTCGGGTTTCTCGGTGACCGCCGCCCGGCCGACCATGTCATGTTCGGTGGCCAGGGCGGTGCCGATGGTCTGCAGGAGCTGGCCGCCGGTGCGCGGGCCCCGGCTGCGGCGCAGCTTGGCGACCAGCGGCTCGACCATGTCGAAGCTGCGGCTGATGCGCGCCTCATAGTCGGCGAGGAGCACCGAGCGGGCCATGACCTCGGCGAGGATCTGCAGCCGGGGGATGGAGAGGTCGCGCAGGTTGATGGTCTCCCCCTGCACCCGCTCCTCCTGGTCCCCGGCCACCGCCACCTGCAGGCTTTCCTCCTCCCCGCCCTCCATGGGCTCGTCGAAGTAGGCGCGCAGCGTCTTGTCGATGAGGTGGCGCTGCTCCAGCGGCGGGATATTGAAGAACACGGCCACGCCATAGCGGAAGAGGGCGACATAGCCCTGCTCCCCCTGGGAAAAGAGCATCGGGTTGAGGGCCGTCGCCGTCTCCGCGGGGACGTGGCGGAGGAGGATGCGCCGTGCCACCAGCACGGCGCGTACGGTGAAGTGTTCGGGCAGCTTCATGATGCTTCCTTTGCTGAGGGGGAGTGGACTCTCGCCAGGCAGGGGCGGGCGAGAGGTTGCGTTCGATAGGGTCTGGCGGCGGGCACAGGCGGGCCGCTGACCCTCTGCATGGCGGTGCCCGCTGATCACAAGATATCTGCCATTTTTCCGTTGCCGTCAAGGTGCAAGTGGAGCGAGGGGCAGGGACGCTGGGAGGGAAGGCGGCGGGTGTTTCTCGCCGCGAGGCGAGGACCTGCTGGCGGGGCCAAAGCCCTGCGCGCCGTGGCCTGCCGCTGCCTGAGAACCCTGGTCGCGCGCTGCAGCGAGACCCCCGGCACCGCCTCATCCGTTGCCCATGTCCTGCCCATGCCTTGTTTCTTGTTGTAAAAAATTTTCGATAAGTTTCCCGGATGAGAAGAGTTCGACTGTTCGATAAACAAATTAACTAGTTTTTATTGCGTAAAAAATGTAGAAATCCTTCCTTTGTTGACAGCGTCTTCACTCCTGGTTAATAATATAAATTACCGTTAACCATAGCCCGCCCGCCCTGTCCTGCTGTCGCGGGGAAGGGCGCGGGTCCGGCAAAAATGGAGGTAAGACAATGAAAGCAATCGCGAAGCTTGCCCTCTTGCTGGGGATAGCTGTGTCGACCTGGGGCCTGGCGCAGGTGGCGGCGGCCGCGGAGCCGGCAAAACTGCGGGTCATTTCCACCCTCTTTCCCTACCATGACTGGGCGAGGATTATCGGCGGCGACCGTGTCGAGTCGACCCTGTTGCTGCCGCCGGGGGTCGAGGCGCACAGTTTCGACCCCAGCCCCAGGGATATCGCCCGCATGCGGCAGTGTGACATCTTCGTCTATACCGGGCCCTATATGGAGCCGTGGGCCGAAGACCTTGTCGCCGATGCCGCCCGCAGGGGGGTCGGCGTGGTTGAGGCGGGGGATTTCGTCGATCTCTTCGCCGGGGCAGGGGAAGGGCATGGCGAGGCTGTCGCTGCCGGGAAAGGGGCGTCGCCGCAGGGCCATGATGACAAGGGCCATGCCGATCATGACGACCATGGTCATGGCAATGAGGCTGCACGGCATGGCCACGAGACTTTCGCCCATGACGACGATCATGGCCACCTCCATGGCGACGTCGATCCCCATATCTGGCTGGAGTTCGGCAACGCCGCCAGGATCGTTGCCGGCATGGCCCGCGCCTTCGCCGCGAAAGACCCGGAGAACGCGCAGTTCTATGCCGGGCGCGCCGCCGCCTACGAAGACCGCCTGCGTCAGCTCGACGAGCGCTATGCCGCCGGCCTGGCCACCTGCCGCCAGCGCACCATCATCTACGGCGGCCATTTCGCCTTCGGCTATGCCGCCAGGCGCTACGACCTCACCCATGTCTCGCCCTACAAGGGCTTCTCGCCCAACGCCGAGCCGAGCCCGCGCGATATCGCCGAACTCACCCGCCGCATGAAGAAGGAGGGTCATAGCCATATCTTCTACGAGGAGGGCATCGATCCCAAGGTGGCCAGGGTCATCAGCGGCGAGACCGGGGCGGGCATGCTGCTCCTGCATGGCGCCCATAATGTCGGCCGCAAGGAGCTCGACGCCGGGGTGACCTATCTCGGGCTGATGAACGACAACCTCGAACGTCTGCGCAAGGGGCTGCAATGCCGATGAACCTCGTCGAAGTCTCCGGCCTCAGCGTGCGCCAGGGCGGGACGGAGATCCTCAAGGGGCTCGAGTTCGTCGTCGCCCCCGGGGATTTCCTGGCCCTGGTCGGACCCAACGGCTCCGGCAAGAGCACGCTGCTCAAGTGCCTGCTCGGCCTCATCCCTTTCAGCGCCGGGGAGGTGCGCCTCTTTGGGCAGTCGCCGCAGGACTTCACCGCGCACAGCCGCCTCGGCTACCTGCCCCAGGTGGCGGGCGGCAACGCCCAGGGCTTTCCGGCGACGGTGCGCGAGATCGTCGCCTCCGGCCGCCTGCCTTTGAAGCGCTTCCCCAAGAAGCTCGATGCCGACGACTGGGCGGCGGTGGAAAGCATCCTCGCCCGTCTCGATATCGGCCACCTCGCCGGGCGCAAGATCGACCGGCTCTCCGGCGGACAGCGACAGCGGGTGTTTCTCGCCCGGGCCATGGTCGCCGAGGCCGAGCTGCTCTTTCTCGACGAGCCGACCTCGGCCCTCGACCCGGGAACGCGGCGCAGCTTTTACGAGATGCTGCGCGACATCAACCGCGAGCAGGGGCGGAGCATCGTCATGGTCACCCACGACAGCGGCTCCATCGGCGACTACGCCACCACCCTGCTCTATATCGACCACACGCAGATCTTCTTCGGCAGCTTCAGCGAGTTTTGCCACTCCCCGGCGATGACCGCCTACTTCGGCAGCCATGCCCAGCATCTCATGTGCCGGCAGCACGGGGGGGCATGCCAATGATCGCCGAGCTCTTCGCCCAGGCCACCGAGGCCCTGCAGTTCTCCTTCATCCAGCGGGCGCTGCTCGCCGGCTCGCTGATCGCCGTGAGCTGCGCCCTGCTTGGCGTCTTTCTCGTGCTGCGGCGCTTCTCGATGATCGGCGACGGCCTCGGCCACGTCAGCTTCGGGGCTATCGGCCTGTCGCTGATGCTCGGCCTGCACCCGGTCTACGCCTCCATTCCCGTAGTGCTGCTCGGCTCCCTGTGGATCATGCGCCTCGCCGGCCGCTCCGGGGTGCAGGGCGACGCCGCCATCGGGCTGACCTCGGCCATGGGCGTGGCCACCGGCATGATGCTCGCCGGCATCGGTGGTGGCTTCAACGTCGACCTGTTCAGCTACCTCTTCGGCAACATCCTCGTCATCTCCGCCACCGAGGTCTGGCTCAGCCTGGTCCTGACGGTGGTCGTCCTGCTGGCGGTGGTGCTCTTCTATCACGACCTCTTCGTCATCGCCTTCGAGGAAGAGTCGGCCCAGGTGCTGGGGGTGGCCGCCGAGCGGGTCAACACCCTGCTCGTGCTGTGCACCGCGCTGACCGTGGTGCTGTCGATCCGCATCGTCGGCATCCTCCTCGTCTCCAGCCTGATCATCATGCCCGGGGTGGCCGCCCTGCGGGTGGCCTCGGGCTTCAGGTCGACGCTGCTGCTGGCGGTGGTCTTTTCCCTCTTCTCGGTGTGGATCGGCATCCTCGTTTCCTATCTCCTCGACCTGCCCACCGGGGCGACCATCGTCTTCGTCAACTTTTTCTTCTTTCTCGGGGCGCTGCTCGTCGGCCGCCTCGGCGAGCGGGGCTGATATGGAACACGACGAGGCCATCGCCGGCCTGCGCGAGGCTTTCCAGACCATCGGCAAGCGCTTCACCAGCCAGAGGCGGCGCATCTGGGAGCTCTTCGCCGCCCACCCCGCCGGGCTGACCATCAGCGAGGCGGCGGAAGGGGTCAGGGACGGGGGCATCGGCCACACCACCGTCTACCGCACCGTCAAGGAGCTCACCGAGCTCGGCTACCTGCAGTGGGTGCACGACCGCGACGGGGAGCACCGCTATATCGCCGGCCGCGGCGGCCACAGCCACCCCCTGGTCTGCCGTGGCTGCGGCCGGGTCCTGCTCATCGACTGCCAGGGCATGTCGACCCTGCACAAGCTCATCGCCGTGCAAACCGGCTTCATCGTCGACGGCCACCACCTCGAGGTCTTCGGCACCTGCCCCGATTGCCAGGCCCGCCGCGGCTGAGCGGGGCCGCCCGATGAGGGCGGCTCCTGCCCACAGCCCCCTGCACTGTACGGCGGAGGCCCGCTGCCGCCGACCTCATCCTCGCACTCTCCGCCTTCCCGATGGGACTGACCCGTCCCGCTGATCAGCCTTGAATGCCGCCCCTATGGGCAGACCCGCTGCCATCGGAACTACCAATTGGACGAAGTGCGCCATTTTGTGCTAACTGCTCCGCGCACAGAGACACGTTTCGTATTCGGTCATTTTTCCAGGGAAAGATCAGCGATGCACTATGCAGGAATCGATATCGGTTCGCGGACCATTGGCGTGGTGGTGGTCGATGGCGAGGGGCGGCCGGTGGCCGACCGCCTCGCCGATACCGGCTACGACCCCCTGGCCGAGGCCAGGGCTGTCCTCGACGGGCTGCGTTTTGATCGGATCATGGCCACCGGCTACGGGCGCAGCCTGTTCGAGGTAGCCTATGCGGCGCCGACGGTCACCGAGATCAAGGCCCACGCCCGCGCTGCAGGGGCATTGTTTCTCGGGGCGGCCGGGGTGCTCGACATCGGCGGGCAGGACAGCAAGGCGATTGCTCTCGACGGCTCCGGGCGGGTGACGAAATTCGAGATGAACGACCGCTGCGCCGCCGGTACCGGCAAATTTCTCGAGGTGATGGCCAGGGCGCTGGGCTTTTCCCTCTCCGCCTTCGCCGAAGAGGCGCTGGCCGCATCCGGCGAGGCCTCGGTATCGTCGATGTGCACCGTCTTCGCCGAATCTGAGGTGACCTCGCTGCTCGCCCGTGGCGGCGACCGCCGCGAGATCGCCAGAGGCCTGCACCGCAGCGTGGTGCGGCGGGCGGTGGCCATGCTCAACCGGGTGGTGCCCCGCGGGCCGCTGGTGTTCAGCGGCGGGGTGGCCCATAACGTTTGCGTCCGCACCCTCCTCGAAGAGGAGCTGCAGCGCCCGATCCTGCTGCCCGAGAGGCCGCAGCTGGTCGGCGCCTACGGGGCGGCGCTCCTGGCAAGGGACCTTGCCTGATCTTCAACCAGAAGGGGACCAACGATGGACGCACGACTTGTCAACGCCATGCAGCAGCTCGGCGATGAAAACCTGCTCGAGCTGGAAAAGGCCAAAAGCGCCGGCCGGCCGATCGTCGGCTTTTACTGCCTCTACTCGCCGGTGGAACTGGCGGTGGCCGCGGGGGCGGCGGTGCTGCCGCTGTGCGGCACGCGCAACGATCCCATCGCCGCCGCCGAGGAGGTCCTGCCGCGCAATCTCTGCCCGCTGATCAAGAGCAGCTTCGGCTTTGCCGCCACCGGCTCCTGCCCCTATTTCCAGGCCGCCGGGCTCATCGTCGGCGATACCACCTGCGACGGCAAGAAGAAGATGTTCGAGCTCCTCGACGCCTACAGGCCGACCCACGTCATGCAGCTGCCCTCGGAGCAGGACAGCGAGGACTCGCGGCGACTGTGGCGGGCGGAGGTGGAGCGGCTGAAGAAGCGCGTCGAGGCCTATGCCGGCCGGGAAATCACCGACAGCGACCTGCGCCAGGCCGTCGCCCTGCTCAACCGCGAGCGTGCGGCGCGCAAGAACCTCATGGATGTCAACAGGCTGCACCCGGCCCCCTTGCGCGGTTCGGAGCTGGTGACCGTGCTCTTCAAGATCGGCTTCCTCCTCGACAAGGAGCGCGGCATCGCCGCCATGAACGAGGTCGCCCAGACCATGCGTGAAGAACACCAGAAAGGCGGCGGCGACCCCCGCCGCAAGCGCATCCTGCTCACCGGGGTGCCGGTCGGCCTCGGTTCCGACAAGGTGGTGCAGATTGTCGAGCAGTGCGGCGCCGATATCGTCGCCATGGAGAACTGTTCCGGCTACAAGCAGACCTTCCGCGTCGAGGAAGAGGGCGACCCCATGGCCAACCTGGCCGCCGCCTATCTCGCCACCCCCTGTTCGGTGATGAGCCCCAACCCCGGCCGTTTCGCCATGCTCGAGGAGATGATCACAGGCTTTTCCGTCGACGGCGTCATCGACCTCACCTGGCAGGCCTGCCATACCTACAACATCGAAGCCTATCGGGTGGAGCGCTTCGTCGCCGAGACCTTCTCCAAGCCGACCCTGCACCTCGAAACCGACTACGCGACCAGCGACAGCGAACAGCTGCGGGTGCGCATCGAGGCCTATCTGGAAATGCTTTAGCCGCAAACCACGCAAAGGAGACGACCATGAAAACGATCTGCACCCTGCTGACTCTGTTCTGTTCACTGCTGCTCGCCGGCCTCAACGTGGCCAGTGGCGAGCCCGCCACCCCGCTGGGCAAGGGGATGAAGATCTGGTTCGATACCGGTGGCCCGGTCGGCGGTCCCTACAACACCATCGTCCAGAACGGCGCCACCCAGGCGGCTGCCGACCTCGGCGTCGAACTGACCCTGCTCTATTCGGAGTGGAACCCCGAGAACATGATCGCCAACTTCAAGACCGCCCTGGCAGCCAAACCGGACGGCATCGTCGTCATGGGCCACCCTGGCGACGACGCCTTCGCCCCGCTGGTCGATGAGGCCATGGCCGGCAATATCCTCGTCACCTGTGTCGATACCGACCTGCCCAAGCTGCGGGCCCAATACGCCTCCCGCGGTTTCGGGACCATCGGCACCGACCCCGAGGTGATGGGCAGGACCCTCGCCAAGGAGGCCCTGGCCCGCTCCGGCGTGAAGAAGGGCGACCGCGCCTTCGTCTGGGGTTTGAAACGGCTCGAAGAGCGGGGACGCCGCGCCAGGGCGATGCTGAAAACCCTCGAGGAGGCCGGCCTGGTCGTCGATTATCTCGAGATCAGCCCCGAGGTGGACAAGGACACCGCCATGGGCACCCCGGTCATCACCGGTTATCTGGCCAGCCACGCCGACTGCAAGCTGATCCTCATCGACCATGGGGCGCTCACCAGCCAGATGGAAAACTTCCTCAAGGCCGCCGGCGTCGGGCCGGAGCAGGTCTATGTCGGCGGGTTCTCCCTGTCCCCGGCGACGGCTACCGCCATCGAGAGCGGCTATGTCGACCTCGTCTCCGAGATGCAGCCGTACCTGCTCGGCTACCTGTCGGTGACCCAGCTGGTACTGACCAGGAACTACGGCTTCACCGGGCTTGATATCGATACCGGCGGCGGGCTGGTCGATAAGAGCAGCATCGGCAAGGTGGCCCCGCTGGCCAAGAAGGGCATCCGTTAGCGGGATGAGGTCTTCCGTTCAGGATCGTCCGCCGATTCTCGAACTGCGCGGGGTGGGCAAATCCTTTCGCGGCACCGTCGCCTTACGCGAAATCCACCTCGCCGTCCATCCCGGCGAGGTGGTTGGCCTGGTCGGCGACAACGGCGCCGGGAAGTCGACGCTCATCAAAATCCTTTCCGGGGTGCACCGCCCGGACAGCGGCAGCTTGCTCATCGATGGCGTTGCCGTCGACCTGTCGCGCTATGGCGTTGCCCAGGCGAGAAGCATGGGCATCGAGACCCTCTTTCAGGAGAGCACCCTTGGCGAGCAGCAGCCGCTATGGCGCAATATCTTCGTCGGCCGGGCGCTGGTCAATCGCTGGGGCATGCTGCGCGTGGCGGAGGAGAAGCGGGTGACCATGGAGATTCTGCGCCGCTATGTCGGCCTCCAGGGGCGGGCGATAACCGCCGACACCCCGGTGCAGACGCTTTCCGGCGGCGAGCGCCAGGGGGTGGCCATCGGCCGGGCGATGTATTTCGATGCCCGCCTGGTCGTTCTCGACGAGCCGACCACGGCGCTGTCCCTGGGCGAGGTCGACCGCGTGCTGACCTTTATCGAACAACTCTCCGCACAAGGTAGGGCCTGCATCCTCATTTCCCATAACGTCGGGCATATCTACCGCGTCGCCAGCCGCTTCATCATCCTCGACCGGGGAGAGATGGTGGCCAGCTGCGATCGGCAGGATATCTCGCTTGCCGACCTGCACGGGCGCTTGCTGCAGATCCATGCGGGAGGGCGCTGATGGGGGCCGGCATCCTGCGCACATATCGCCTGCAGGTCGGCATCACCGCCGTGCTCGCCGTGCTGCTGGCGCTCTTTGCCGTTCTCAGCCCGCAGACCTTTCTCGGCGGGCGCATCTACCTCTCCTTCCTCTCCACCATCCCCTTTATCGCCATCCTCGCCCTGGGGTTGACCTTTCTGGTCATCGCCGGGGAACTGGACATGTCCTTTCCCTCGCTGATGGCCATGGCCGGCCTGCTCTTCGCCGAGATCTATCTGCGCACCGCCTCGCCCTGGCTGGGACTTTTCGCGGCCCTCGCCGTGGGAGGCCTCGGCGGGTTCATCAACGGGGTGCTGGTGGTCAAGGTCGGGGTGCCGTCGATCATCGCTACCATCGGCACCCAGTTTTTCTGGCGCGGCCTGTCGGCCCTGCTCGCTTCGGGGTTGGCGCGCAACATTGCCGCCATCCGCGGGACGGACTTTCACCAGCTGATGGTCGGGCGGGTTCTGGGCATACCCGCCCAGGCCTTGTGGTTTCTCGTGCTGGCGGTTTTCCTGGCGCTGCTGCTCAACCGCCATGTCTTCGGCGAGCGGGTGCTCTTTACCGGCGACAACCTCCGCGCGGCGCGCCTCAACGGGGTCGATACCGACCGGGTGCGACTGATGCTGTTCACCATGATGGGGCTGCTCAGCGCCTTCGTCGCGGTGCTCGTCTGCCTGGAGATGGGCAACTGGTGGCCGACGCAGGGGGAGGGCTACCTGCTGCTGGTCTTCGCGGCGATCTTCATCGGCGGCACCTCGGTGTTCGGCGGCCGCGGCACCCTCTACGGCACCTGTGTCGGGGCGATCATCATCGGCATCATCGAGGCGGGCATCATCAGCGCCGGCTTTTCCGGTTTCTGGACGCGGCTCGTGCATGGCTTGATCATCGTCGTCTCGGTTTCCGTCTACGCCACCATCTTTCGCACCGGGCGTTCCTGACCCCCGGCCTGGGGCGCGCTGCCAGCAGCCTCGAGCGGGCTAGCGCTGGCGCAGCAGGGTGCGTTCGCCGAGAAGATAGACCTGGTCGGCGATGCGGCTGATCTGGTCCTGGTAGTGGGAGACGAGGACGATGGCGCACGACTCCTTCAGCTCGAGGAGCAGCTCCTCGATGCCGGCGCAGGCCTTGGGGTCAAGCGAGGAGGTCGGCTCGTCGAGGAGCAGCACCTCGGGGCGGAGCATCAGCGCGCGGGCGAGACAGAGCCGCTGCTGCTGCCCCCCGGAGAGGAGGCGGGCGTCGCTAACCAGGCGGTCCTCGACCTCGGCCAGCAGGTGGACGCGGCGCAAGGCCTCGCGACTGCGCGCGGCGATCTCTTCTTTGTCGTCAATCCCCGCCAGCTTCAGCGGGAAAGCGAGGTTGGCGGCGAGAGACATCGGCAGGGGGTTGGGGGTCTGGAAAACCATGCCGACGCGGCGCCGCAGGGTGCTGACGGGCATCTCCGGGGCATGGATATCCTGCCAGCGCCCCTCGAGGCGGAGGAGGACCTGGCCATGCAGCGGGCCGCCGCCGATCTCCTCCCAGAGACGGTTGAAGACGGTCAGCAGCGTCGACTTGCCGGTGCCGGAAGGGCCGGTGATGGCGGTGATGGCCTGGTCGGCAAACTCCACCGAGATGTCTTCGAGGAGCAGCCGCTCGCCATAGGAGAAGGAGAGGGATTCGGTGCGGATCTTGCCGTTCATGGTCGTCGTCATGGCTGCCGCCTCAGTGATCCGCGCCTGGCCAGCCACTGCGCCGCCACGAGCATGACGACGCACATGGCCAGCAGCAGCAGGGCCGCGGCGAAGCCCCGCTGCAGTTCCTCGGGGTCGGCGTACTGGCCGGAGATATAGTAGATGTAAAAGGGCAGGGCCTCGTACTGCGCCAGCAGCGAACGGGGCACCCCGGCGGAGGCCACCGCCCCGGTGAGCATGATCACCGCCGTGTCCTCGATGGCCCTGCCCACGGCGAGGATGATCCCGCCGGCGATTTCCGGCAGGCAGGCGGGCAGGAGCACGGCGCGGATGGTGGTCAGCTTGTCGGCACCCAGGGCGGGCGCGGTGAGACGCAGGGTGCGCGGCACCGACTCCAGCGCCAGCTGCACGCTGCGCACCAGGTAGGGCAGGACGAGAAAGGCCAGGGCCAGGGCCGAGATGAGCAGGCAAGGGCCGATCCGGCCGGGGAACAGCCGGTGCAGGACAATGGTCAGGGCCAGCCCGGCGAGGCCGACGACGATCGACGGCAGCCCGGCGAGGATGTCGAAGAGCAGGCTCAACAAGGCCTTGCCTCTCCCCCGGGCGTACTCGGCGAGATAGATGCCGGTGGCCAGCCCGGCGGGGACGGCCAGGGTCATGGTCAGCGCCACCAGGGCCAGGGTGCCGGCCATGGCCGGGAAGAGGCCGTCGAACACCTGGCGCCTCAGCAGCAGGGCGTCGAGTGGCCGGGTGTCGCCGAAGATGAGGCCGGGGGCGAGCCCTGGCCAGCCGCGGAAGACGATGACGCCGACGAAGAGAAGCACCGCGGCGAAGAGGAGCAGGGTCGCCGCAGAGGAGAAGGCGATGGTCAGGCCGGCCAGAGCTTTTCTCATGGCCTGGCCGTGGCTGGCAGCGCCCGGCGCAATATCGCCACCAGCGCCGCGGTGAGCAGATAGAGGACGATGCCGCAGGCGAAGATCGACTTGAACTCCATGCTGGAGAAGTCGGCGGCGATGACCAGGGCGATGTGGCTGGTCAGGGTGCGGCCCGTCGAGAGCATCGACTCGGGCATGATGGCGCTGTTGCCGGCGAGCATCAGCCCGATCATGGTGTCGCCCAGCGCCCGCCCCAGGCCCATGACGATGCCGGCGGCGATCGCCGGAGCCGCCTGGGGAAGGAGGAGGTAGAGCAGCTTGTCCACCGGCCGGCAGCCCAGGGCGTCAGCGGCGAGGCTGTAGCTCTGCGGCACTGCGCGCAGTCCGCCGACGAAAAAGACGATCATCGTCGGCGCGATGAGAACGGCCAGGACCAGGGCGGCGGTGAGCAGGGTGAAGCCGGAGCCGCTGCCGATCCACTGGCGCATCAGCGGCACCAGAGCGAAGACCGCGGCGAAGCCGTAGATGACCGTGGGGATCCCGGACATGAGGCGCACGCCCAGCATCAGCGGCGAGCGCAAGAGGGGCGGCGCCAGGGCGACGGCGGCAAAGGCCGTGCCGAGACTGAGCGGCACGGCGAGCAGTACGGCGACCATGGCGAGCAGGAGGCTGGCGACGAGCATTGGCGCGATGCCGTAGCGGCCGGCGGCTGGTTGCCAGTCGCCGCCGATGAGGCTCAGCAGCTGGCCGCTGTGCAGCAGCGGCCAGGCGAGAACCAGCATCAGTGCCAGCATGGCGGCAACGAGCAGGCCGCAGCAGACGGTGGTCAGCTGCAGGGCCCGCTCGGCCGGGGAGAGGCGGCTCACAGCACCGAGATGAAGCCCTTGTCGGTGGCGATCTTCTGCCCATCGGGGGTGAGAAGATAGTCGAGGAAGAGCTTGGCGAGGCCGTTGGCCGGGCCTTTGGTGAGGCTGTACAGGCCGCGCGCCACCTTGTAGGAGCCATCCTTGACCGTGGCGATGCTCGGCACGATGCCGTCGAGCGCCACCGGGCCGACCGTAGCGTCGATATGGCCGACGGAGACATAGCCGATGCCGTAGGGATCGCCGGCCACGGCGGTCTTCATGGCGCCGTTGGAGACGACGACGTTGGCGGTCTTGGCCACCGCGCCGTCTTTGAGCCCGTTTTTCAGGAAGACTTCCCTGGTACCGCTGGTTTCATCGCGGTCATAGAGGTTGATGCCCTTGTCGCTGCCGCCCAGTTCCTTCCAGTTGACGATCTTGCCGGCATAGATGTCGCGGAGCTGTTCGCCGCTCAGCGCTTTCACCGTGTTGCCGGGATGTACCACCACGGCGACGCCGTCGATGGCCCACTGCACCATGTGCAGGCCGTAGCGGCTGACCTCCTCGTCGGTCGGCTTGCGGCCGGCGTTGCCGATGTCCACCAGGCCTTCGCCGGCCTGCTTGATGCCGACCCCGGTGCCGCCGCCGGCGATGGTGACCTGCACGTCCGGGTTGGTGCTCATGATCGCCTGGGCGGCTTCTTTCATCACCGGGATATGGGCGGTGCCGCCGGCGATCTTCAAGGTGCCTTTGGCGCCGGCGAAGCCGTCGAGGGCGCCGGCGTTGGCGCCGATGGGGGAAAAGAGCAGCATGCAGCCGAGGGCCGCAGCGAGAAAGGAAGATTTCATAAGGAGGCTCCTTCTGGTTGAGGGGGATGGTGCTATCGTTGGCGCAGTCTCCACCTAGCATAGACGGTGGGGCTGTTCAAATAGTTGTTTTCGATGAGTGCGTTGTCGTCGATAGGCGACGCCGATTCCACGCCCGTGGCGGCGGCCAGGGCCCTTCCGCCAGGGAATCGGTTTTCGCGAAATCATCGAGTATTCCAATTGGAGTTACAGGAGGATCTGCACTATTCTGCGGCGAAGAATCGACCTCGGCGGCGTATGAGCCTCAGCCGGTTCATGGCCAACGGAGATTGTCTGCGCTTCCTGCCATGGCCGCCATGGGCCGTTGCCGACGCCGCAGCCGAGGCGGGAGGTCTTCCTCTCGGCTGGGGGGCGATTCGCACTCCATCACTCCACCCATCTCTCATTTGCAAAGGAACCCCTCATGCTACACGTCTCCACGCTGGCGGTGGAAAAGCTGACCGCCTACATGACCGAAAACAACATCTTTTCCGCCTTGCGGGTCGCCCTCATGCAGGGCGGCTGCGCCGGTCCCTCTCTCGGCCTCGCCCTCGATGAAGGCACTTCTGAAGACGAGCGCTACGATAAGGACGGCCTCGCCTTTATCGTCGAGAAAAGCCTGGTGCAGCAGTGCGGCGCCATCGCTATCGACTATGTCGATGCCCCGGGCCGTTCCGGCTTCTCGATTCGCTCGACGAACCCCCTCCCCGCCGGCGGTGGCGGCTGCAGTTCCGGATCCTGCGGTAGCTGCGGCTGCTGAGCCTTCACGGCCGGGCCACCCCAGGCCTGCGCGGCCCCGCGCCCGGGTGTTCTGCCCAGGCGCGGGCCCTCGCGAGACTCATTCCCCGAGCCTCATCACGGCTTATCCCTTGCCTGGGCAGCAGGCGGCATCCTTGTCGGCAGGGGCGGCCTCTGTCTTGTCCGGGTCGAAGTCACGGGCCACGACCATCAGCTCGCGGTCGGTGAGCACGATGGCCACCTTGGGCGTCTGCCAGCGGTCCCCGCTTGCCGTCTGCTGGCAGGGTTGGCCGGTTTCCTTGACGATGATGTCGTAGACCTCCTGCCGTTGCCCGGGCGTGAAGACCATGTCGGCGCCATAGAGACGCTGGTCGAAGAAATTGAGGAAGATGGAGAGCAGGGCAACCCCTTCCACTGCCATAACCAGTTTACCCGAACCTTCCCCGAAGAATGCCGAGGATGGCCCTTTCTTGTAGATGTTGTTGAGCGCTGCCGGCTTCAAGCCAAGGTCCGGCAGTTCGTCCTTGCTGATTCCCCAGACGAGTCCCTGGAAGCCATCATCGAAGCGCGAGGTGCTGGCGGTGGCAGCGGTGGCAAAGGAGAGGAGCACGAGGCAGAGCAGGAACTGGCGGAGAACGGTCGGCGGATGCGGTCTTCTCATCACAGGGTCCCTCCCGTTTGTTCTTGCGCGCTCTCCCCCTGATGTCGCAGCGTTTCGGGCAGGAAGCCGTAATCGATCATGGTGGAGACGTCGACACTGCTCTTGATATAGCCATAGGTCGCCATGAGGTCGATCTGTTCCTTGAGCCTCTCGGGAGGCTCGATGGCCTGGTAGTGGCGGAGGGCGGAGATCATGCACAGCTCTTCCTCCACCTTGGTGTATTTTGGCAAAAAGGTGCGGGCCTCGCGATCATTGCCGGCGATGAAGTCGAATGACTTGACCAGTCCATCCATGACCTTGCGGACGCTGTCGGGATGCTCCTTGAGGTATTTGTCGGAGAAATAGAGCCCGGCAAAGACCCAGTCGGCGCTGATATCGTGAAACGAGGCGAGGATACGGCTTGCTCCATGCGCTTCCAGCATGGCGGCGAGGGGGTCTCAGACGATGAAGGCGTCGATGCCCCCGGAGCGAAGCGCCGCTTCGTGCTGCATCGGGTTTTCCGGAGTCGCTCCCCACATCGGCTTGATGTCCTTTAAGGTCATGCCGCCCTTGTGAACCGCATGGGTGAGCAGGGTCTTGACCATGACGCTGCCGCTGGTGGCGATGCGGATGCCGCGCAGGTCTTCGAGGGTCTTGTACTTCGTCTGCGCCCCGACATGAATGCCGCACTTGGTGCCGGGGTGGGCGTGGCCCATCCACGCCACCACCTTGACCGGGGCCTTCTCTTCGGCCAGTTTGATCAGCGAGGAGAGGGAGATATAGCCGCCGGCGACGTCGCCGCGCATCACCGCCGCCAGGGTGTTGGGCTCGCCGCTGATGTATTCGAGCTCGACATTGACGCCGGCTTCCTTGAAAAAGCCCTTCTCGACCCCCACATAGAGGGGCAGGTCGTCGATGCTGCGCCAGTAGACGAGCTTGACCGTCGGCAACTCGTCGGCAATCGGCGCGCCTGGCCAAAACAGCAGGCCGAGCCCCAGCAGGAACAGGGCGAGCGGCAGGGCCTGGGTCTTTTTCTTCCGGCAATGGTGCATGGTGTTCATGAAACGTCCTCGCAGTGCAGAATTATGGGTATTTCCCCCCGAGGGAGGTATGGGTATGCCAGGCGACCGCCTTTGACTGGATGATGCGGGCGGCGAAGTCGATGGAGAAGCCGACGACGGAGAGGACGATGATGCCGGCGAAGACGCGCCGCGTATCGAAGGTCCGCTGGGCGTCGATGACGAGAAAGCCGAGGCCGGAGTCGCTGGAGAGCATCTCCACCCCGACCAGGGACATCATCGCCATGGCGGTGGAGATGCGCAGCCCGGTGATGATCACCGGCAGGGCGGAGGGGATGAGCACCTGCAGCCACAGCTGCCTGCCGTTGGCGCCGAGGGACTGGGCGGCGAGGATCAGCTTGCGGTCGACCCCCTTGATCCCGGCGATGGTGTTGAGGAGGATGGGGAAAAAGCACGACTTGAAGATGATGATCACCTTGGAGGTGTCGCCCACCCCGAACCACAGGAAGAGAATGGGCACCAGGGCGAAGGTCGACAAGGGGCGGATGAGCTCGATGAGCGGGTCGAAGAAATCCTCGATGAGAATCGACCAGGCGATGAGCAGGCCGAGGCCGATGCCGACCGCCGCCGCGACGAGGTAGCCGCTTGCCGCCCGCCCCATACTGACTGCAGTGTGGTAGGGCACCTCCCCGGAAACGATCATCGCCCACAGGGTGGCGAAGACCTCCATGGGCGGGGGCAGGAACCAGCTCTCGACCCACCCCGCCCTGGTCACAACCTCCCAGCAGAGCAGAAAGAACAGTGGCGAGAGAAATTTTCTGTAGGCGATCTTCATATCAGGCAAAGCAGGTCTGCGGCGTCTGTTCCTCTTCCCAGATGCACTCTTTGAGCAGCCGTTCGTAGTGGCGGAAGCGGTCGCTGGTGAACATCTCCCGGGTGCGGGGGCGTTCGAGCCCGATGGCGACGTCCTTTTTGATGGTTCCGGGACGGCTGCTCATCACCACCACGCGGTCGGCGAGAAAGATCGCCTCGCTGATCGAGTGGGTGATGAACAGCACCGTGCAGCGCGCCTGCTGCCAGATCTTCTGCAGTTCTATCTGCATGCTCTCGCGGGTGATGGCGTCGAGGGCGCCGAAGGGCTCGTCCATGAGCAGCACCTTGGGCTTGTTGGCCAGGGCCCTGGCGATGGCCACGCGCTGCTTCATCCCGCCCGAGAGTTCGTAGGGGTAGCAGTGTTCGAAGCCCTGCAGGCCGACCAGGCGGATGAGTTCCTCGCTGAGAAGGCGGTACTGGCTCTTCTTGACTCCGTTGAGGCGGGGCCCGAACTCGATATTGCCGCGCACCGTCTTCCAGGGGAAGAGGAGGAATTCCTGGAAAACGATGGCCCGCTGCTGGTCTGGCCCGGTTACCGGGCGGCTGTCGATGGTCAGCTCGCCACGGCTTGGTTTCTCGAGGCCGGCCACCATGAGCATGAAGGTCGACTTGCCGCAGCCGCTGGGCCCGACCATGGCGATGAACTCGTTCTCGCCGATGGCCAGGCTGATATCGGCGACGGCGATTGTCGCCTCGCCCCCGTT
>JANJUM010000032.1 GCA_024710585.1 Desulforhopalus sp.
ATCATGCCCGGGTCGATGCACTCCACCGCCGAGACGACCTTGGCGGCGCGGGTCTCGATGGCCAGGGCGATGGCCAGGTTGAGGTTGTCCGAGCCGGAATCCTTGGGGTCGCGGCAGAGGATGACCACATAATCGGCGGAATCGATGCCGGCCCGCGCCAGGGTGTCATCCCGGGTGGGATTGCCGCGCACATAGTGGACATCATGACCTTGGAAGACCTGCGGCAGTTCTTCGAGGTCCTCGGCGATGATGACCACTTCGCGGTCGCCGCCGATGGTCGGGTCGCGTCGCAACTCGCGGATGACCTCCTCGACCTTGCTCACCGAGGGGACATTGATGACGATGAGATGATTCTTCAGCTTCATGACGCCCATCCCTTTGCGTTTTTGGCTCTGGCTGAGTACCAGGGCTGAGGAGACTATCGAGAGGACATAGCCGAGGATGCCGATGCCGACGAACATCAGCGGAACCCCGACGAGAAAGCGGCCGGCGAGGGTCTTGGGGAAGAAGTCGCCGTAGCCGACGGTGCTCATGGTCACCAGCGAATACCACAGGCCATCGACCAGGGTTGGCGCTCCAGCCTCGCGTTCGAAATAGTGAAAGCCGAAGGCGCCATAGACGAGCACGGCGACGAGAATGGCCACAGCGCGCAGGATGTGCCCACGCCTGCGGTGCAGCAGTTTGGCCAAGAATATGAAGAAGATTCTAAAGAGCATCGCCGCACCTGCCCCCGCACGCCGTTGATCTTGATTTCGTTACCCCCACTCTCTCGTCCATTTTTATCATGATTGGCTGAAAAGGACAGGGGTCAAGAAAGAAATGCTTCCTCATCTTGACAGAAAGGCATTCTTTTCGCTATCACTGTCCCTATATGGGCATTTGCCCACAACCTCATGAACCCAAAGGAGGATGACATGGCAGAGGAGGCATCGGCGGGCTGCACCCGCCCCGGCGGCGGCCCGGTAGCAGAAGAAACGGCAGTAGAGGAGGCACCAACCATCACCAGAAAAGAGGAGACAGCGATGATCAGAGTTGGTCAGAAAGCCCCGGATTTTACGGCTTCGGGATATCAGCAGGGAAAATTCGTCAACGTCAGGCTTTACGAGTATCTCGGCAAATGGGTGCTGCTCTGCTTCTACCCCGGCGATTTCACGTTTGTCTGAGCGACCGAGATTTCAGCGGTCGCTGAAAAATATCCGCAGCTGCAGGGCCTGGGTGTCGAGGTGTTGTCGATGTCGGTGGACTCGATGTTCGTCCATAAGATGTGGGACGACGACGAGCTCAGCAAGATGGTCAAGGGCGGCGTGCCCTTCGCCATGCTCTCCGACGCCGGCGGCAAGATCGGCAAACTCTATGGCATCTTCGACGAGGCCGCCGGCATCGAGACCCGGGGCCGCTTCATCATCGACCCGGACGGCGTCATCCAGGGCTTCGAGGTCCTCAGCCCGCCGGTCGGTCGCAACGTCAACGAGACCATCCGTCAGGTGCAGGCCTTCCAACTGGTGCGGGCCACGGGCGGCGCAGAGGCGACTCCCTCCGGCTGGCGCCCCGGCAAGAAGACCCTCAAACCGGGCATCAACCTGGTCGGCAAGGTATGGCAGGAATGGAAAACCGAGGAGGCCTTCGACTAAGGCGGGCTGCCGCCCGCAAGAGAGGAGTCGTCTTCCCCTCCGGGGATAGGTCCCTTGGTGGCGGTTTCATCGCCGCACTCTTGCCGGAAGAATTTTCTTGGCTCTACGGCCGCAGCCCGCACCAGGCTGCGGCCGTCTTCGTTTGGGGTTCTCGCTTCGCTCCAGCATCCCGGCTTAACCATTGAGTTTCCCGCGGCCATCCTTTATCATGTGCTCGCCTGGCGCCGCTCGAGGCGCCTCAGCCCTCACCCTCCCTCCTCCTCGGGGATCAGGCCATGGCCAGCACACAACCCTGCAGCAACAAGGTGGAACGTTCGGCGCTGACCGTCGCCACCCTCACCTCGTTCATGGGCCCCTTTCTCATCTCCTCGGTGAATGTCGCCCTGCCCACCATCCAGGCCGAGCTGGGGCTGACCGCGGTGGAACTGAGCTGGATCGCCACCTCCTACCTGCTGGCAGTGGCGGTGGGGCTGATCCCCGCCGGCAAGATCGGCGACATCCACGGCCGCAAGCGGGTCTTCGCCACCGGCCTGGCGGTCAACGCCCTCGGTTGCCTCCTCGCTTCCTTCGCCTCCTCGGCGGCAACGCTCATCGCCCTGCGCTTCGTGCAAGGCCTGGGTGCCTCGATGTTCGTCACCACCGGCATGGCCATTCTCTCCTCGATCTTTCCGCCGCAGCGTCGTGGCCGTGTCATCGGCATCTACGTCGCTGCGGTCTATGTCGGCCTGGCGGTGGGGCCCTTTGCCGGCGGTTTCCTCACCGAGGCCCTCGGCTGGCGCTCGATCTTCGCCGCCATCGTCCCTTTCAGCCTGTTCTGCCTCCTCCTCACCCTGCTCTTTCTCAAGGATGAGTGGCGCGGCGAGCCTGGGCAGCGCCTCGACGTCCTTGGCTGCATCCTCTATGCGGTGGCCATCCTCTCCCTGGTCTACGGCGCCACCATTCTGCCTTCTCTGAGAGGCGCGGCCCTCGGGACGGGCGGCCTGGCGGTGCTGGCTGTCTTTCTCCTGCAGCAGAGCCGCTCGCCGCACCCGGTGTTCGAGGTCAGGCTGTTCGCCGCCAACCGCACCTTCACCTACAGCAGCCTGGCCGCCCTGCTCAACTATTCGGCGACCTTCAGCGTCACCTTCCTGGTCAGCCTCTACCTCCAGTATATCAAGGGTATGTCCCCCCCGGCGGCGGGAACCCTGCTCATCGCCCAACCGGTGGTAATGGCGCTGTTTTCGCCAGTGGCCGGCCGCCTCGCCGACCGCATCGACCCCCGCTACCTCGCCTCGACCGGCATGAGCATCACCGTCCTCGGCGTCCTTTTCTTCAGCCGCCTACAGCCGGACACCTCCTCTGGAGTCATCATCGCCAACCTCATCTTCCTCGGCACCGGTTTCGCCCTGTTCAGCTCGCCCAACATGAACGCCATCATGGGGGCAGTGGAGAAACGCCATTATGGCCTGGCTTCGGGCATCGCCGCCACCATGCGCCTCCTCGGCCAGATGCTGAGCATGGCCATCGCCACCGTGGTGCTGGCCATGCTCGTCGGTCACCAGGCCATTGTCCCGGCGGTCTATGACGAGTTCCTCGCCTCGGTGCACCTGGTCTTTCTCATCTCCGCCCTCCTCTGCGGATGCGGCGTCTATTTCAGCTGGTTTCGGGGAGCCGCGCAGGAACCAAGGCGCTGACTCTTTCCCTCGCCAGGCCGTATCGCTCATATAAGGTGCGTCAGAAACCGAAACCTGTTCAGACCAACCCACAACGAAAAAAAGGTGAACCATGGCCAAAAAGGTCGCTCTGCTCATGGGCAGCAAGAACGATTTCCCCAAACTCAAGCCGGCGCTGGAAACATTGCGGCGTTTCAACGTGGAGGTCGAGGTACGGGTGATCTCAGCCCACCGCGCGCCGCGTGTCCTCGAAACCTACGTCGGCGCGCTGGTGGACAACGGCTTCGGCTGCATCATCGCCGCCGCCGGCATGGCAGCCCACCTGCCGGGGGTCACCGCCGCTTTCACCCCGCTGCCGGTGATCGGCATCCCGGTTTCCGGGGGCGGCCTCAACGGCATCGATGCCCTCTATGCCATCGTACAGATGCCGAAGGGCATTCCCGTGGCCACGGTGGCCATCGACGGGGCAGCCAACGCCGCCCTGCTCGCCGTGCAGATTCTTGCCGGAGCCGACCAGGCGCTGTTTGCCGAGTTCGTGCGCTTCAAGGCCTCCCTCGAAGAGGAATGCCTCGCCAACGACGCCCTCCTCCGCGACGAACTGCGTGAGATAAAGAAATAAGAGGGCAGTATGGATGCACCTGCCGGGAGCCCTGCGGGGGCAACCTCTGCTGAACTTGCGGAAAAAAGGCATAAAAAAAGGGGGCTTGCCTTGGCAAGCCCCCTGGATTTTCCAGCTGGTGGGCGATACAGGATTTGAACCTGTGACTTCCACCGTGTGAAGGTGGCACTCTCCCGCTGAGTTAATCGCCCGATATGTGACTGCGAGTATAGCACATAACTCGCTGGCGGAGAAGCAGGGATTCGAACCCTGGGTGGGGTTACCCCCACAACGGTTTTCGAGACCGTCCCGTTCAACCGCTCCGGCACTTCTCCGTTCGACGGCAGTGATACCAGGGTATGGCGAGATATTCAAGAACTTTGCGCGCGCGCCCCGCCTTTTCTTCTCGGGTGCAACGAAATGCCCGCGGCAACACTTTTTTTTCTTTCGGGGGCTGGCAGAGGGATTTTTTTTTGGTAAATGAACAGGGTAGGAATATGATACGTTCTTAACAATCCTGTCTCAGGAGGAGGTATGACGACAGACCAGCGCAGCGAAGAGCTTGATCTTTTCATCGAGCAGCAGGTCAACCTGCCCTCGCCGCCGGCCATCGCCGTCAAGATCCTCAACACGGTGCAAAAGAGCGACTTCTCGCTCGCCGACCTGGAACGGATCATCTCCGCCGACCCGGCCCTCACCGGCAAAATGCTGCGCATCGCCAACTCGGCCATGTACCGGCTGCCCAACGAGGTCGGCAACATCGGCCGCGCCCTGACCATCCTCGGCACCAACCTCATCAAGAACATCGCCCTGTCCTTCGTCATCGCCGGCGACCTGCGCGGCAACAACAACGAGGTCTTCGACTTCGATTATTTCTGGCGACGCTCGGTAACCGCGGCGGTGGCCGCCGAACTCGTCTCCACCCACATCGGTCACCGCGACGACGACATCTTCGTCGCCGGCCTCCTCCAGGATATCGGCATCCTCGTCCTCTACCTCACCCATGGCCGAAAATACGGGGAGATCCTCGGGCGGTGCGTGTCCGACAGCGGCACCGGCCTGCGCCATATGGAAAAGGGCATGTTCGGCTACGATCACCAGCAGGTCGGCGCCAAGCTCCTCGCCACCTGGGGCCTGCCCCTGGCCATCACCATCTCCACCGGCCGGCACCACACCCCGGAACTCGCCCCGGAAGAGCAGCGCCGCACCGTCATGGTGCTCGAGGTGGCCAACCTCCTCTCCGCCATCTGCCATGGCCGGGAGACCAGCGACAACGTCGTCGAGATGCAGGACAAGATGCATCTTTACTTCACCATTGACGGCGGCACCAGCCTGCGCCTCCTTGACGATGTCGCGGCCAAGAGCCTCGAGATACTGAAAATATTCGAGATAGACCCGGGCCACATGAAGCCCTACTCGCAGTTGCTGCAGGAGGCCAACGAAGAGCTCGGACGGCTCAACTTCTCCTACGAGCAGTTGGTGCTGGCCCTCAAGGAAGCCAAGGAGAAATCGGAGCGCTTCGCCGAAGAACTGCGCCAGGCCAACCGCCGCCTCGAACAGATGGCTTTCCGCGACGGCCTCACCAATCTCTACAACCACCGTTTCTTCCAGGAGAGCCTCAACAAGGAGATGGCCCGCACCAGGCGTTATGGTCACACCATGAGTCTGCTGATGTTCGACATCGACTTTTTCAAAGACGTCAACGATACCCATGGCCACCCCGTCGGCGACCAGGTGCTCGGCAATCTGGCGGCGGCCATCGCCGCGGCGGTGCGGCCCAACGACATCGTCGCCCGCTACGGCGGCGAGGAATTCGCCGTCATCCTCCCCGAGACGGATCGCATCGGCCTGCGCGTCTTCGCCGAACGGCTGCGGCGCTGCGCCGCGGCGGTCACCACCTTCAACAACGAGAAGGCGATCAACATCACCATCAGCGCCGGGGGCGTGCAGTACACCAGCGGCGACACCATCTCCCAGCAGGAACTCATCGAGGCCGCCGACCGCGGCCTCTACCTATCGAAGAAAAACGGCCGCAACCGCGTCACCATCATCGCCCTCGACGAGAAGGTCTCCTGAGCCCCGTCGATGCCCGCGCCAGCGCACCTCATCCTCTTTACCCGCTACCCCCGCCCCGGCACGTGCAAGACGCGGCTCATCCCCGCGCTTGGCGCACAGGGGGCGGCCGCCCTGCAGCGCCGGCTGACCGAGAGGATCGCCGCGGAAGCGCGACGGCTGCAGAGGGAGGGAATCGCCCACCTCACCGTCCACCACGACGGCGGTTCGGCAAAGGAGATGACCGCCTGGCTCGGCACCTGCGAAGTCCGGCCCCAGGAGGGCGGCGACCTCGGCGCAAGGATGGCGGCCGCCCTGCGCCACGCCTTCGCCAGCGGCGCCCCCCTCGCGCTGCTCTTTGGCAGCGACATCCCCGACCTCGACAGCGCTGGCCTGCGCCAGGCCCTGGCGGCGCTGCGGGAGCGCCCGGTGGTGCTCGGCCCCAGCAGCGACGGCGGCTACTACCTGGTCGGCCTGAGCGCAGCCTGCGCCGAGATGGCCCTGCCGCTGCTCTTCACCGACATGGCCTGGTCGACGGCGACGGTGCTGGCGACCAGCGAGGAGCGCCTGCGCCGCAAGGGGCTGGCCTACACCCTGCTGCCACAGCTGGCCGACATCGACACCCCTGCCGACCTCCATCTCGCCCGCCGCGCCGGCCTGCTATGACGCTCCACATCTCCATCGTCATCCCCACCCTCAACGAGGAGGGGCAGCTGCCCGCCACCCTTGCGCCTCTGGCCACGGCAGCCGGCTGCGAGGTGATCGTCAGCGACGGCGGCAGCGACGACGCCACCCGCGATCTCGCCGCCCGGCATGGCTGCCGGGTGCTGCGCAGCCCGCCGGGGCGGGGGGCGCAGATGAACGTTGGCGCGGCAGCCGCCCGCGCTCCCATCCTCCTCTTTCTCCATGCCGACACCCTCCTTCCTCCAGGCTTCGCCACCCTGGTGGAAAACGCCTTGGCCCGGAAAGGGGTCAGCGGCGGCGCCTTCTCGCTGCGGATCGTGGGCGACAGCCCCAGC
This sequence comes from Desulforhopalus sp., assembly GCA_024710585.1. GTDB lineage: Bacteria > Desulfobacterota > Desulfobulbia > Desulfobulbales > Desulfocapsaceae > Desulforhopalus_A. The sequence continues at coordinate 6,953 of JANJUM010000032.1, forward strand.
CTCGCCTTCATCGCCCGTGCCGCCAACCTGCGCTCCAGCCTGCTGCTGCTGCCTTACGGCGATCAGGCCCTGTTCACCACCCGCGAAACCTTTCAGCGCCTTGGCGGCTTCGCCGAGACACCGATCATGGAGGACGTCCTCTTCGTCCGCGGCCTGCGCCGCCTTGGCCGCCTGGTCATCCTCCCCCAGGCGGTGGTCACTTCGAGCCGGCGCTGGGACAACCTCGGCGTGGTGCGCACCACCCTGATCAACCAGCTGATCCTCATCGGCCACGGCTGCGGCATCCCCGCCCCCACCCTGGCCCGCTGCTACCGGCGGCTGCGCGGCCTTGGCCGAAAAGAAGGCTGACAAGGCCCACCGAGTGCTGCAAGACTCCTTGTTGACAGAGGAAGGTTGAACAGCACCACCCCCTCGGTGTATGAAGAGAAAATGCGTCCCTTGTGCCGGCCGAGCCACGCCGACGCCCCCCGCAACCTCCACCGGAGAGCCTCGCCATGTCCCCCGCTGTTTACGACTTCATCATCATCGGTACCGGCCCGGCCGGACTCTCGGCGGCGATGACCGCCTGCAAGGCGGGCAAGAAGGTGCTGGTGGTGGAAAAGGAAGGCTCCCTCGGCGGAGTCTGCGTCAACACCGGTACCTTCCCCAGCAAGACCTTGCGCGAGGCGGTACTCCACCTCACCGGGCACCTCAAGCGCAAGGTCTTTGCCGACGAAGACTGTGATCGCGGCGGGATCTCCATGGACAAGCTCAAGCGGCGGCTGCACCAGGTCCGTCTCGAGGAGCAGGCGATCATCACCTGCCAGCTGGAGCGCAACGGTGTCGACCTCATGCGCGGCTCGGCACGCTTCGTCGACGAGCACACGGTGGCCGTCACCGGCCTCGCCGAAGGCAGGGAGCTGGCCTTTTCCGGCGAGCGCATCGTCATCGCCACCGGCTCCCACCCCCGCAATCCGCCGGATATCCCCTTCGACGGCGAGACCATCCTCGACTCCTCGTCGATCCTTGGCATACGCAGCATACCGAAGAGCATGATCATCCTCGGCGGCGGCGTCATCGGCTCGGAATACGCTACCATCTTCGCCGCCCTCGGCGTCAAGGTGACCCTGCTCGACCGCGGCGGCCGCCTGCTCAAGTTCCTCGACCACGAGATCGTCGACGAGCTGTGCCGCAATTTCCCCGGCGGCAACATCGACTACGTCAGCGACTGCGGCGATTTCCGCATCGAGCGGTGGTCGGGCGGGGCCAGGGTGAGCCTCGCCGGCGGAAGCACATACCAGGCCGACTGCCTCTTCTTCGCCCTCGGCCGCGAAGCCAACACCGTCGGCCTGGACATCGAGCGGGCTGGCATCGCCCTCAACGAGCACCGCTACATCGCCGTCAACGAACTCTACCAGACGACCATGCCGCACATCTCGGCGGTGGGCGACGTCATCGGCTGGCCGAGCCTCGCCTCGACCTCCATCGTGCAGGGGCGCCTCGCCGCTCTGCATGGCCTGAAAACACGGATGGAATCCTTCCCGCGCATCTTCCCCTTCGGCATCTACACCATCCCCGAGATCTCCTATGTCGGCATCACCGAAGAGGAGGCCCGGGCCCGCGGTTACCGCATCGCCATCGGCCGCTGCCACTATGACGAACTGCCGCGCGGGCAGATCTCAGGGGAAAACGAGGGCATGCTGAAGATGATCGCCCACCGCGACACCAGGGAGATCCTCGGCGTGCACATCCTCGGCGGGGCAGCCACGGAGATCATCCATATCGCCCAGATGGCCCTGCTGCAGAGTGCCAAAATCGATGTCTTCATCGACAATATCTTCAACTTCCCCACCTACTCGGAGGCGCTGAAGATCGCCGCCCTGTCCGCCGCCAACCGCATCGCCCGCGGCGACGACCAAAGCGAGGGCAGCTGCCGCCGCGCCCCGGCCCCGGCTGGCGGCTAAGCCCCGAAAAGGCGGCGCAGCAGAGCTGCGGAGTCGCGGCGCGCCAGACGGCGCAGCCCGGCCTTGAAGGCGGCCTGCAGGGCCCGGCGGTGGGTGGCGCTGTCGATGGCGGCATCATCCGCCCCCGACCACTCGCCGCAGGGGCGAAACTGATCCATGATATTGACATAGCAGCCGCTGGAGACCTCCCTGGCGAGGAGGGCGAAGATCTCTTCCGCCTCCTCCTCGGCCCCGGGCATGAGGAGATGGCGCACGAGGAGGCCGCGTCGCGCCACGCCGTCTGCGTCGATGGACAAATCGCCGACCTGATGCTGCATCTCCTTCAGGGCCCGCACCAGCACCTCGGGGTAGTCGGCGGCGCCAGCGTGGGCGATGGCGCTCTCGCGGCGCAGAAACTTGGCGTCAGGCAGGTAGACATCGACGATGCCGTCGAGGAGCCGCAGAGCCTCGACGCTCTCGTAGCCGCCGCAGTTATAGACGAGGGGCAGACTCAGGCCGGCGGCGACGGCCACGGGCAGGGCGGCGAGAATCTGCGGCATGACGTGGCTGGGGGTGACCAGGTTGATGTTGGCGCAGCCCATCTCCTGCAGGGAGAGCATGGCCGCCGCCAGCTGCTCGCCGGAGACCTCCTGGCAGTCGTCGTCCCGACAGCGGCTGAGGGAAAAATTCTGGCAGAAATCGCAGCGCAGGTTGCAGCCGCAGAAGAAGATCGTCCCCGAACCGGAGGCGCCGACAAGGACATCTTCCTCGCCGTAGTGGGGACCACAGGAGGCGACCTCGGCGAGAACGCCTCCGCCACAGAAACCGCGTTCGCCGGCAAGACGGTCGACGCCGCATTGCCGCGGGCAGAGGCGGCAGGGAGAGAGCAGCTGCCTGGCGGCGGCAATCCTTTCCTGCACCAGGCCACTGCGACAGAGACGCACGTAGGCGGCGGTCACGGCAGTCAACGCGAGAGAGGGGTCAGGGAGGGGACAGGTCTGTCGAGATGCCTTCCCCGCCCCCGATATCAGTCGACGTTGGTGAGGATGACCAGGATCGACGCCGGCTCGCTGCCCAGTACCTTGAAGGAACGCTCCTCGTTGGGGGCGATGTAGATCATGTGCCGCGCCTCGAGGATATGCTCCTCGCCGTTGGCGCCGTTGACCTGAATGCGGCCGGCCAGCACCACGTAGACCCGTTCCTTGGGGGAAGAGGACATGGTCGCCCCGCCATCGGGGAGAAAGTGGGAAACGGCGATGGTAGTCCGTTTGGTGTCCTGCCCGGCAAAGAGCTTGTTCATGCACGAGCAGTTGCTGTGCCCTGGGGCGTCGTAAAAGCTGCCTTCTCCGATTTTGACGACTTTCATTGCATCAACCTCTGGTATGTTTTTGAGTCCCCTGGTACCTCCACCCCCGGCGCCGCCGAGCGGTGGACCACATCAGGCGGAGTCGAGCCCATGCCGCGGGGAACCGCGCGGCCGCTCGAAGCAACTCCACCAGACTGCGTCAAGCTACCTTTTTACATGCAATCCCGCAAGCCCTTTTCGCTGCCGCCCGCTCCCTGTTTTCAAGGGTTTTACTGAATGCAACAGCAAGCCCGTCCTCCCCTTTGGTGAGATTTTTCCTAACCTAGCAACACAGCGTCGCACCTGCCTGACCGAGCAGCCCGGCCACTGGATTTACGATCCGCCCAGGGCCTTGATTCTGACCGGACTGCCGCCGACAAAAGCTTTACAAATGAGGCGAGACCAGCCATTATGGTCGGCAACGGAAACCTGGCCGCGAATGCGGGCGGCACTCATCCCTCCAGCGCAGCCTGGCGGCAGCCCTCTGGCCGCAAGGTCGGCGTTTTCCTTTTTCCCTGAGGAGACCCCCATGTCGAGCAGCTTTGGCACCCTCTTTCGCGTCACCACCTTTGGCGAATCGCACTGCAAGGCGGTGGGCGTGGTCATCGATGGCTGCCCGCCGGGCCTGGCCCTGGCCGAGGCGGATATCCAGGCCCAACTCGACCGCCGCCGTCCCGGGCAGAGCGCCCTGTCCACCGACCGCCAGGAGGAGGACCGCGTCACCATCCTCTCCGGCACCGAGCGCGGCCGCACCCTCGGCACCCCGATTGCCCTGCAGGTGGCCAACAAGGATCAGCGCCCCCAGGATTACGGGACGATGCGCGACATCCCGCGGCCTTCCCACGCCGATTACACCTACCAGATGAAATACGGCATCCGCGCCTCTTCCGGCGGCGGACGCTCCAGCGCCCGCGAGACCATCGGCACCGTCGCCGCCGGGGCGGTGGCAGCCAAGATACTGGCCGCCAGGCACGGCATCGACATCGTCGCCTGGGTGGCGAGCGTCGGCGACATCGAGGCGGCGCCGGTGAACTGCGAAGAGATCTCGAGAAGCGCCGTCGACGCCACCGCCATCCGCTGCCCCGACGCGCAGGCGGCGGCCAGCATGATGCAGCTGGTCAAAGAACTCAAGGAGCAGGGCGACTCGGTGGGCGGCACAGTGCGCTGCGTCATCCGTAACGTCCCCGCCGGGCTGGGCGAACCGGTCTACGAGAAGCTCGAGGCCAAGCTCGCCCAGGCGATGCTCGCCATCCCCGCCACCAAAGGCTTCGAGATCGGCTCCGGCTTCGCCGGGGCACGCATGCGCGGCTCGCAGCACAACGACCCTTTCATCAAGAAGGGCGACCGCCTCGGCACCGTCAGCAACCGCTCCGGCGGCATCCAGGGCGGCATCAGCAACGGCGAGCCGATCACCCTGCATATCGCCTTCAAACCGCCGGCCACCATCTCCCTGCCCCAGACAACCGTCGACTTCGCCGGCGAGGCGGCCATTCTCGAGGCCAAAGGGAGGCATGACCCTTGCGTCGTGCCGCGGGCGGTGCCGATCGTCGAGGCCATGGCCGCCCTGGTCATCCTCGACATGCTCATGCGCCAGGAGGCGCGCCAGGCGGTGGCCTTTCGAGATGTCTCCGCATAAACCCGCGACCAATACATGGCAAGGGGGCGAACGATGAGCCTGGGTAGCTTCCATCCCGGCCGCATCCTCGACCGCGCCGCACCACCGGAGAGCCTGCTGCTGCTCCTCCTCTCCATCGTCGTGGGCGCCGGCACCGGGTTTTGCTCGGTGCTGCTCGCCAAGCTCATCCAGCTCATCCAGAACTTCTCCTTCGGCACCCTTTCCGGTCCTCTCGGCTTTCTCGGCCAGGGCATCTACCTTCTCGCCCCCATGGTCGGAGGTCTCCTCGTCGGACCGATGATTCTCTACGCCCGCGAAGCCAAGGGCCACGGCGTGCCGGAGGTGATGCAGGCCCTCATCCAGCGCGGCGGCCGAATCCGCGCCCGGGTGGCGGCAACGAAGATCGTCGCCTCCTCTCTGTGCATCGGCACCGGTGGCTCCGCCGGCCGCGAGGGGCCGATCATCCAGATCGGCGCCGCCCTCGGCTCGTCCATCGGCCAGGGACTGCACCTCTCCGACGAACGTATCCGCAATCTCGTCGCCTGCGGCGCCGCAGCCGGCATCGCCGCCAACTTCAACGCGCCCATCGCCGGCGTGGTCTTCGCCATTGAAGTACTGATGTGCGGCATGCAGATGCGCGCCTTCAGCAATGTGGTCATCGCCGCCGTCTCGGCCTCGGTCATCAGCCGCAACCTGGTGGGCTTCAGCTTCGCCTTCAAGGTTCCCGCCTATACCATGAACAGCTCGGTGGAGATCCTCCTCTACCTCCTCCTCGGCCTCGCCGCCGCCCTGGTGGGCATCTTCTTCATCAAGGTGCTCTATTACACCGAGGGGCTCTTCGAGCGCTGGTCATGCCCCGAGGTGCTCAAACCGGCAGTGGGCGGGCTCTTCCTCGGCGCCCTCGGCCTGGCCTACATGCAGCTGCCGGGATTGACCTTTCCGGCCGGCTCCATCGCCAATGGCGGAGGTCACGCCACCCCGCTGCCCCACATGTACGGCTCGGGTTTTCCCTTTATCGAGACGGCCATCCAGGGTCACGCCCCGTTCTGGATCATGTTGCTGCTCGTCTTCCTCAAGCCCATCGCCACCGCCATGACCCTCGGCTCAGGCAACTCGGGGGGCATCTTCGCCCCCTCGCTGTTCATCGGGGCGATGCTTGGCGGTGCCATGGGCCATTTCTTCGACGGCCTGCTGCCGGATCTGCGCCTCAACACCGGGGCCTTCGCCCCGGTGGGCATGGCCGCCCTGTTCGCCGCCGCGGCGCGGTCGCCGCTTACCGCCATGCTCATCGTCTTCGAGATGAGCAACGATTATTTCATGATCCTGCCGCTGATGGTCGCCGGAATTTCCGCCAGCTACTTCTCGTATCTGCTGCACCCCGACTCCATCTATACGGTCAAACTCTCCCAGCGTGGGGTGCGCTTCGCCGAAGGCCGCGACCTCGACATCATGCAGGGGGTGATGGTGCGCGAGGTGATGCGCGAGGATGTGGTGACCATCGATAAGGACGCCTCCATCTCCGAGCTCATGGCCCTCTTCCAGGACACCAACCTCCTCGGCGTACCGGTGCTTGACCACGACGGCAGGTTATGGGGCATCGTCACCCTTCAGGACGTTCACCGCGCCGAGACCATGGATGACCCCATGCGCCAGCTGCGGGTCGCCGACCTCGCCGTCCACCAGCCACTCACCGTCTTTCCTGACGAGCCCATCTGGGCCGCCATCCAGAAGATGGCGCCCCGCGATCTCGCCCGTCTGCCGGTGGTGGAACGCCACGACGCCGCTACCCTGTGCGGCGTGGTCAGCCGCAGCGACATCCTGCGCGCCTACGACCTCGCCATGGTGCGCAAGCAGCGGGGCAAACTGCTCGAGCAGGAGGTGGAACTGCGCCGCCAGAAGGACAATGGCTACGCGGACTTCCTGCTGCGCCGCGACGACAGCTGCCACATGGCGCCAATCAAGGACCTGCAC
>JANJUM010000064.1 GCA_024710585.1 Desulforhopalus sp.
GACCTCGCCATGGTGCGCAAGCAGCGGGGCAAACTGCTCGAGCAGGAGGTGGAACTGCGCCGCCAGAAGGACAATGGCTACGCGGACTTCCTGCTGCGCCGCGACGACAGCTGCCACATGGCGCCAATCAAGGACCTGCACTTGCCGGAGACGGTGACCATCGTCTCCATCAAGCGCAGCGGCAAGACCATCATCCCGCGCGGCGGCACGGTGCTGCAGAGCGGCGACGTCATCACCGTCTACGGGCGCATTGAGGATATGGAAGGCTTGCACGACCTGCTGAACAGCTGCCGCCTGCCAGCCGCCCCACCACCATCCTGAACGGCGCCGGAGCCGCGCCGAGACTGACGATGGCCTCGCCGCGGCCGCGCCCCTCCCTCGCCTATGCCCGGCCCGCACCATCGTCACCCTCCTCAACCCTGACCAACGCAAGCAACCAGGCGCCGATGAGGAGGAGGGCGAGAACACTCAGCACCCCCCAGCGCGAGTCGCCGCTGAGGTGGGTGATGACCCCCATGAGAAATGGCCCGGTGATGGCCGCGAATTTACCGAAGACGTTATAGAAGCCGAAGTACTCGGCATTTCTCCCCGGCGGAATGAGGCGGCAGAAGAGGCTGCGGCTGAGGGCCTGGATACCGCCCATGGCCGAGGCGACGAGCACGGCGATGACCCAGAAGAGAAGGGTCTTCAGTTCGATCGAGGCTATACCCGGAAGGAGAAAGGCAACGGCGACGACCACCGCGTAGACGGCGATTCCAACGAGGATCATGCGCTTTGCCGAGAAGCGCCGCGCCAGCCGCCCGAAGAGCAGGGCGCAGGGAAAGGCGACGACCTGGATGACGAGGAGCACGGCGATGAGCAGTCCCACCCCGAAGCCGAGGTCACGGCCGTAGGCGGTGGCCATGGCGATGATGGTGTCGACCCCGTCGATATAGAAGAAATAGGCGAGGAGGAAAAGGGCGGCCTGCCGGTGGCGGCGGATATCGATCAGGGTGCGCCATAGCCCGCTCCAACCCTGCCCGGCAGCGGGCTGCGCCTCTGGCCGTGCGTGGAGATGGCGCAGGGCCGGCAGGGACAGGGCCAGCCACCACAGGGCGACAATTACGAAACCGAGGCGCGCCGCGCCAGCGGGCAGCCCCTGCTCCAGGCCGGCGGCGAGGAGCAGAAGGATGATGGCCACGAAGGGGATGACACTGCCGATGTAGCCGTAGGCGTAGCCGCGGGCCGAGACGAGGTCGCGCCGTTCGACGCTGGCGACATCGGGGAGAAAGGCGTCATAGAAGATATTCGCCCCGGCCCAACCGAGGCGAGCCGCCACGAAGAGCAGAAGACAGAGGAGCCACTGCCCCTGCCCGACCGCGGCGAGGGCCAGGGTGAAGACGATGCCGACGGTCAGAAAGGCGACGAAGAAACCCTTCCTGCGGCCACTGCGGTCAGCGACGGCGCCGAGGACCGGGGCGGCCAGGGCGAGGAGCAGGGAGGACAAGGAGTTGGCGAAGCCCCAGTGGGCGGTGGACTGCGCGGCGCTCATCCCCGCCGCCGCCACCTCCTTGTAGAAAAGGGGCATGATCGCCGTCACCATCACCAGCACGAAGGCCGAGTTGCCGACATCATAGAGCACCCAAGCCCGTTCTTCCCTGTTCATCCTCTTCCCCCTCACCTGATGTGCGTCATGGCCAGGTCTCTTCTTGACCTGCCACAAAAATCTACCATATACTGTCGGCTGGAAGCAAAGGAGGAACACCTTCGTATGGGGACACACTCTCGCAAGAGGAGCGGCAATGAGCAGTGACGGACGACGGGGCGCGGGGAGATGGTGGCTTCTCTGCGGCTGCCTGCTGCTGACACCGCTGCTGGCTCTGCCCGCGGCGGCAGTGCAGCTGAGGGTCTTCGGCAGCGAGCACCCCCCCTATAGCTATATGGCGGAGGGCCGGCCGACCGGTCTGTGCAGTGACATCGTCGCCAGCCTGCTCTCCCGCCTGCAACTCGACACGCCGATCACCATCGCCCCGTGGTCGCGCGGCTACAGGACAGCTCTCGAAGAGCCCAACGTCCTTCTCTTCACCGTGGCGCGGACCCCGGAGCGGGAAGAGCTCTTTCACTGGGTGGGGCCGCTGGTCAGCGGCGAAACCCACCTCTACGCCCTCAAGGAGCGCGACGACCTGGTCCTGGACAGCCTTGCCGCCGCCGAGGGGCGCAAGATCGGCGTGGTGCGCGACGATATCCGCGCCCACTTCCTGCGCCGCAACGGCATCACCAGCCTCGACGAAGCCACCGGATCCGAGATCAACGCCCGCAAACTCCTCATGGGCTGGATCGAACTCTGGGCCGAGGAGGAAAACGCCGCCCCCTTCGTCTTCAAGAAACTCGGTCACGACCCGGCGCAAAAGCTGAAGAAGGTCTACACCCTCGACCTCCGCCTCGACGGCTATCTGGCCTTCTCGCGGGGCTCCGACAGCGAACTGGTCGATCGTTTCCGCGCCGCCCTCGAAGAACTCAAGAACTCAGGGGAGTATCACCGCATCCTCGCCTCCTACGACACCCTGCCCGATCCTTGACAGCCCCCCGCAGCCGCTATACCTGCCTGCGACGCCCGCACCGCACCCTCACCCTCAGCTTTCGGCCCTGTCATGCCACTGTTCACCTACTCTTCCCTGGTACTGGTCATGCTGCTCTGGGGCGGCACGTTCATCGCCGGCCGTATCCTCGCCACGGCCATGGAACCTGCCAGCGCCGCCTTCCTGCGCTTCGCCATCGCCTCCCTGGCCATGCTGGCGGCGGCGCCGCTGCTCGAAGGACGGCTGCGCCCGCCGCCGCGACACTTGTGGCTGCCGCTCTTTCTCCTCGGCCTCTCCGGTATCTTCGCCTACAATGTCTTCTTCTTCAACGGCCTGCAGCATATCGGCGCCGGGCGGGCCTCGCTGATCGTCGCCGGCACGCCACTGGCCATCAACATTTTCGCCGCCCTCTTCCTGCGGGAACGTCTCACCGCCATGAAAGGCGGCGGCATCCTCCTCTCCCTTGCCGGAGCAGTGATCGTCATCGGCAACGGCGACCCGGCCGCCCTCTTCCACGGCGGCTTCGGCCGCGGCGAACAGGCTTTGGTCGGCTGCGTCCTCAGCTGGTCGGCCTACTCGCTCATCGGCCGCCAGGTGCTGCAGACCCTGCCGCCGCTCACCGCGGTCTGCTATTCGGCGCTGATCGGCACCCTGCTCCTCGCCATCCCGGCAGGCCACGAGGGGATCTTCACCCGCCTCGGCGACATCGCCCCGCTCTCCTGGCTGAGCCTCGCCTTCCTCGGCCTGGGGGGAACCGCCCTGGCCTTCTCCCTCTATTATATGGCCATCAAAAAGATCGGCGCCGGGCGGGCCGGCATATTCATCAACCTCGTGCCGGTGTTCTCCCTCCTGCTTGCCTGGCTGCTGCTTGGCGAGACCATCAAGGCCGAAGTCCTGGCGGGGGGGCTGCTGGTCCTCGCCGGAGTCTTCACGGCCAACGTCGTGCGCCGCTGAGAGGAGAGGCTCAGGTGCGCCGCGGCGGGCCGGTGTCCTCTTCGAGGTCGACGTCGGGGAAGTGCTTTTTCATGCACTTGGGACAGATGGAGTGGCTGAACTGGGCGTCGGTGTATTTGGCGACATAGGCCTCCACCTGATTCCAGTAGCCCTGGTCATCACGGATCTCCTTGCAGTAGGAGCAGATCGGCACGATGCCGCGCAGGGTGTCGATACGGCGCAGATAGCGCGTCACCGACACTTTGACGAGATAGACCACCAGCGCGGTGACTACCAGGCACAGTGCGAGGTTGAAGAACAGGGTCAGGGAGATGGAGCGCACCGTGTGGCGTTCCGACTGCTCGACCACCAGGTACCAGTCGAACTCCTTGATATAGCGGATGTTGGTGTGCACGATATGGCCGTCGCGCTCGCCGGTGAAGGAACTCTCCCCCTCTCTGGGCAGCCTGTCCACCAGTTCCTCCACCGGCATCATCGGCACCAGCTCACCGCCGCCGCCAGGGGCGACCGCCTCCACCGGCCTGATCAGCCGGTTGCGGTCGAAAAAATAGATGGTGCGCTTGTACTTGCGTTGATAGAGGTCGATGATCTCCTTGACCGCCCCCACCGACAGACCGACCCCGGTGACACCGAGCAGCCGTCCCTGATAGTCGAGCACGCGGTGGTTGATGAAGATGGTCATGGTATCTTTGTTGGCCTGATCCGGATCGATATTGATCTCGTAGTCGGGCTGCATCTCGCGCACGCGAAAGTACCAGCGGTCGCGCTCCTCGTCGGGCCTCACCTGTTTGAGAATGCCGTCACGGTGATAATAGTTGCGGCTCTTCTCGGAGACGAGAAAGCTGGTGAAGGTCTGGTAGCGCTGCTGGATCTCGCGAAGATACTGGGTTATCTGCCCCATATCTTCCTCGCCCTGGAGCAGCCAGTTGCGCAGGAATGTGTCCTGGGCCATGAAGGAGGAGATGAAGATGGGGCGAAGCAGGTCGCGCTGGATCTCGGAATAGATATTGTCGCTGGTCAGGGGCAGCTCGTTGCTGGAGATCTCGGTGCGCAGCGAGGCCCGCGAGACAAAGAAACTGGTGAAGCTGGTGAGCAGGAAGCCGACGGCGAGCAAGGCGGCGATAGTCGGCAAAAGCCAGCTTTTTTCAGATCTCGACCTCATTGCCTCACCCTCCGGAGATTGGCTAGCGAGATGGCGTCCCCGCTTCGGCACCTTGCCGCCGCGAATGCCATGGCCGGGTCATGCAGACGACCACCACTCTAAGAATAGGTGATTTTTGCACGGCTGGCAAATCCCGGCCGAAAAACACCGCCACGGCAAGGGCCCCGGTTTATCGGCCCGGCCCGAACGGTCTCGCCCTGCCCGGGGCGAAATGCCGGCGGGCGACCTCAGCCATAGCTCGTCGAGGGGCCGGCTACGAGGAGGGATCATCCCTCGCGAGGAAGGGGCAAATCAGAAGAAACCACCACGCTCAGCATGGCGAACGAAGCCGGTGAGGCGGCAAGCGCCGCCGCCATGTGACGAGAAGTGGAGCGGGGACGGAATATCGTCCCGTCTCGAGAGAACAAAGGCGCAGGCGTGAACTCAGGCCTGCCATGACATGAACCGCCCGCCGCAGCAGGGTGGTAAAATGCCGTAGTCGCCGCCATCACGGGGAGGCGGCGACCAGGAGCCAAGCGGGGCGACGGCTATTCGATGAGGAAGGTATCGAGGGATTCGCCGGCGTCGATACGCGCTTTGAAGACGTTAGGCATGCGGCCTTGCCCGGTCCAGGTAATTCTCTCGCCGTGCTCGTTCCATACCTCGTATTTCGGCTGACGGGGGTTTCTGCGGCTGGTCTTTTCGACTGCGCTGTCGCTCAGTTCGTCGGGGTTGATGCCCTCCGCCGCCAGCAGCTCACGGAGCTTCTTGATCTTTTCCAGCCGCTCCTGATTCTCCTGTTTTTCGGCCTCGATCTCGGCATGCCGTTCATCGATGATCGCCTGGAGCTTTTCCTTGATATCTTCCAGCTGCTCGATACTCAATTCCTTGACGGCACTTTTCAATCGACGGGAGTGGGACATAATGCGTAACAGTTCGCTCATGGTGCATTCCTTTATAGTATTTTTACGTTTAGGGAAAGGCCTAAATTTTCAACGTCAATTATTAGACCACTGCACCATTCTGTCCAGCATTTTTTTTATTCGGCGAAGCGGCAAAGCCGTTGTTTAAAATTGCAACAATCGTCACATATGTATGTATATACATGCTATTTGGAATTTTTTCGAGTTTTTAATTAGTTAGGCAAAATTTTGTATTCGTGGCAAATGCACCACTCTTTCCACCCGCCGAACAAGGTATTGGCCGCGTTTTTCCGCTGATGGCCGGAAAATCTCCCCCCAGGCAGAGGCTCGGCGAGGGGCATTGGCTGAACGTCCACAATGGCTAAAAAGGGACAGCGACGGCCGTTGCCTCTCAGGGCGGGCAAGAAGTACATCGAAGGCCTTAGCCTCCCCGCCATTCTTCCTCCCCGGCTGTCAGGAAGAATTGCCAAAGACCGGTAAAGGTCTCCAGCAGCCGATATTGGCAGGGGAATGACTGGAATTTCCGGCAAAACACGAAAGAGAGGTGCACGGAGGATGGCACTGCGGAGAAGGAGGTCGTCGAATATAGTCTTCCCCCCCGTCACCCCCTCAGCGGTGATATTGCTCCTCGATGATCAAGGCGGCGCGAATGAGCCAGGAAATCACCGTCACCCCGAGGGCGAAAATCCCCAGAGTGACCGAAAGTTCCACCCAACTGGGCAGATAATCGACCACTTCGCCGAGGGGCGAGGGCAGAAAACCAGGGACGATGAGGCCGATACCTTTCTCCATCCAGATGGCGACGAAGAGCACGGCGCAGGCCGGCAGCAGCACCCTGGGGTTGTTCTTGCCGGGGTTGAGGGCGAGCACGATGGTGGCGAGGAGGTTGAGGCCGATGGAGGTCCAGATCCACGGCACCAGGGCGTCGTGGCCGTCCATGCCGAAGAAGAGGTACACGGCGGAGCTCGAGTGGTGCGTCGGGAAATAGAATTCCTTGAAGATTTCCGAAAAGAGCATGAGCAGGTTGATCAGCGCCGAAACGACGATGATCAGTCGCAGCTTGTTGAAGACGCTGCGGTCGATGGCATAGCGGGTGAAGTTGTCGATCACCGCGAGGATCAGGGTGATGACCGCCGGCCCCGCGGCAAAGGCCGAGGCGAGAAAACGCGGCCCCAACAGGGGGTTGTTCCAGAACGGCCGCGCCGGCAACCCCTGGTAGAGGAAGGCGGTGACCATATGAATGGAGAAGGCCCAGAAAATGGAGAGGAAGACGAAGGGCCGGTAGAATTTTTCCTTCGCTTCCCGCCCGCGATAGTGGCAGTAGAGAATATAGGCGGGCACCAGGCCGTTGAGGAGCAGATACCCGTTGAGCACCAGCACGTCCCAGGCGAGGATCGACGACGGGAAGTTGAAGATGCCGATCCCGGGGATAAGGTGCCAGGCCTGCAGCGGCCCGCCGAGGTCGACGGCGATGAAGGTCAGGCACATCACCAGGGCGCCCACCGCCACCCCCTCGCCAATGATCACCACCCGATGGAAATTTTCGTCTTGAAAGACATAGGCGGGCAGGATGAGCATCACCGCGGCGGCGGCGACGCCAACCAGAAAGGTGAAATTGGAGATGTAAAAGCCCCAGCTGACGATATCGTTCATGCCGGTCACCGACAGGCCGAAACGCGCCTGGAAGGAATAGGCATAGATGCCGAGCCCCATGCAGCCGAGGAGGACCAGGCAGAACAGCCCATAGGCCAGGCCGCCGCGGAGGTTGCAGCGCACCACGTCGACGATGAAGGTTTTCAGGTTCTTTTCGCTGCCAGCGGCCATACCTCTCCCCCTAGTCGATGAAGTACCAGAATTTCGGTTCGGTCCCGAGTTCTTCCTTGAGCCGGTAGACCTTCTTGTGGGTCAGCACGTAGCGGATCTCGCTGTCCGGGTCGAGCAGGTTGCCAAAGACCCGCGCCCCGGTGGGGCAGGCTTCGACGCAGGCCGGCAACCGCCCCTTGCGGGTGCGCTGGATGCAGAAGGTGCATTTCTCCATCTTGCCCTTGGGCCGCAGACGGTTGCCGAGGTAATGCTGCTGCGCCGTCACCTCTTCCTGCGGCACCTCGGGCTTGGCCCAGTTGAAACGCCGCCCGAAATAGGGGCAGGCGGCCTGGCAGTAGCGGCAGCCGATGCACCAGTCGTAGTCGACGACGACGATACCGTCGGGCTCCTTCCAGGTGGCACGGGTCGGACAGGCCTTGGTGCACGGGGCATTCTCGCAGTGGAAGCATTGCGTGCCCATGTAGAATTTGTTTTCCACCGGGACCTCATGAAAAAAGCGGCCGTCGCCGGCGCTGGGGTCGAGATGGCCCGGTTCCATCTCGAAAATGCGGATGTACTGGGTATGGCTGCGCCGGTCGAGGTTGTTCTCCTTGATGCAGGCGGTGACGCACTCCATGAAGCCCTCGCAGCGGGTGACGTTGAAGGCGTAGCCGAACAGCACCCTGGGCAGTGGCGGTTCGCAGCCGATACGCACCTGCAGGCCGTCGTCGACCGCGGCGAGCTTTTCGAGACGCGCCACCGTCTCGCGCCGCTCCTCCTCGGTCATCAGGCGGTAGTTCTTCTTGAAGAACTCCTGCCACCTGAGGCGCAGCTCGCCGCCGGCAGCCGAGGCCGCCCCTGGCACGCAGCCCAGGGCCATGAAGGCGGCGGAACCGGCCGCAACGCCTTTGAGAAAAGCGCGGCGACTGGTTTTGTCGTCAAGGGGATGTTGGCCGGACTGGCCCTGGTCGTTGGCAGACATGGGACCTCCTCGTCATGGCAGGGGAACGGCATAGGTGGCCGGGAAACGCGGGGCGAAGCGCGGGCTGTGGGGATTGTGGCAGGTGGTGCAGTTGTAGACCACCCGCTCCCCCGCCCAGTATTCCACCCGCTTGCCGTGGGCCCCGCCCAGCCAGTCGCGTTTCTGCCGGAAATGGCACTGGCCGCAGAGCTGATAGCTGTGGTCGAAATCGATGCGGTTGCCCTTCTTGTCCTCGAGGGCGTCGCGGTCCTCGGGGTGGTGGCAGTCGATGCAGGAGAGGCTGTTACCCTCGCGGCCGTGGTTGACGACCACGTCTCCATGGGTGAGCTGCAGGCCGTTGTTGAACTGGACCTGCCCTTTGCCATGGCAGCTGCTGCAGGGATAGCGGCCTATTTCCCCCTTGCGGGCAAGCACCGCGAAGGTGCCGCCCTGGTAAGGCTCCCCGGCGGTCACCACCGGTCGCGTCACCGGGGACACCGCCACCGGCCCGCCCTTCTCGAGCTTCTCTTCATGGGCCTTGATTCCCTCGAGGAAGGAAGCGCCGCCGCCGGCACAGAGCCCGGCCCCGGCCACCACAGCGAGGGCGGCCACCGCCAGCAGACAGCTTCGGCCGGCTTTGGCAAGAGTATTTCCGTTCATCGCAGCCCTCCCCGGAAAGCGCTCATTGGCGCGTGAATTCGCGGAACACTTCCTGCGGCTGCGCCACCACATGGCACTGCCGACAATTGCCGCGACTGGCATGGGTAACGCGGATCTCGGCTACCGCCGCCGGTCCGACATGGCAGGCGATGCAGTTCTCGCGCAGTTGCAGGCCATGGGGCGCTGTGGGCGGAGAACCGCCAAGAAACGAGGTGCCGAGGCGCGGCGGCGGCAGGGACCGCCAGGTAGTGTCGACAAAGGGTTTGGCCGCCGTCGTCGCCGCATGGCACTGGAAGCAGAGGCTGTTCTCCGGGTGAGGGGTGACCGGGGCGAAGGCGCGATGCTCGGCGCTGTAGCCGCCCTTGCCGTGGCAGGCGAGGCAGTTGCCGTCGACGGCGGCGAAGGCCGCGGCGACCCCGTGGGGAATGACCGGCGGCGAGCCGGGATATTGCCGCAGCTGATAGAACTGCGCCAGGTTGCGGGTCCCGGCTTCTCCGGCAAGCTGTGGCTCAGGTGTCTCGCGGCCGGCGCGATAGAGCTTGCCGCTCTGGTGGTCGAACTGTTCCAGCTGCCCGTGAGATACCGCAAGCTCGGCGGAAAACCCCACCCCTACAGATGGTTCCAGCCCGCTCCCCGCCCAGGCCAGACCGGCCAGGCCGGACAGCGCCAGCAGTCCCCATGCCCCGACAATGGTTCGCTCTTTGCTGTTCATCAGGCTTTCTCCACTCTGACCGCGCATTTTTTATAGTCGGGCTGCTTCGAGATGGGACAGAAGGCGTCGAGGGTGACCTCGTTGACGAGCAGGCTCTCGTCGAAGAACGGCACGAAGACCATGCCGCGCGGCGGCAGACCGCGGCCGTTGATCTGCGCCGGCAGGACGAGTTCCCCGCGCCGCGAGACGAGGCGCACCTTCTCGCCGTTGACCACCCCGAGGGCGGCGGCGTCCTCGGGGTTGAGCTCGACATAGGAGGCAGGCACGGCATTGTGCAGCACCGGCACCCGCCTGGTAAGGGAGCCGGTATGCCAGTGTTCGATGACTCTGCCGGTGTTGAGCCAGAAGGGGTAGTCACGGTCCGGGGACTCCGCCGCCGGCTCGTAGGGGCGCGCCCAGATCCAGGCGCGGCCGTCGCGCTGCCCGTAAAAGTGGAAGGCCTTGCCGTTGCTGCAGGCCGGGTCGTGGGCGGCGTTGAAGCGCCAGCGCGTCTCCTTGCCCTCGACGAAGGGCCACTGTACCCCGGAACGGGCGCGCAGGGTCTCGTAGGGGGCCATTTCGTGCTTGGGCCCGGCGTGGAAGCGCCGATATTCCTCCCAGATCTTCTCGATAGCCTCCTCGCGGCTCCAGGGAAAGCGCTCGGCGAAGCCGAGACGGCGCGCCACCTCGATGAGCTGCCAGGTGTCGCACATGGCCTCGCCGGGAGGCTCCACCACCCTCTGCCAATGCTGGGTACGGCGCTCCGAGTTGCCGAAGAGGCCCTCTTTCTCCACCCACAGCGCCGAGGGCAGGATGACGTCGGCGATATCGGTGGTCGGGGTCGGGTAGACGTCGGAGACCACCACGAAGCGGTCCTCCTTGAGCGCGCCGCTACGGTAGCGCCTGAGGTTGGGCAGGGTGACCATGGGGTTGGTCACCTGGATCCACAGGAATTTGATGTCGCCACGATCGAGGGCGCGAAACATCTCCACCGTATGGTAGGTGGGGCGGGGGTCGATATTGGCCACCGGCACCCCCCAGATCTCCGCCGCCATCTGCCGGTCGTGCTCGTTGCCGACCGTGCCATGGGGCAGGGCGTGGGTCAGGGTGCCGACTTCGCGCACCGTGCCGCAGGCGCTGGGCTGCCCGGTGAGGGAGAAGGGCCCGTTGCCGGCCTGGGAGATCTTGCCGGTGAGCAGGTGGATGTTATAGACGAGGTTCTGGATCCAGGTGCCACGGGTGTGCTGGTTCATGCCCATGCACCAGAAGGAGACCACCTTGAGGGCCGGGTCACCATAGAGGGCGGCGAGATACTTGATGTCCTTGGCCGAGACGCCGGAGATCTTCTCCACCTTCTCCGGGGTATAGTCGGCGAGAAAGCGGCGATAGTCGTCGAAGGTGATGCCCTGTTCCTCGTCGGTGAAGGCGAAATGGTCTTCGGTGCCGTAGCCGATGCCCGTCTTGCCGCGGTGGAAGGAGACGTGCTCGCCGACAAAGGCCTCGTTGACCCAACCATTGGCAACAATCTCGTGGCAGATGGCGTTGGCCACGGCGAGGTCGGTCTGCGGCCGGAAGAGGATCGAGCGGTCGGCGGCCTGGCTGGTGCGGGTGCGGCGGGTGGCGAAGTCGATCACCTTGACCCCGGCGCGGCGCCGGCGACTGGCGAGCATGCGCGAGAAGAGCACCGGGTGCATCTCGGCCATGTTGTTGCCCCAGGTGACGAAGACGTCGGCATGCTCGATATCCTCGTAACAGCCCATCGGCTCGTCGATGCCGAAGGAGGTCATGAAGCCGGTGACGGCGCTGGACATGCACAGCCGGGCGTTGGCTTCGACGTTGTTGGTGCCGAGACAGCCCTTGAAGAGCTTGCTGGCGACATAACCGTCGGGGATGGTCCACTGCCCGGAGCCGTAGATGGCCACCGCGTCCTTGCCATATTTCTCGCGGGTCTCGCGCAGCTTGCTGGCAACGAGGTCCAGGGCCTCGGCCATTGGCACCTCGACCAGTTGGCCATCCTTGCGGACCTTGGCCTTGGTGAGGCGGTCGGCGCCGTAGAGGGCCTGAACCGAGTGATAGCCCTTCATGCAGCACAGCCCCTTGTTGACACTGCTGTTGGGGTCGCCCTTGACCGCCACCGCCCTCCCGCCGACGGTGCCGACAAGAACGCCGCAGCCGGTGCCACAGAAGCGGCAGGGCGCCTTGTGCCACGAAACCACAGAGGAATTTTCGGCGATCTTCGGCCACTCGCCGAAAGAGATGCCGGGGAAGAGTGCCGTTGCCGCGCTAATGGCACTGCCGGTCGCCGCCCTGACGAGAAATTGTCGTCTGTCGAGTTTCATGAGGGGCCTCACGTCCTTTCCTGGGGTTCATCGGAGCCGAAGACGAGACTGAGCGACTGCAGTTCGGGCAAGGCCTTCAGGCCCCGCTGCAGCGCCGCTTCGGCATTGTCGTCCGGGGTATCGGTCACCACCACCAGCAGGTCGTGGTCGGTGGCGGGGAGGATGGCACAGTGGGGCAGCAGCGCCAGGGCGTCACAGAGACGCTCCCGGCAGCCGGGGTGGGGAAAGGCGAGATAACTGAAGACTGGCATGGAACCTCCGTATCAGCCATGAGACGGCGCGAAACACGTGGAAATCCTCACCCTGCCTTTCCATGGTGCCACAAACGACCGGAAGGCTCTTTGACCTAGGTCAAGTCCTCCCCGGAAAAGCACTTCTTTGTGATATTGCCTGTGCAGACCAGGAGGACTGGATGCTCTTTGCAAATTACAAATTGTTTACAGGCATATACAGCTTTTAAGTTTTTTCTTAAATTTCTTTGCGAACCCCTTCAACCGACAGCGGCCGGTGACTATTATGTGCAAGTGAACGCAACCGGGCCTCGACAGAGGGATAACAGGGCATCGCTGCCCGGCAGGCAGCGGCACCCTTTCTCTCTCCTGTCCGCCACCCGCTTGCATTCAAGCAAGGCCACGCCAGTGCCGGCTCTCACGCCGCAGGCACTGGCGGCCCCGGCAACCACCGAAGAACCGCAGAGCGACGACCGCGCCGCATCACCACGAACAAAGGAGCACAGCGATGAGCACCAACCCTGAAGGACCCCGCCTCAAGTACTTCCCCATTTCCTGGTTTGCCGTCATCATGGGCATGTCCGGCTTCTCCATCGCCTGGAGCCGCGCCGAGCACATCTTCACCCTGCCCTTTGCGGTCAGCACGCCGCTGGTGACACTGACCTCGGCGCTGTTCGTGGTCTTCATCGCCTCCTACCTCGCCAAGATCCTCCGCTACCCGGAGGAAGTGCGCGCCGAGCTCACCCACCCGGTGAAAATCGCCTTTCTGCCCACCGTCTCCATCGGCCTGATTCTCCTCTCCATCGCCTACCTGCCCCTGAGCAAGGGCCTCTCGCTGGCATTATGGAGCTTCGGCAGCGGGCTGCACTTCGTCTTCACCCTCTACGTGCTCTCCTCGTGGATCCACAAGACCACCTTCGACATCAAGCACCTCAACCCCGCCTGGTTCATTCCCGTGGTCGGCAACATCCTCGTGCCCATTGCCGGGGTGCAGCATGGGGCGGTAGAGATCTCATGGTTCTTCTATAGCCTCGGCCTGTTCTTCTGGCCGATCCTCACCGCGATCATCTTCTACCGCCTCATCTTCCACCAGAGCCTGCCCGAGCGCCTCATGCCGACGCTTTTTATCTTCATAGCCCCGCCGGCAGTGGCCCTGCTGTCGTGGTTCAACCTCACCGCATCCATCGGCCACAGCGGCACCATATTCTACTATATCGCCGTATTCTTCTTCCTCCTGCTGCTCTCGCAGCTGCCGATCTTCCTCAAGCTGAAGTTCTTCCTCTCATGGTGGGCCTACTCCTTCCCCATCGCCGCCCTGACCATTGCCACCCTGCTCATGGCCAAGGAGAGCGGCAAAGTCTTCTTCGCCTGGAGCGGCGCCGTGCTCCTCGGGGTGCTGACCACGGTGATCATCGTATTGATCGTCAGGACGGTGCAGGCGATGCTGCGGCGCACCATCTGCAT
The DNA here is from genome assembly GCA_024710585.1 of Desulforhopalus sp. Lineage (GTDB taxonomy): Bacteria > Desulfobacterota > Desulfobulbia > Desulfobulbales > Desulfocapsaceae > Desulforhopalus_A. The sequence continues at coordinate 13,725 of JANJUM010000064.1, forward strand.
CGAAGAGGCGCATTAGGACCTTGATCTTCGGCATAACTGCGTCAGACGCCCATCCTTCTGGCAAGGGCTGGTGCTCTGCCGCTTTCTGGAATGAAGAGGAGAGTTCTTCGGGTATCAGCTCGCAGCAGGTGAAAAGGTTCTCCGGTCATGCAGCATTCTGCATTCGTCTGCATTCGTCTGCATGACCGGGGAAAAAACGAAAAGCAACTTCGGTTTTCAGCGCTTTCAGTGATAAGATGGAGGAATAGAGGGAATTGGCATTCTCTACGACGTGGGGCGTCAGCCCTCGACAAAGGGCACCCTGGAGACAACCATCACCCGGCCTCGACCGGGAAACGCTGGACCCCTTTGCCAGATCAAGTTACTGAGCCGTATGCCGGTCGCGTTCCTCACACCCCAATTCACTCTCAAGGCATCAGCATTGCTATTGATTTCCCTGGCTGCCATGACGGCGGGCTTTGTCATGAACACATCATCCAGCGAATCGCTGAACTGGCCTTCCACACCGGGCACCATCGTCTCCGCGCGAGTTGTTGAAACCACCGAGGACGGGGGCAAGGGAGGAGGTGCCCTTGTCTGTCACCAGGCTGAGCTCAGCTACACGTATATCGTGGGGCAGAAGACATACAGAAACAATAGACTCAATTACCATGGCGCCCCCTGCATCCATGGCGCCCGCGGCAGACGCCTCGCCGAGGAAACACTGGCCCGCCACTCCGCACAGCATCCGTTGATGGTCTTCTACGATGCCAGCGATCCCAGTTCATCCTGCCTTGAGCCGGGAAGAACCAATGACGGAGTCGGCATGATCTTGGTCGGAGCAGCTGGTCTGGTGCTTTTTATTGTGTACAGCGGAGGCCGAGCGCTCGATCGCTATGCCGGGATAGGCGAGTTCTCCCCTGAATCCACCGGCACGCCGAAGGCACCACGAGCATCTCGCCTGAAATCACCCAAGACATGAAAAGGAAGCGAAAATCCGCACACCGATAACCCTGCAGAACGCAGTAACGTGAGGAGGGCATGCAACTCCGGTCATGCGCTCTGCTGGCACCGCACCATAGACTGAACTGCAGCGCGCTTCTTTACCAGACGCAGAGCATGCCCCTGGCATTGCTGCCAGCCTCTAAGGACCGCCGACAGAGAAGTGCCCCGCCAGAGGGGAAGAGGCGAAGACCACGACACCTGCCGCCCGGAGACATCTTCAGCGGAAGGAATTCGCCGTGAAGGTTCTCAGAGAACGCTCACCAGCATCTTCGTGGCAACCACCAGGAGGAGAATGGCAAAGACCCTTTTCAGCTTGTCGACCGGCAGGCTATGGGCCAGTCTGACCCCCAGCGGGGCGGTGAGGACGCTGGCGGCGGCAATGCCGAACAGGGCGGGGAGATAGACGAATCCCAGGGAATAGGGAGGAAGCTCGGCAGCGTTCCAGCCACCATAAATGTATCCGGCGGTGCCGGCGATGGCGATGGGCAGGCCGATGGCCGCCGAGGTGCCGATGGCATTATGGACACGAATATTGCACCACAGCATGAAGGGCACCGAGAGGGTTCCGCCGCCGATGCCGACGAAGCTCGACACCGCGCCGATGATGTTGCCGGCGGCGAACATCCCCGCCATCCCCGGCAGTTCCCGGCTCCCTTTGGGCTTTTTGTTGAGCAGCAGTTGCACGGCGACGACGTAGAGGAAGACGACGAAAAAGATCTTCAGAAAACCGGTGGACAAGGTCGAGGCGAAGCAGGAACCGACAAAGGTTCCGGTAAAGATGCCGGCGACGATGCGCCGCACCACTTCCCAGTGCACCGCGCCACGGCGATGGTGGGCCATGAAGCTGGAGATCGAGGTGAACATGATGCTGGCCATGGAGGTGGCCAGGGCGAGGTGCATGGAGAGTTCCTGAGGGATGGCGAGCAGCCCGAACACATAGACGAGCATGGGGACGATGACCAGCCCGCCGCCGATGCCGAGCAGGCCGGCGAGGATGCCGGCGACGGCGCCGACCAGACAATAGATGACAAGACTCGTAAGCATGACGATAATGGGGGTGGGAAGAATGCGGGGGAGTGCGCCAAAGGCAACAGCAGGCTACTCTACACACCTTGGAGGCTTCCCGCAAGCCCGACGGCTGAGGCGGGCGGGACCCTTTTCCCGATGACTTTCCCCCCATTGCCCGGTATTATCCGACCCATGCCCTCTCCCGCCGCACCGAGCCCGTGGCCGAACAGACCGAGACAACCATAGAAGACCCGCGCGTGAACCCTTCCTCCCCCTCCACGGCCCGGCCGCAGCAGGCCGCATCGCGGGTCCCCCTCGCTCAACTGCGCAGCCTCATCCTGCCCTCGTTTCGCCGCTACCGCCTGCGCGTCGCCTCAGGTCTCGCCGCCCTCATCGTCGTCGATTTCCTGCAGCTGATCATCCCGCGCTTTCTCAAGGAGGGCGTCGACGCCCTGGCCGCCGGCAGCGCCAGCACCTCGCAGCTGTTTCGGCTTGCCCTAGTCATGGTGGCCATCGCCATCGCCGTGGTGCTGCTGCGCTTCGTGTGGCGCTACCTGATCATCGGCTTCTCGCGGCTGCTCGAGCAGGAGGTGCGCAACCGCCTCTTCGGCCATATCCTCCTTATGGACGCGCCCTTCTTCGAAAAGCACGGCCCGGGCGATCTCATGGCCCATAGCAGCAACGATCTGGGGGCGGTGCAGATGGCCTGCGGCATGGGCGTGGTGGCCGCCGTCGACGCCCTGGTCATGTCGCTCGCCGCCATCGCCTTCATGGCGGCCATCGACCCCATGCTGACCCTGCTCGCCCTGACGCCGATGCCCTTCCTGGCCATTGCCACGAGAAAGCTGTCAGCGCGGCTGCACCGCCGCTTTACCACCGTGCAGGAGGTCTTCTCACAGCTCACCGAGTTCTCGCGAACCAGCCTGCTCTCCATCGGCCTGCTCAAGGCCTACACCATGGAGGCCTTCCAGGCCGCCCGCTTCGACAAGCTCGGCCAGGGCTACGTCCGCGGCAACCTCAAGGTAGCGGTCATCCAGGGGCTGATCACCCCGCTGGCGACCCTTGCCGGCAGCGCCGGCATGCTCATGGTCCTCTATTTCGGCGGCCGCCTGGTAATTTCCGCAAGCATCACCCTAGGCGATTTCGTCGCTTTCATCACCTACCTCTACATGCTCATCTGGCCGATGATGGCCATCGGCTGGGTGGCCAACCTGGTGCAACGCGGCCTGACCTCGCTGAACCGCATCCACAGCCTTACCGCCAGCACGCCGCTCCTCGTCGACCCGCCTGCCGCCCCCGGCCAGGCCATGGTGGCCCGGCCCGGCTTCGTCGTCGAGCACCTCACCTTCCGCTACCCGGCGGGGGCGACGCCGGTGCTGAACGGCCTCAGCCTGAGCCTCGGCCCCGGCATCCACGGCATCACCGGCCGCACCGGCAGCGGCAAGACCACCCTGTGCCGGCTGCTCACCCGGCTCTACCCGGTGGAAGACGGCATGCTCTTCTTCGCCGGCAGCGACGTCAACCAGTTGCCTCTTGACTACCTCCGCGCCCATATCGCCTTCGTCAGCCAGGAACCGGTGCTCTTCTCCGACACCATCGCCGCCAACATCGCCCTCGGCCGCGATGGCGCCAGCCGTGAAGAGATCGTCGCCGCTGCCCGGGCGGCGGCCATCCACGACGATATCGAGAGGCTCCCCGAGAGCTATGAGACGCTGATCGGCGAACGCGGCGTCAAGCTCTCCGGCGGACAACGCCAGCGCCTCGCGCTGGCACGGGCCCTGCTCTGCGACCGGCCGCTGCTGATCGTCGACGACGGCCTCTCGGCGGTGGACACCGCCACCGAGCACCAGGTCTTCAGCGGGTTGCGGGAGCACTTCCACGGCAAAACGGTGATCGTCGTCTCCAACCGCATCAAACTGCTATCGATGACCGACCATATCGTCGTCCTCGCCGACGGCCGGGTCGAGGACCAGGGCGACCATGACCATCTGCTGCGGGTCAACGCCCTCTACCGCACCATGCACGACAAGCAGATGCGCCAGGACGATTCGGGGGAGCGGCAGCCATGATGGACTTCGGCTACAGCGAAGAGGGACACCAGGGCTCGCTCGGCGACCTGCGCCTGTGGCGGCGCATCCTCGCCTACGCCTCCTCCTACCGCATGGCGCTGGTCGCGGCGGTGCTGCTGTCGCTCTTTCTCACCTGGGCGACCCTGGCCCAGCCTTACCTGGTGCAGACGGCCATCGACCGCTATCTCACCGCCCACGAGATGGAGACCGCGGCGCGACTCTCCGGGCTCGGCTGGAACAGCCTCTACTACGGCCTGCTCATCGGTTTGGTGTTTTTCGCCACCTTCGCGCAGATCCTCCTCCTGGAATACGTCGGCCAGTGGGTCATGCACCGCTTGCGCCAGGACCTCTTCGCCCACCTGCTGCGCCTCGACCTGCCCTTCTTCAACAGCCGCCGCACCGGCCAGCTGGTCACCAGGCTGACCAACGACATTCAGAACATGAACGAGATGTTCACCTCGGTGATCGTCACCCTGTTCAACGACGTTTTGCGCCTGGCGGGCATCCTCGTCCTGCTCTTCGCGATGAACCCACCTCTGGCGGCGATCATGGCCCTCTTCGTGCCCCTGGCCCTGCTCATCACCGTCTTCTTCGCCCGCCTCGCCCGGGAGTGCTTCCGCGACATCCGCAGCCAGCTGGCCAAGATCAACAGCTTTCTCTCCGAGTCCCTGGCCGGCATCGCCATCCTCCAGCTCTTCCACCGCCAGAACGCGAGCCGCGCCACCTTCTTCGCCCTCAGCGAGGAGTACCGGCGCCGCACCTTTACACAGATCAAACTCTTCGGCATCTTCATGCCGCTGACCGAGTTCCTCGGCTCGGCCGCCCTGGCGATCATCCTCTGGTATGGCGGCGGGGAGATCCTGCAGAGCCGCCTCACCCTGGGCGAGCTGGTCGCCTTCATCTCCTACATGCGACTCTTTTTCCAGCCACTGCGCGAATTGTCGCAGAAGTACTCGGTGGTGCAGTCGGCCATGGCCTCGGCGGAACGTATCTTCCAATTGCTCGACAGCAAGCGGCACATCGACGAGCCGCGGCTGCCGCTGGCGCTGCCCGACCCCCGGGGCAAGCTCGAGTTCCGCGGGCTGCGCTTTGCTTACGACGAAGACCGCGAGGTGCTGCACGGCCTCTCCCTGGTGATCAGGCCCGGGCAGACCGTCGCCCTGGTGGGCACCACCGGCTCCGGCAAATCGACCCTGGTCAACCTGCTGCTGCGTTTCTACCAGCCCCAGGAGGGCTCCATCCTCATCGACGACGTCGATATATCCCAGCTGTCGCTGGAACGGCTGCGCACAGTCGTCGGCGTCATTCTTCAGGATGTCTTCATCCTTCAGGACAGCCTGCTGGCCAATATCGTCATGGATACCGGCCGCGGCCGCGATGAGGTCGAGGAGATCCTCGCCAGCACCGGCATGGCGGCCTTCGTCGCCCGGCTCCCCCAAGGGCTCGACACCCCTATCGGCGAGGGCGGCCTCGAGCTGTCCACTGGCCAGAAGCAGCTGCTCGCCTTCGCGCGGGTGCTGTGCCGCAACCCCGCCATCCTCGTCCTCGACGAGGCCACCGCGGCCATCGACACCGAGTCGGAGAACATCCTCGAGCAGGCCATCACCGACAGCTTCCGCGGCCGCACCTCGCTGGTCATCGCCCATCGCCTCTCCACCATCCGCCGTGCCGACCATATCGTCGTCATGGCCCATGGCCTCATCGTCGAGCAGGGCAGCCACGAAGAGCTGCTGCAGGCCGACGGCCACTATGCCCGGCTGGTGGCCATGGATCTCAAAAATGGCCTCTGATCGCTCGTTGCGCATTTCTCCTTTGCGTATCCCCGGCAATTTTCGCTAGGATTGAGAAAAGGTCCTTTCCGCGCGGTTCACTTTCTCCACCGCCCCTAACCCCCGCCCTGGCGGGACGGGAGGGAGACGGTTCGAGGGGCGTCGCCATGTACGGACTCTCCTTTGCACAGCTGGCCGAACTCGAACCCTGGCACTTCGCCGTCGACGCCGACTTGCGCGTTCTCCAGGAAGGGCGGCTCCTGCACGGCGCCACCGCCGCTGCCGGCGCACCTCTCGCCGACCATTTCAGCCTGGTGTGTCCAGATCTCCCCCTGACCTTTGCCGCCCTGGCCAAGGCCGGCAACTGCCTCATCACCCTCGTTACCACCCAAGGCCTGCACCTCGACGGCCGCTTCGTCCCCGATCTCCAGCGCGGCATCCTTTTTTTCTTCGGCGCCCCGCGCAATGCCCCGGACGGGCAGGAACCCGAGGCGACCATGCCCGTACTCCGCGCAGGCTGCCAGCGGACAGGCGCTCCCCCTGGCCGCCGCGAAGAGGAACTGGAGCTGGAGAGACAGCGCCTCGAAGCGCAGGTCGCCCTGCGCGCCAACCCGCTGCAGGAGGCGGCGGCCGCCGCCGAAGAGGCCCCACGCGAGCAGCGGCGGCTGCAGGAAAGCCACACCC
>JANJUM010000116.1 GCA_024710585.1 Desulforhopalus sp.
CAGCAGACGTACCGAGGCCGCTACCGCCGGTCGCAGCAGGCGATAGTCGTCGCCCTTGTCGCGGCCGCCGGCGATGAGCAGGACATTGCCGTCGAACTCCTCCAGAGCCCCGAGCACCGCCCCGGTGTTGGTGGCCTTGGAGTCGTTGTAATAGCGGACCCCGTCGATCTCGTTCACCAACTCAAGGCGGTGCGGCAAGAGGCTGAAAGCGCGCAGGGCCCCGACAATCGCCTCCCGCCCCACGCCCATGGCCCGCGCGGCGAGGATGGCGGCGGCGCTGTTCTGCAATCCGACGCTGTTGCCAAGGGCGGTGCCAGCGAGAGAATACTCCTCGACCTGGCCGTCGACCAGAGCGCGCACCGTCTTGCCAACAATCACCGCCGTATGGTCCGCCTCGTGGCCGAAGGTCTGCAGCACACCCGGCAATCCCTGGGCGAGACTGCGGCAGAGGGGGTCGTCGCCGTTGACGATGGCCACGTCGCCAGCACCCTGGTTGGCAAAAAGACGCATCTTGATGCGCCCATATGCCTCGAGGCTGCCATGGCGGTCAAGGTGGTCGGGGGTGATGTTGAGGAGGATGCCCACCCGCGGGGCGAAGGAACCGGCGCTCTCCAGCTGGAAGCTACTCACCTCGGCGACCACCGCCCGGTGGTCGCCGGGCTGGCGAAGATAGTCGTAGAGGGGCGTGCCGATATTGCCGCCCACGAAGGGGGCCAGACCACCGGCGGCGAGCAGTTCGCCGACCAGGGTGGTGGTGGTGGTCTTGCCATTGGTGCCGGTGATGGCCACCGTCGGCACGCGCAGCTCTTTCGCCGCCACCGCCAGCTCGCCGCTGATGGCGACGCCGGCCTCTTCGAGGCGCCGCAGCAACGGCTGAGCGAGATCGACACCAGGGCTGACCAGGATGCGTCCCGCCAGGCGCAGAAAGTCGAAGGTGTGGCCGCCAGCCTCCCAAAGGACGCCAGGTTCTGCGAGCAGCTCCCGCTCCTCGATGGCGAAGCGCTCCCGCGGCCTGCTATCGGAGAGGCGCACCGTGGCGCCCCGCCACAGGGCATAACGCGCCGCCGCCCTTCCCGAGACGCCGAGGCCGAGTATGGCTACATCATCGCCGGGGTTGATCATCTTCGCACCTCTAGCGGAGTTTCAAGGTGGCGATGGCAAAGAGCGCCAGAAGGATCGAGACTATCCAGAAACGAACCACCACCTTGGGTTCGTGCCAACCTTTTTTTTCGAAATGGTGATGAAAGGGGGCCATGAGGAAGATGCGCTTGCCGTTGGTGAGCTTGAAGTAACCGACCTGCATGATCACCGACAAGGCCTCCATGACGAAGATGCCGCCGACGATGACCAAAAGGAACTCCTGCTTGATGATGATGGCGATGGCGCCGAGTGCACCCCCCAGAGAGAGGGCACCGACGTCACCCATGAACATCTGCGCCGGATAGGCGTTGAACCACAGGAAGCCGAGACAGGCGCCGACAATGGTGCCGCAAAACACCGCCAGCTCGCCGCTGCCCGCCACATAGGGCAACTGCAGGTACTCGGAGAGCACCACATGACCGGCAAGATAGGCGAAGACGAGGTACACCGCGGCGCAGACCACCGTCGGCCCGGTAGCGAGGCCGTCGAGGCCGTCGGTGAGGTTGACGGCGTTAGAACTGCCGACGATGACCAGCACGGCGAAGACCACGTAGAACCAGCCCAGATCGGGCCTGAGGTTTTTGAAGAAGGGAAAGCTGAGATGCCCGTCGAAGCCGGGGTGGATGAAGATGGCCACGCCCACCAGGGAAGCGCCGACGATCTGCAGCACCAGCTTGCCCCGGGCGCTCAGCCCCTTGGAGTTCTTTTTCCTGATCTTGCGTGAATCATCAATGAAGCCGATCCCCCCATAGAAGATGGTGATGAACAGCCCCAGCCACACCCAGAGGTTGTCGAGCCTCGCCCACAGCAGGGTGCCGATGACTATGGCGGCGATGATCAACATGCCGCCCATGGTCGGCACCCCCTGCTTGGCGAGGTGGCTGGCCGGGCCGTCGTCGCGCACCACCTGCCCCACCTGCAGGCGCTTCATGGTGGCGATGAACCATGGGCCGAGGAGGACGACGATGGCCAGGGCGGTGACTGTCGCCCCGATGGAGCGAAAGGTGATATAGCGAAAGACATTGAGAAAATTGAGGTCGCTGGAGAGAGGGAAAAGAAGGTGATAGAGCATGGTTGTCCCGGCCGCTTGCGGCCTGATCTCGAGGGTTGCTGGTAAAGGGAGTTCACTCGGCGGGGTGGTCCATCAATTGCGCCGTGATGGTTTCGAATTGCAGACCACGCGAAGCCTTTACCAGGATCACATCATCTTTTCCAAGACTTTTTACTGTCATCAGTTCTTTTACCCACGAGGCGGCCTCCTCCTTGGTGGCGAAGACGCGCACGCGCTCCGCCGGAAGTCCGCCGGACAAGGCGCCGCGGCGAACCTCCGCGCGGTGCTCGCCGACTACGGCGAGATAGTCGATGCTCAGTTTGCCGGCCAGGCGGCCGATTTCGAAATGGGCGGCGGGGGCAGCTTCGCCCAGTTCGCGCATGTCGCCGACGATGGCCAGGGCCAGCCCCCCGGCCAGCTGCCTGACGGTGCGCAGGCCGGCTGCCATCGACGCCGGGTTGGCATTGTAGCTGTCGTTGAGAATGGTCGGCCCCAAAGGACTGGCGAGCATTTCCATGCGTTTTGCCGGTGGGCGATAGTCGCCGAGGCCGCTGGCGATCTCGGCCAGGCCCGCCCCGGCGGCGGCGGCGATGGCGGCGGCGGCCAGGGCGTTGGCGACGTTGTGCTCGCCGGCGGTGAAGAGGTGCACCGGCACCCTCTCGCCGCGATGGTGGAGGGTGAAGGTGATCGCCCCGCCACTGGCGAAGAAGAGCTCGGAGGCATAAAAATCGGGAACTTCCGCACCCTGTCCGGCATTGACGGCAAAGGTCAGCCGCTTCTGCGGGTACTTGCCGGCAAGCAGGGCCACCCGCGGGTCGTCGAGGTTGATGATCAGCGTCGCCTCGCCGGCGGCGGCCGCAAAGAGTTCCTCCTTGGCGCGGGCGACGCCCTCGATGGAACCCAGCCCTTCGAGATGGGCCCCATGGATATTGGTGATGCAGCAGATATCGGGGGCGGCTATCTCGGCCAGGCGGCTGAGCTCGCCGGGCCGGTTCATGCCCATCTCCAGCACCGCTGCCCGGTGGTGGGCGGCCAGCGGCAGCAGCGACAGGGGCAGACCGACGAGATTGTTAAAGTTGCCCTGTGTCTTGAGGACGCAGTCCTCAGGATAGTCGGCACCGGGCGGCCAACGCCGCGCGAGGATGGCGGCGACCATCTCCTTGACTGTCGTCTTGCCGCAGCTGCCGGTGATGGCGATGACCTTCGGCGCGCTCACCGCCGCCAGACGCCGGCGTCGAAAGGCCGCCAGGTCGCCCAGGGCGCGTTCGGTGTCGGCGACGATCACCACCGAGGCGTCCTTCTGATCAAGACCAGCGGGAAGTCGCTCCGCCACCAGGCAGGCGGCCCCGCGGGCCAGGGCCTGGGAGAGGAAATCGTGGGCGTCGTGGCGCTCCCCCTTGAGGGCAACGAAGATGCCGCCGGGATTTTCCGGACGACTGTCGGTAAGCACCCGGGAAAGCAGCCGACGGCCTTCAGCGCCGCTGTGCAGGTCACCGCCGGCAGCCGCTGCGACGAGTTCGTCTGTCCACGAGAGCAGGGCGTTTTTCGCTTCCAGGCAGTCGTCGAAGAAGCGCTTGCCCTGCAGGGTCAACTGATAAGCCTCATGGCCCTTGCCAGCGATGACGACGATATCTTCTTGCCCCGCGGCGCGCACCGTAGCGGCGATGGCTTGATGACGATCCCTCTCCACCACATAGCCCCTCGCCCCCCTGCTGCGCTCCCGCAGCCAGGACAGCGGCTGTGGCGAGCCAAGCTCCTGGTCTATGCCGGAGACGATGCGGCTGACGATCTTCTCCGGGTCCTCGGTGCGCGGATTGTCGTCGGTGACCACCGCCACGTCGGCGAGAGAGGCGGCGATGCCGCCCATCAACGGGCGCTTGCCGTCGTCGCGGTCGCCGCCGCAGCCGAAGACGCAGTACAACTCGCCGTGCGGCAGGGCCTTGACGGTGCTCAGGACCTTTTCCAGGGCGTCGGGGGTATGGGCGTAATCGACGAGCACCACCGGCCCGCCGGCCGGCCAGGCGGCTCCCGCCGTAACCCGCTGCAGACGGCCCGGAGCCCCGCCGGCAGTCGCCAGGGCTGCGGCGATGTCATCTTCGCCTATGCCCAGGGCCATGGCCAGGCCATAGGTGACGAGGAGGTTGTCGATATTGTAGCGACCCACCAGGGGGCTGACTAGGGTTCTCGTGCCGCTGGCCGTAGCCAGTTGCAGGACTGAGCGTTCGAGTTCGGCGACATGGGAGAGCAGCCGTACCGCCGCGCCCTCCTCTTCGCCCCAGGAAACGACCGCCTGACCAGCCTCCCGGCAGAGTCGGTGCAACGAAATCAGCCAGGACGGAGCCTCCGCTGCAACCACCGGCAGCACCGCCACACCATCCGACCGCAGGTAGGTGTCAAAGAGCCTGGCCTTGGCCTGGAAGTAGCAGCCCATGTCGCGGTGATAGTCGAGATGGTCGCGGGTCAGGTTGGTGAAGGCGCAGGCGGAAAAGCCCAGTCCGCCGACGCGGCCTTGCTCCAGGGCATGGGACGACACCTCCATGACCACCACCTTCACCCCGGCATCGGCCATGGTGCGCAGCACCTGCTGCAGGGTGAAGGGTTCGGGGGTGGTGAAGCGCGTATCGAGCACCCGGCACGTGCCGTCGCCAAGGGTATAGCGGTTGTTGACCGTGCCGATCACCCCGACACTCCGCCCGGCGGCGAGAAGCACCCTCTCGAGGAGATAGGTCACCGTCGTCTTGCCGTTGGTGCCGGTGACGCCGACCAGCGTCAGACCCTCGGCCGGGCGGCCAAAATAGTTGGCGGAGATACGGGCATGGGCGGCGAGGCTGTCGTCGACCTCGACCACCACCGCGTCGAGACCCGCGAGGCGCTCGGCCGAACAGCGTCCCGCCTGACAGACCACCGCCGTGCACCCCGCGGCCACCGCCTTCTCGAGATAGTCATGGCCATCATTGATCGTGCCAGGCCGGGCGACGAAGAGCGCCCCCGGAGCCGGCAGACGTGAGTCGGTGACCACCGTGGCGATGGGCAGTTCGAGAGGCCGTTCATGCCCGGCGGCATTGACGAGCCGATGGGACAGCCCCATGAGCAGGGCAGCCAGCGTGGGAAGAGGGCTAACGGATACCATGTCGAATCTCCGATTTACCTTTGGCATTTTGCTGTACAATCCTGGCCATCACTTGCCCGAGGCGGCTTTTTTGGCGAGAACCTCCGGAGTGACCATCTCGGGCTTTTCGAGGATCAGCGCGACCTCACCCACCCCACTCAGCGAAGAGCCGGGGGAAGGTTTCTGGCCTACGATGCGGCCGGTGCCGCTGATGACGATCTTTGCCTGCACACCCTGCAGGAGCCGCAGGCCCTTGCGCAGACTTTGCCCCCGGATGTCGGGCATGACCGTTACCAGTGGCAGCGCGACCCTCTCCTCTCCGGATCGGTGCGCCACCTGTTCCTGCTCCTTTTCTTCCTGGTAGTTGACGTCCGCGCCAGCCTCAGCCTCAACGACGTCGGCCACGGTCTTGGCCACCTGCTGAAGAATGGAGATGCGCTCGACACGATCCTCGACCACCTGCTCGGCAATGAGCGGCGCGACGCCGCTCTTTAGCGCCGCCCCTTGGGGTTTGCCCTCGACAAGCAGCAGCAGGACAAGATCGTTGCCAGCGGCGGGAATGGTCACCAGCAGCAGTTCCTGGAGAAAGAGTTGCGACTTGCCGGCGATATCGCGGCCCACCGCCAGTTGGTCATGAAAGAAGTAGGACCGTGCCGGCCCGGGCCTGGCCCTGCTGCGAAAGAGCTCGACGGCATCCTCCACAGCGAAGCCGCCGCTGGCCGCGGCATCGCCGCCGGCACGCCCCTTTGGTCCCTGATCCATGGCCAGGTTCTCCGGCGCCCCCACCCTGCCACGCACCACATGGGGCCAGGCAACCGCCCCCTCCTCGTGCAGGCCGGCGATGGCGGCGACAATGTTGAGCGGTGAGGCACTCTCCGGCACCATGGCCAGGGACGGGTCCTGGGGTGCCACTGCGTGATTCAGCGACCCCTGGGGCTCTCCGGGCAAAAACCCGGCATGGAAATCGGTAAACGGCCGCTCGTTCAAACGCAGCCGGTCCCAGAGCCGCACCTGGTTGCCCAGCCCCCCAGCCACAGCGCGTACACTCCATGGTAACCGCCCTTCCTCCCCCCCGCCATTGGCGAGCAAGGCCACGTCACGGAGAAGAAAGCGCAACCCCTGGGACAAGGGTACGGCAGCGACGAGACGATTGGCGAGAACCTCTTTGGGAAACTTGGCGAACTCGTTGGGATCGAAACCAGGGACCTGGGATGCGGCGATGATTTCCCCGCTCCTGGCCTCAGTGATACAGGCGACGGCGTTGATCACCCGCTCGTTGCGGGTGGCCTCGGCAAGAATGGTGTCAAGGATCTCCTGCACCTTGAGATCGAGGGTGAGCACCAGATCGTGGGAGGAGGTGCGCCCATCTCCGTCGTCCTGCGCTTTTCCGCCACCGGCCATGACCTTGTCATAATAATGCTCGACCCCGGCCAGGCCGATGCCGTTATCGGCATAACCAATGATGTGCGCCGCCTGGGAACCGTTGGGGTAAAAGCGCTTTTCCTCCCGCTGCATGGTGATGCCGGCGAGCCGTCTGCTCTTGATGGCGATCTCCTGCTCGAGGCTGATATCGCCGGCGATCCATACCCGCGTGCGATCGGCTTCCATGCTGCGCTGCAGGCTCTGCTGCAGTTCCTGCTCGTCGAGGGAGAGGATTTCCCCCAGCACCTTGACCGTCCCCGGGATCGACTCCAGCTCCCGCAGCCTGGCATAGACCGAGACGCGATCGAGAGTCACCGCCAGCTGTTTGAGATTCCTGTCGAAGATGGTGCCGCGGGGAACGGAGAAGTCCGCCACCAGGGAGGTGAGCGAAGCGGCTTTGTCGCGAATGGCGGCGACAAAGCCGAATTTTTCCTGCACGAACCAGACACCCCCCGCTGCCAAAAGCAGGGGTATGACATACAGCCATGTGCGCCTCGCCCTGCGGGTAGTGCCAAGTCTTGGGCGAGACTGTCTGGTCATGGGATCCTAGGAAAGCCTTGCCGCTCTCCTCCCCCTAGTTGATGCGCTCGATCTGGCCGGGAGCGGCAGCGTAGAGCGACAGTTTGTCGGCAGCAACGCGGCTCACCCGTTCCGGGGCATAGAGGCCGGCACGCTGCGCCAAAAGCTGGATGTTGTCGTCGATGAGCTGCTGCTGATGCACTTCCCCGGCTTCCATGGCGCGCTCCAGGTCGGCCTTGACGGCGCCGAGGGTCAGCATCAGCGCGAGAGCGAGCGGCAGGGCAAAGAGCACCACTTTGCCCAAAGCGCGCCAGAGCTCGAGCCCGCCCGGCAGTCCGGCGGCAGGGGATGCCCCTGCCTGCCCCATCCCGTACAATGTGGCATTGGAAAACGAGGAAACCTGTGACATAGTGCGAAATTTCATGACTTCTATCCCCCTGCATCCCTCAGTTCCGCCGCTCCGCCACCCGCAGCCTGGCGCTGCGTGCGCGCGGGTTGGCCGCCGTCTCCTCCGCCGAAGCGAGAACCGGCTTCCTGGTCACCACCGCCAACCCTTCGTTGGCGAGAAACTTCCTTTTGACGATACGATCCTCCAGCGAGTGAAAGGAGATCACCGCCAGCCTCGCCCCCTCCGCCAGCAGGGGAACGGCATCGTCGATTGCCGTGGCGAGATTCTCCAGTTCCCCGTTGACGGCAATGTGCAGTGCCTGAAAGACCTTGGTGGCGACATGGATGTTTTTGGGGTGGAACCGTCTCGGTACCGCCCCGGCCACCAGAGCCACCAGCTGTCCGGTGGTGGCGATGTCTTCCTTGTGCCGCGCCGCGGCAATGGCCGCGGCTATTGGCCGCGCCTGGCGCTCCTCGCCATAATAGAAAAATATGTCGGCGAGTTCGCTTTCGCTCGCCGTGGCGAGGATAGCCCGCGCCGTCAAGGGACGGCGGTTGTCCATGCGCATGTCGAGAGGCTCGTCCCGCTGGAAACTGAAGCCTCGCTGACTTGCCTGATCGAGCTGCATCGAGGAGACCCCGATGTCGAGGAGCAGCCCGTCGATTTGCCCAACCCCCAGCTCGCTCAGCCCAATCCTCAGTTCGGCGAAGTTGCGCCGCACGACGACCAGTCGCTCACCAAACTTTTGCAGGCGCTCGCCGCTGCGCCGCAGGGCCTCTTCGTCCCACTCGAAGGCAACCACTCTGCCATCCGGCGCCGATCGTTCGAGGATGGCCTCGGTATGGCCGCCGAGTCCCAGGGTGCCATCGACATAGAGGCGGCCGGAGACCGGCGCCAGTGCCTCCATGCATTCCTTGAGCAGAACCGAACGGTGCAATGGCGCCGAGAGCTCGCCAGCACTCACGAGATAATCCCCATCCTGGAAAGGCTGGCGATATGCGTTCCGAAATTTTCCCGCGTGGCGGCGGACTCGGCCAGCCAGGCCTCGCGGTCCCAGATCTCAACCCAGTCGAGCATGCCGGTGACGGTGACGTCCTTGCCCATCTTCAAATCGCCGCGCAGATCGGGGGGCAGGAGGATGCGTCCCTGTTTGTCGATGGGACACTCCACCGCGCCGCCGACCACCATGCGAATGAAACCGGAGATACCGTTCTCGCCGCCCTGGGTGAGCAGCCTGGTCTCGAGGGATTCCCACTCCGGCAGGGGATAGGCACGCAGATGGTTGACCCAGGGGGCGACGATAACCACCTCTTCCGAGTCTTTGAGGCGCAGCACCTCGCGGAAGCGGCTGGGAAAGTTGAGCCTTCCCTTGGCATCCAGGCTGTGCTCCGATTTTCCTCGAAAACGGCTGGTCAGCATTCGGATCTTCGGCAAGACACCCCGCCGCCCCTTTGCGCCACGTTTAACCCACTTTCCGCCACCATCACCCCCTTTTATAGTACCTCCAGAATACTGTCAAGAGAAAAAAGGGCCCTCAGTTCAAGCCCATAGATGCTGCCAATACTCAACAAAACACCTATATACGGTATCAATCAAGATCACTGGCACCATATGATGTGGAGTGAATATCGAACAGACGTTCGACGGAGAGCGCTTCGTGACATCTGGCTCGGCCAGGCGCAAAAACAGTGTCATGACCTTTCTGCGTAGCTTTTGGTGAGCTTTCAGAGGGAAGGGAAAAGCGGTGGTGAAAGGTGGGGAAAAAATAAAGGGGGGAAGCGTCGGCTACGCTTCCCCCCTGGTTGTATGCAGCTCTGGGACGAACGGTTTACGAAGACAGCAGTTTGCGATAGTCACCCTGGCCGACGAAGCCGTATTCCGCCGCGGGAAACTGCCCCGAGCGCACCTCGTCGGCATAGCGCCCGACCCCCTCCTTGATCGACGGAGCCAGATCACAGAACTTCTTGACAAACTTGGGGATGAACTTCTCGAACATGCCGAGCATGTCATGGAGGACCAGTACCTGGCCGTCGCACTGCGCCCCGGCGCCGATGCCGATGGTCGGGATGGCGATACTCTCGCTGATCACCTCGGCGAGACCAGCGGGGATGCACTCCAGCACCACGCTGAAAGCGCCCGCCTCGGCAAGGCCCTGGGCCTCGGCGAGCAGCCGTCGGGCGTCTTCGAGGCCCTTGCCCTGCAGCTTATACCCACCCAGCTGGCCGGCGGTCTGCGGGGTCAGGCCGATATGAGCCATCACCGGCACACCGGCGTTGACGAGGCGGCGCACCACCGGGCAGACGCCGAGGCCGCCCTCGAGCTTGACCGCGTCGCAGCCGGCCTCCTTCATCAACCTGATGGCGTTGTTCAGGGCATCGACTTCACTGCCCTGATAGGAGCCAAAGGGCATGTCGACGACGACAAAGGAGTCCGGCGCCCCACGCCGCACCGCTTTGCCATGGTGCAGCATATCCTCCATGGTCACCGGCACGGTGGAATCGTAGCCGAGCATGACCATCCCCAGGGAATCGCCGACAAGCAGCATGTCCACCTCGGCGCAGGACTGCAGCAGCCGCGCCATGGAGGCATCGTAGGCGGTGAGCATGACGATCTTCTTCCCTTCGGCCTTCATCGTCTTGAAATCGGCAATGGTCTTTCCCATACGCATCTCCTTTTTCAGAGTTTTTCCTTGCCGTCGCCCTGCCAGTCCTCGAACAACGACTGCTGCACCACCGTGCGCCGCGGCGCCTTGCGCCCGAAGTGCTCGTAGGCGCGCACGGTGGCCATCCGCCCTCGCGGCGTTCTCTGCAGGAAGCCCGACTGGATGAGGAAGGGCTCATAGACGTCCTCAAGGGTGTTCTTTTCCTCGCAGACCACGGTGGCCAGGGTTTCCAGGCCAATAGGACCGCCGTCGTACTTGTCGATGATGGTCAACATGATGCGGCGGTCCATGTCGTCCAGCCCGAACTGATCGACGCCGAGCAGCGTCAGGGCCTCGTCGGCCACGCGCCGATCGACGACATGGTGGCCGCCAACCTCGGCGAAATCGCGCACACGACGCAACAGACGGTTGGCGATGCGCGGCGTCCCCCGCGATCGGCGCCCCAGCTCGAGCGCCCCGTCGCGGTCGATGTTCATGCCGAGGATCGCCGCCGAGCGCTGCACGATGGTCACCAGTTCCTCCGGGCTGTAGAACTCGAGACGCAGCACCACCCCGAAACGGTCGCGCAGTGGCGGGGTGAGCAGCCCGGTGCGGGTCGTCGCCCCGACCAGGGTAAAGCGCGGCAGGTCCATCTTCACCGAACGCGCCCCCGGGCCCTGGCCGATGATGAGATCGAGCTGGAAGTCCTCCATGGCGGGATAGAGGATCTCCTCGACCACGTGATTGAGTCGGTGGATCTCATCGATGAAGAGCACATCCCCTTCCTGGAGGCTGGTCAGGATGGCGGCAAGGTCGCCCTGCTTCTCGATGACCGGTCCGGAAGTGACCTTGATGCCCGCCCCCATCTCGTTGGCGATGATATAACACAAAGTGGTCTTACCGAGGCCGGGAAAGCCGTGGAAGAGTACATGGTCGAGGGGTTCGCCACGGCCGAGGGCGGCACGGATGAAGATCGACAGGCTCTTGCGCACCTGCTCCTGGCCAATATACTCGGTGAGGCGCTGCGGCCTTAACGCATGGTCGGCGGAGGGGTCGCGCAGCTGGCGCTGCGGGTCGACCAGGCGCTTTTCGGCGCCGATATCGTCGTCGATCTTCATGCCAGGCTCCGCAGGGTCTCGCGCATCAGCTGGTCGAAGCCAAGCCGCTCAAAAACCTCGTCGCCCATGCGTCGCCGAACCGTCTCCAAGGCGCGGCGCGACACCGCCTCCGGGTAGCCGAGATTGCCCATGGCGGAGAGGACGTCGGCGGCCGTCGAACCGGCGGCCAGCGCCACCGTCACGGCACCGCCAACAGCGGCAATGGTGCCAGTGCTGCCGAGGTGGGCCACCTTCTCCTTCAACTCCACCGAGAGCCGCTCGGCGATGCGCTTGCCGACTCCGGGCAACATGGTCAGCCGTTTGACGTCGGCGGCGGCTATGGAGCGAGCCAGCTCGGCGACACGCATCCCCGAGAGCATGGCCAGGGCGAGCTTGGGGCCAATGCCGTTGACAGTGCGCAGCAGCAAATACAGCTCCTTCTCCTCCTCTTCGGGAAAGCCATAGAGGGTGATGGCATCCTCGCGCACGCTGGTATGGATATGGAGGAAGACCTCGCGGCCCTTCTCGGGCAGGCGGGCGACGGCGTCACTGGCGAGGATGACCTCGTAGCCGACCCCGCCGACATCGACCACGGCGCGGTCTTCGCCCTTGGCCAGCACCTTGCCGGACAGGGAAGCGATCATAGGACCCCCTGGAGATGGTTGGCGTGGCAGATGGCCACCGCCAGGGCGTCGGCGGCGTCGACGCTCGGTTTGCCCGTCAGCCGCAGGAGAACCTGCACCATATGCTGCACCTGCTCCTTAGTGGCCTGGCCGTAGCCGACCACCGCCCTCTTGATCGCCCGGGCGCTGTAATCGTGGACGGCCAGCCCGTTCTGCATGGCGGCGACCACCGCCACGCCCCGGGCATGACCGAGTTTCAGTGCCGAGCGCGGGTTGGTGGCGAGGAAGACCTCCTCCACCGCCGCCACCGCCGGCTGATGCGTCTGGATCACTTCGTTCAGCCCTTCGAAGATTTCGTTGAGGCGATAGGCGAAAGACTGCGTGGCGCTGGTTCTGATCACGCCGCAGACGACGAAGTCCATGATGCCGCCGCGGCTGTCGACGATCCCGTACCCGGTGATCCGGCTGCCGGGATCGATGCCGAGAATTCGCGCCACGCCACTCCGCTTACGACAACTGCTCCATCAAGGCGTCGTCGATATCGAAGTTGGAGTACACGTTCTGCACGTCGTCATGGTCCTCGAGGCTTTCCATGAGGCGCAGCAGGGACTTGGCCACTTTCTCGTCGGTGACCTCGATGGTGTTCTTGGGCAGCATCGAGACCGAGGCATCGACAAAGCTGAGGCCATTCTCCTCGAGGGTCGAGCGCACGCTGTCGAAGGTATCGGGGGCGGTATGAATCTGGAACTCGTTCTCCTCCTCGACCACATCCTCGGCCCCGGCTTCCAGGGCCAGGTCCATGAGTTTCTCCTCACTGACCCCCTTCTTGTCGATGGTGATCAATCCCTTCTTCTCGAACATCCACGAGACGCAGCCAAACTCGCCGAGGTTGCCGTTATTTTTCGAGAAAAAGTGGCGGACGTCGGCCACCGTGCGGTTACGGTTGTCGGTCATGCACTCCACCAGCACGGCGACGCCGCCGGGGCCATAGCCCTCGTACATGATCTCCTCGTAAATCTCGCCGGCTATCTCGCCGGTGCCCTTCTTGATGGCCCGGGTGATGTTGTCCTTGGGCATGTTCTCCGCTTTGGCCGCGGCCACCGCCGTGCGCAGGCGGGGGTTGCCCTCGATATCACCGCCGCCGGCCCTGGCGGCGACGGTGATCTCCTTGATGAGACGGGTGAAGATCTTGCCGCGCTTGGCGTCGATGGCCCCTTTCTTCCTCTTGATGGTGCTCCACTTGGAATGTCCTGACATACTCTATCCTGATAGATTATTAATGAAGACTGCTTACAAACCTCTTGACGATGCCGCTTCGGGGGCAACCCCGATAAAGCCCATGGCGACGACGAAGACCTCGCGGCTCTCGACGCGCGAGCTTTTCGGCTTCTGCACCTTGACCATGGCGAAACGCTCTTTCAACCCCTCGACAAATTCCGGGAAATCCTCGCCCTGAAAGACCTTGCAGACATAGTTGCCACGATTCAGCAGCAGCACCTCGGCCACCTCCAGGGTCCGCCGCACCAAGGCCAGCGACTGCTGGGCGTCGGCCCAGCGGTTGCCGGTGGTCCTGGGGGCGAGGTCGGAGACGAGAACGCGGAAGGCCGGGCGGATACGGCGCACCTGGACGATCATCTCCGGCTCCATGATGTCGGCACACAGCCAGTGGATCGGGGCGCCTCCCGGGCGCGGTATCTGCTCGGCCTGCTGCAGGTCGACACCGACGACGATTCCCTTCGGCCCGACCACTTCCGCCGCGTAGAGAGACCAGCTGCCGGGGAAGCAGCCGAGATCCAGCACGCTGTCGCCCTTGCCGAGTATCTTGAACTTTTCTTGGATTTCCGAAAGCTTGTAGACGGAACGGGCCGGGTATTTCTCTTTCTTGGCCCGCTGCGAGTAGTAGTCGTTTATTTTCCGCACGTTTTATTCCATTTGTGATTCTTTGACAAGACGAAAACCGGTCGCTGCCTCCCCCGCACCTCGTGCGGCGAGCAGCTCGGCAACATAGGCCAGGGCGGCGGCTCGGTCACCGACCGAGCCCTCCACCCGGGCGGCGGTGACCTGGTCGAGCAACTCGGCAAAGAGCGGCCCGGGGGTGAGCCCGAAGTGGTCGATAAGGTCGCGCCCGTTCACCAGGGGCGGACCATGCAGGGCCTCGTCGATGCGCTCCTCATAGAGCTCGCGCACCCGCCCCAGCAGCTGGCGCAGTTCCTCCTCCATGTGCGGCGGCTTTGCGGTGCCGAGGCTGGCCAGGCTGTCGGCCATGGCGAGGAGGAAGAGCCCGTCGAGCAGTTCTCCGGCACGGCGGCAGAGCTTGAGGATCGCCCTGGCACTGACCGTTGCGCTGCGGCCGACATTACAGAGGTGAAAGGGGTGCATGTGCATGGCGATGAGCCGTGCGACGGCGGCGGTCTGCTCGCGACTCCAGCGGCTGCGCTCGGCAAAGAGGCGGAAGATCCGCTCGCCCTCGCAGTCATGGCGGTAGAACGTTACCCGGCCGGCCCCGTCCTGTGGCAGGCGGCGGGTAGCCGGCTTGCCGAGATCGTGAAAGAGGGCCGCCCACTTGAGACGAAGCGCCGCCTCGCCGTCCGCGAGGTAGCGAGAAAGGCGCTCCTCATGGCCGGGGTAGAACGACGACGGCCTGGCGAGGATCTCCTCCATCCGCGCCAGGGCGAGAAAGCTGTGTCCGAGGACGTCAAGGTGGTGAAATCCCGGCTGGTCGACGCCCCGCCCACGGTAGAGCTCGGGGAAGAGCTGCGGCAGGAGCCGGTCCTCGTCCATGAGCCGCAAGGTAGCCGAGGTGGCGGAAGCGAGGAAGATGCCGCGCAGCTCGAAGGTGATCCGCTCGGCCGACACCCCGTTTATGGCCGCTGCTCCGGCGGAAACCGCCTCACGGGTGGCCTCGTCGAGGGCAAAACCCAGGGTGGCGGCAAAACGATAGCCGCGCAGGAGGCGAAGCGGGTCGTCGGCGAAGGCGCCTGGGAGATGGCGCAAGAGGCCCCGGCGGAGGTCGGCGACACCGCCGGCCGGATCGAGGGGCTGCGCCGTGCCGCCGGCGACGAGGCTGGCCAGGGGGACGGCAATGGCGTTGACAGTGAAATCACGCCGCTGCAGGTCTTCCTGCACCGTCGCCACCCCGTGCCGGAAGGAGGCGAGATCCACCTGAAAGCCTCGCCACACCAGGCGCACCGCCTCTTCGCCAGCCTCTCCCGAGAGGTCGACGACGGTGCCGCCGCCAAGCTCCCGGCGCAGCCTCGCGGTGGTTTCCTTCGCGGAAATGCTGCAGGCCAGGTCGAGGTCGGCCGCCGCCCGGCCCAGCAGCCAGTCGCGCACCGTGCCGCCGACCAGAAAGAGGTCAACGCCGCCACCCTCCTGCACCGCCAGCAAGGCCCGGCGCAAGCGCTGCGGCGCGCCGCCCCATATATCGCCTTTGCTACCGGTCATCAAGGTCAATCTCCTTTTCTTTCGCCACGGCCTATACTATAGTCGGGGTCTTTCCCGGGCTCCGCGAGCCGCCGACAGGCCCTATTTCGTCCCTTTTGCACGTGGTCACCATGGCCGACAGCCACCCCTTTCTCTACCTCGCCCCCATCCGTGGCCTTACCGACGCCCCCTTCCGTGCCATCTTCTGCAGGCACTTCGCGGGGTTCGATGCCACCATGGCCCCTTTCATCAACCCGCAGCGCCGTGCCAGTTATGATGACGCCATGCTGGCCGACGTCCTTCCCGGCAACAACTCCGGCCCGCCGCTCATCCCGCAGCTGCTGCACAACGACGCCCAGTCCTTCCTCGTCCTCGCCACCCGTCTCGGCGAGCTCGGCTACCAGGAGATCAACTGGAACCTCGGCTGCCCGGCGCCGATGGTCGCCAAGAAAGGCCGCGGCTCAGGCCTTCTGCCCCACCCGGAACGGATCATCGACCTCCTCGAGGAGGTGCTGCCGCGTCTGGAGTCCCTCGGCCTGCGCCTGTCGCTGAAGACCCGGCTCGGCTACCATCAGCGCGACGAGCTGCCGCGCCTGCTGCCACACCTCGACCCGCTGCCGCTCACCGAGATCATCATCCACGCCCGCCTCGGGCGACAGCTCTACCATGGGGAAACCGACCCGGAGGGCTTTGCCATCTGCGCCGGGACGAGCCGCCACCGCCTGGTCTATAACGGAGATATCACCTCGGCGGCGATCTTCGCCAACCTGGCACGGCGCTTTCCGGCCGTCGAGCGCTGGATGATCGGCCGCGGCGCCCTGGCCGACCCCTTTCTCGCCGAAGACATCAAGGGTTTCCCGCCTCAGCCCCGGGAGCGGCGCCTGGCCCGCCTCGCCGCCTTCCACGACGAGCTCTTCCACTTCTACCGGCAGCGCCTCTCCGGACCTGCCCATATCCTCGGCAGGCTGAAACAGCTGTGGAACTATCTCCTCGAGAGCTTTCCCGAAGAGCCCAGACTCGGCAAGAAGCTGCTCAAGAGCGCCACCTTCGCCAGCTATGGGGAGGCGGTCGCCGCCCTGCTCGACCCCTCGTCACCGCGGAAAACCGAACTCTAGAGAAGGGCCCAGCCGCGCAATACCTCCTCGGCGACCCCGCTGGGCACGAAGGCGCCGCTCCTGTTGCCATGGCGCCAGGTGACCGGCGGGACGGCGAAGTCCTGCGGCATGGGACGGCCATAGCGCAACAGCAGGGCCCCGGCATTATGAAGGGCGGCACGCCGCGCCTCATCCTCGGGATAGCAGGAGCCACCGCGGCGCAGCACCGCCGTCGGCCCCGGCCAGTCTTCCATGTCGAAGAGGATGTCGTCCTCCCCGACCAGCTTCTCGATGGCGTCATTCTCGCCCTGGTCGCGGCCAAGAATTATCCAGCCCCCCCCGGGCAGGCGAAAATGGCGGCCGAGCAGGAGCAGACGGATATCGGTGACCGAGATCTCCCCCACCGGCACCGGCGAATCGGCGGAGTAGAACATGGCGATGCGCCTGCTCAGTATGGGGTCGGCGAGGGTGCAGCCGCCGGCCGGGGCTGGAAAATCCTTTATGCCGAACTGTGCCGCCAGGGCCAGCTGCTGGCTGCGGCCGCGACCGGAAAAGCGCAGCAGCCTGGCGCGGTCGACCCAGCCCTGCCGTTCCGCCTCGGTCTCCTTGAGCAACTGGGCGGAAAGGGGGCGCAGCAGCAGCGACCTCGTCCCCGAGTCCCGCTCGATGACGTTGAGGGTGTCGCGCCGCTGCGACATCGGCCGCTGGCCGAGCACCTCGCCGGTGACGAGGAAGGAGGCGCCGCGCTCGGCAAGCATCTCCTTGGCCCGGGAGAGCATGAGGATCTTGCAGTCGATGCAGGGGTTGAAGTTCTTGCCGAAACCATGGCGCGGGGCGTGCAGCAGGCGCAGGTAGCCGGGGCTGATGTCCTCGAGGATGACGGTGATGCCGTATTTCCTGCGCATCCTCTCGGCATGGGCCTGGGGGTCGGCGAGCAGGTGGTAGTTGAAGAAGGGGGTGACGAACTGCACCGCTTCCACCTCAACCCCCTGCGCCATGACCACGCGGGCGGCGAGAATGGAGTCGAGCCCCCCGGAGAACAGGGCCAGAGCCTTGATCGCGGCCATCAGCGCCCTCCCCCCTTGGCGAGCAGCTCGGCGGCAAATGCCGCGGTCTGCTCGCTGACTTCGTCACCGGCGAGCATGCGCGACAGCTCCGCAACCCGCTCTCCTTGGTCGAGTCTGGTCACCGCCGACTGGGTGCGCCCCTCCACCACCTGTTTGGCGACGCGGAAATGGAGGCTGCCGCGGGCGGCGATCTGCGGCAGGTGGGTGATGCACAGCACCTGGTGATGCCCGGCCAGTTCCTGGATCTTCTGCGCCACCGCCTCCGCCGCCTGCCCGCCAATGCCGGCGTCGACCTCGTCGAAAATCACCGTCTCGACCATGTCCTTGCGCGCGAGCAGGCACTTCATCGCCAGCAGGAGGCGCGACAGCTCGCCGCCGGAGGCGATCTTCGCCAGCGGCCGGGGGTCTTCGCCGAGGTTGGGGGAGAAGAAGAACTCGCCGCGGTCCCAGCCGGCGGCGCGCAAGCTGTCAAGGTCTTCGCCGACCTCGCGCCAGCCGACAAGAAAACGGGCGCGGTCGAAGGCCAGCGAGGCCAGCTCCCTGGCCATGGCCTCCTCCATCTCGAGGCCCACCTGACGCCGCCGCCGCGACAGGGCCTGGGCCCGATCGAGCAGCTCGCGCTGCAGCCGTTCGAGTTCGGCGGCGGCGGTGGCGATGGTCTTGTCGAGGCTTTCGAGGTGCTGCAGTTCTTCGCGGCAGCTCTGGCCAAATCGCACGACCTCGTCCAGGGTCTCGCCATATTTGCGTTTCAACTGCCGCAGCTGGTCGAGGCGCTCGCTGACCTGGTCGAGACGGTAGGGGTCTTCTTCCAGGCCGTCACGGTAGAGACGCAGGGTGGCGACGTGGTCCTCGGCGAGAAAGGTATAGCCACCGATTTCCTCGGCCATCTGCGCCGCCCTGCTGTCGAGGGCGGCCAGCGACACCATGTTATGGCGCAGCTGCATCAGGCCGTCGAGGACCTCCCCGCCGAGCAAGCGCAGGCTCTCCTGGCTGAGTTTCATCAAGGCCTGGGCGTTCTTGAGCCGCTTCTTCTCCTCGGCAAGCCGCTCGTCCTCCCCCGGCTCGAGGGCGGCGCGCTCGATCTCCTCGGCCTGGAAGGCGAGGAAGTCCTTCTTCTGCTCCTTCTCCTGCTCGCGTTGGCGCAGCTCGGCCAGGGCAGCCTTTTTCTCCTGCCACTGCGCATAGAGACGGGCGAAATCCTGACGTTCGGGCCACAGGTCGCCGTAGGTATCGAGGATGTCGAGGTGCAGGGACGGCTGCAGCAGCTGCTGATGATCGTGCTGGCCGGCGACACTGAGCAGTTCGCCAGTGAGCTGGGCAACCCCGTTGGCGGTGGCCAGGGAGCCGTTGATAAAAAAGCGGCTGCGCCCGGCGTTGGTGAAGACCCGCCGGATGACCAATTGGCCCTCTCTGTCGAAACCGCTTTCCTCGAGCTTGTCGAGGAGCCGGGGGTGGTGGCGGTGCAGCTCGAAGAGGGCCTCGACCTCGCAGGACTCTGCCCCGGTGCGAATCCAGTCGGCGGTGGCGCGGCCGCCAAACAGCAGCTGAATGGCGCGCATCATGATTGATTTGCCCGCCCCGGTCTCACCGGTCATGACCACCAGACCGGTCCCTTCACCATGCTCCAGGGAGAGCTCGAGGGACTCGATCAAAGCCAGGTTCTTTACGCGCAATTCACACAGCATGTCGGTATCATCCTCTCCTTCGCGGGGAGAAGTCCTTGCTTGACTCTGCCGATAAAGGGCTGTAGGGTACGGAAAACGGGCCATCGGCCGGGGAACCTCGTGTTTTCGCGCCGCGCCGTCGGTTCTGATTCCGCTTCTCCTTACCCATTTTTTATTTACAGTTCAATATGAAAGAAAAAACGGACCTCAGTGCCAGCCTTGAAGACTACATTGAGGCGATCTATCATATAATCGGAGTAAAACTGGTGGCGAGAAGCAAGGAAATCGCCGCCCGCCTCAACGTCAGCCGCGCCTCGGTAACCGAAGCGTTGCGAGCCCTGTCGAGAAAGGGGCTGATCAACTATGCCCCCTACGAGGCCATCACCCTCACCGATGAGGGCCGCGCGATCGCCGAAGACGTCATTTTCCGCCACGAGGCGCTCAAGGCTTTCTTCATCAAGGTGCTGTCCATCGACGACCAGTTGGCCGAGGAAGGAGCCTGCCGCATCGAGCACACCGCGCCCCCGGAGATCATTGCACGCATGATCAGTTTCACCGAGTTCATGCAGGTCTGCCCCCGTGGTGGCGAGGAGATGCTCAAGGGATTTGCCGAGTTCTGCACCCAGGGCCAGCGCAAAAGCCACTGCAATGCCTGCTTGTCCGGCCTCGACTCGGAGAACATTCCCAAATAGCCACCGAGGTCACATTCACCACCCCCGGCAACTCCCCGCGAGCCGCCCAGCTCGCGAAAGCCGATCGGTCGGGGGCTGCACCTCCGTAGCCAGCAAGTTCTTACGGATCAGGCGCCCTTACGCAGCAAGTCCGCCACCTCCCGCTCCTCGGGAAAACGCCCGAGTTTCTTCTTGGAAAAGATGGTCCTGCCGTCCACCACCACCTCGAACACCCCGCCCGACGACGCGAGCAGTTCAACCTCGGCAGCAAAGCTCTGCCGCAATTCGTCCCCCAGACTGGAGGCACGAGGGAGATAGTTTCACTTTGTGCAATATTCTATAGATATCTTCATCGGCAATCCTTATTGAGATATGAGAATCAGGTTGCCGGCCCGATGGCCGGCCGGCGACGTTCTTTACTGTAGCCATGTATTCCAGCATAGCAATATTTCGACAGGCAAATCATGTCAGCCAGCGCCAGCACCCCTCTTTTTAACCAGCTGCGGGCCTTGAACGACAGGGAGCACCTTCTGCACAGCCCTGCCGCCACCCCTTCGGCGGCCGGAAATCGCCGCCGAAAGGAAGAAAAGGCCGCCTACCGGCAGAATTTCGCCCTCGATGCCGACCGCATCCTCCACTCGCGCGCCTACAGCCGCTATATCGACAAGACCCAGGTCTTCTCGCTGGTCAGCAACGATCACATCACCCATCGCGTCCTCCACGTACAGCTGGTGTCGCGGATCGCCCGTACCATCGGCCGTTTCCTTCGCCTCAACGAGGACCTCATCGAGGCCATCAGCCTCGGTCATGATATCGGCCACCCGCCCTTCGGCCACGATGGGGAAAGGATACTCGCCGAACTGTGCATGGAGCACGATCTGCCGCCCTTCCAGCATAACGTGCAGTCGGTGCGTTTTCTCGACACCCTGGAGCGCGAGGGCCGGGGCTGGAACCTGACGCTGCAGGTGCTCGACGGCATCCTCTGCCACGACGGCGAAAGCAGCCTCACCAATCTCCGCCCCGCCCCCATCACCACCTGGGAGGAGTTCGACCAGCGTCTCGCCGCCAAGAAGCGCGACCCGAAAAGCCTGCCCATACCCGCCACCCTGGAGGGCTGCGTGGTGCGGCTCGCCGACACCGTCGCCTATATCGGCAGGGATATCGAAGATGCCATCCGCCTGGGCCTGATCTCACGCAGTGACCTGCCCCAGGCCTGCCGCAAACAGCTGGGGGACAGCAACGGGACCATCGTCTACACCCTGGTCACCGACCTTATCGCCAACAGCGATTCGGCAGGCAGCGACGGCGGGCGGGTCGGTTTCAGCACCGCCATCGCCACCAGCCTCCTGGAACTGAAGGCCTTCAACTACGAGAAGATCTACCTCGCACCGGAAACCAAGCATAACCTGCCGCTCATTCGCAGCTGCTATCGCCGCCTGTTCGACCATTATCTGGCGAATCTGGCCGCCAGCGACGGCCATGCCGCAAACGGTGGCGAAGACCTCGGCCAGGCGGTGGACGAGGAGCACCGCAACCCGGCAGCTCGTGTGCGCGACTATCTGGCCGGCATGACCGACGATTTCTTCCTCAGACAGGCAGAGCGAATCGGCTGCGCAGTGCCGGAAAAGCAGGTGCTGCCAAGGCAGCCGTAGCGACAACCCTGCTCTCCGCAATGGCCAGACATTCCCATTGACCCCCACCCACGATCATGGTATCCATTGCCCACGACTGGCCGCGCCTGTGGCCAGGCTGCCTCCAGGCAGATCCTGGCATAGCGTCACATAGCCGTGGGCGCCTGCAGTTGTCGCCAAACCCCTCTTTCCGAGCTAAGGCAGCCAACCTGCGATGCATATTTGGCGATAGAACGCTCGCAGCGAAAAAGAGGCAGCCAGACCAAGTTTGTACGCTTGCACCCGTAGCTCAGCTGGATAGAGCACCGGACTTCGAATCCGGGTGTCGGGGGTTCGAATCCCTCCGGGTGTACCATTGAAAAAAGGGGATAACCAGATAGCTCAACTGGTTTTCCCCTTTTTATTTCACATCGGCGCCCTTCCCTACCACCTCATTCCTCTGTTCCA
>JANJUM010000179.1 GCA_024710585.1 Desulforhopalus sp.
GCGCCCCGACGGCAGCCTTATCGGGTACCGGGGCAGCGACAGCGACATCAGTGAGAAGAAGCGGGCCGAAGCCTACCGCGACCTTTCCGTCGAGACCCTGTCGATTCTCGTCGATTGCGCGGACTTCAAGAGCGCCATCAGGAGCATCCTCGCGGCCATCAAAAAGACCACCGGCTGCGACGCCATCGGCATGCGCCTGCGTCAGGGCAAGGATTTTCCCTATTACTCGCAGAGCGGGTTCTCGGCCGATTTTCTCCTCAAGGAGAACTCGCTCCTCGGCGCGGACAGCCGCGGCCAGGACTGCGGCGATGGCGATGCCGACCTGGCCGCGCTGGAGTGCACCTGTGGCCTGGTCATCTCCGGCCGCACCGATCCGACCAACCCCCTGTTCACCAAGGGGGGCAGCGCCTGGACCGGCAACGCCGCCAGCCTGCTGCGCATCCCGCCCGAAGCCGACCTCCGCCTGCGGCCGCGCAACCGCTGCGTCCTCGAAGGTTACGCCACCCTCGCCCTGATTCCCATCCGCGCCGGCGGCACCATCTTCGGCATCCTGCAGCTCAACAGCGTCAGGGAGAACCTCTTCCGCCTCGCCGAGATCCAGGAACTGGAAGGCATCGCCGCCCATATCGGCGAAGCCCTGGTGCGCCGGCTGGCGGAGGAGGCCATGGCGGCCAGCGAGAAGAAGCACCGCGATCTCATCCAGAACCTCAACGTCGGCATCGTCGTCCACGGGCCGGACACGGAGATCCTCTTCTTCAACCAGGTGGCCTGCGACATTCTCGGGCTGACCGCCAGCGAGATGGCCGGCAGGGATGCCCGGGACGAAGGGTGGCTGCTGGTGCGCGAGGATGGCCGCCCGATGGCGGTCGACGAATATCCGGTGGCGCGCGTGCTTGCCACCGGTCGGCCGCAGGTCAACGCGGTGGTCGGCGTACTGGCCGCCGCCGAGGGTCCGGTGAGGTGGATGCTGGTCAACGCCTTCCCGCAGAACACCGAGCGCGGCGAATTACGGCAGGTGGTGGTCACCTTCACCGACATCTCCGAGCGCCGCCAAAGCGACCAGGCCCTGCGCGAGAGCGAGCAGTATGTCAAGAGCATCTTCCGCAGCGTCCCCGTCGGCATCGGCGTGGTGACCGCGCGCGTGTTCAGGCAGGTCAACCAGCGCCTCTGCGAGATGACCGGCTATGCCGAGGAGGAACTGCTCGAGAAGAACTCGCGCATGCTCTATGTCGACGACGAGTCCTATCTCCATGTCGGGCGGGAGAAATACGCGCAGATCGAGAAGCGGGGCAGTGGCACGGTGGAGACGAGGTGGCGCCGCAAAGACGGCACGGTGGTCGATATCCTCCTCAGCTCCAGCCCCATCGATTTCGCCGACCTCTCCAAGGGGGTGACTTTTTCGGCCCTCGACATCACCAGCCGCAAGAAGGCGGAAGCGGCCCTGCGCAAGAGCGAGGAACGTCTGCGCCTCGCCATGGCCGCCACCCGCCAGGGCTGGTTCGAGCTCAACGTGGGCACCGGCGAGGTGACGGTCAGCCCGGAATACCCACCGATGATCGGCTATGCGGCGGAGACCTTCAACTCCAGCCTGCAGAGCTGGCTCGACGGCATCCACGACGAGGACCGCCCGGAGGTGGTCGAGACCTATGCCCGCTGTCTGCGCGGAGGGGCGACGGTGTCCATGGATTACCGCCGCCTCACCGCCTCGGGGGAATGGAAATGGATCCGTTCCACTGGCAAGATCGTCGAGTACGACGAGGCCGGAGCCCCCCTGCGCATGGCCGGCACTCATGCCGACATCACCGACTTCAAGCAGGCCGAGGCTGAAAAGGACAAGCTTGGCCAGCAACTTATCCAGGCTCAGAAGATGGAGTCGGTGGGGCGCCTCGCCGGCGGCGTGGCCCACGACTTCAACAATATGCTCGGCGTCATCCTCGGCTATTGCGATCTGGCCATGCTCAAGGTGGACAAGGGGGGGCCGCTGCACGGCGACCTGGTGCAGATCGGCAAGGCCGCCAGGCGCTCCGCCGACCTCACCCGGCAGTTGCTCGCCTTTGCCCGCAAGCAGACCGTGGCGCCGAAGATCCTCGACCTCAACGAAACCATCGAGGGGATGCTGAAGATGCTGCGGCGCCTGCTCGGCGAGCGCATCAAGCTGCTGTGGTCGCCGGGGGGCGGCCTTGGGCCGCTGCTCATGGACCCCACCCAGGTCGACCAGGTCCTCGCCAACCTCTGCGTCAATGCCCAGGACGCCATCGCCGATACGGGGCGGATCCTCATCGAGACCAGCCAGGTGACGGTCAGCACCGGCGGGCAGCCCGGCGAGGTCGACGTCCCCGCCGGAGAGTACATCCTGCTGAGGGTCAGCGACAACGGCTCGGGGATGAGCCGGGAGACGCTGGCCAACATCTTCGAGCCCTTCTATACCACCAAGGCGGCCGGCAAGGGCACCGGCCTCGGCCTGGCCACGGTGTATGGCATCGTCAAGCAGAACGGCGGCTTCATCTTCGCCGCCAGTGAACCCGGCCAGGGGGCGACCTTCACCATCTACCTTCCCAGGTACGAAGGGGAGACCGGCACGGCGGTCGAGGAGGCCGCGTCGCCACAGGCGGCGCGGGGCAACGAGCGCATTCTCCTCGTCGAGGATGAGCCGGAGGTGCTGGAGATGTCGGCGCGGATGCTCGAAGAGCTGGGCTATGCGGTGCTGCGGGCGGAGACTCCCGGGGCGGCCATGACCGTGGCCAGGGAGCATGCCGAAAAGATCGACCTGCTCCTCACCGATGTCATCATGCCGGAGATGAACGGGCGTGATCTGGCGCGAACCATTGGCGAGTTCCACCGCGGCATCCGGGTCATGTTCATGTCCGGCTATACCGCCGATGTCATCTCCCATCATGGCGTGCTCGACGATGGCGTGCATTTCATCGAGAAGCCCTTCACCCTGGAGGTGCTGGGCGAGAAGATCCGCCAGGCGCTCGGCAGAGGGTGAGGCGGCGCCGGGTGAGGGCGAAATGTCCGGCGGACAGGGCTTTCGCCTGGCCCCGGAGGCAGGAGCCGGTCACACAAATTCTCGTGACGTGCTTTGATCGGGCGGAGAAATGGCTTGCCTCGCCTGGTGAAAGATTATAGCCTGCAGAGTGATACGTGATTGTTGGTGGAAGCGCCCGTCCGAATCGGCGGAGGTGCTCGCTTGCCCTGTCGTCAGAGGTGTCGACGGCGGGAGAGCGCCCTGCGCCGCAACCCCGAATCCCTTCCCACAGCCACATGAGCGAGAGCGGTCCGCAGTCCCAAACGGATGTCGTTGAAGTATCCACCGGCGAAGTCAAGCTGCTCGGCGGGCGTGGCGTGCTCTCGGCGGCGGCCATTGGTTCGTGCATCGCCGTGGTCGCCCTCGACCGCGAAGTGCCCTGTGGCGGCATCGCCCATGTCATGCTGCCGGGCAGGGCGCGCCGTGAAGGCGATCCGCAGAAGACACGCTATGCCGAGGACGCCATCGAGGAGCTGCTGAGGCGGTTGGCCCGCTTCGGCACCGACCCGGCGCGTCTGCAGTTCTATCTCGTTGGCGCCGGCAACGTGCTGCAGCGGCCCGACGACACCGTCTGCGCCGGCAACATCTCTTCGGTGACGGGCATCCTCGACAGCAAGTGCCTCGCCCCGTGGGGCCTGTCCCTCGGCGGGACCAGGCGGCGTCGGGTGCGGTTGCACCTGCCCTCGGGGAGGATCGAGTGCGCGATAGGCGACGCCCCCTTCGCCCTCCTCGACGATGGAGTCGGGCGATGAGCCAGCGTACGCCATCGCCGCTCGAGCCCGGGGAAGAGCGGCTCTCCTGGGGCAGTATCGCCGTCTTTGCCGTCGCCCTGCTCTCCCTGCTGCTGACCATGGCCTACTCGTGGGCGGTGGTGCGGCATCTTGCCAAAGTGACCGAGAAGGTCATCCAGCCGGCCATGGCCTTGCAGAACGAGGCGACGCTGACCCACCTGTGGACGGAAGAAACGCTGGCCGGAGACCCCATGTTCACCGCCCAGAGCCTCGATGGGCGATATGTCGCGCTTGGCGAGAGGGTCGACAACCTTGCCGCCGCCCTGCACGACCAGCGGGTGCGCCTGATGCTTTCCGGCAAGGCCGAGCTCGAGCGGATGCTGGCCGAGATCAAGGCGAAGAATTCCGTCTCCCGCGAGGTTGCGGCGCGGCGCCTGGCGGCCCCGGACAGCTCGCAGCCGGGCTCGGCCTTCGACAAAGAGCAGGACCGGGCCTTCAACGAACTGTCGGCGGAACTGGCAGGCTTCACCGCCGCCATGAACCGCACCTTTTCCGCTCATTACCACAAGGTCTTCGGCATTCTCGTGGCGATGATCGCCTTCACCCTGCTCCTCGGCCTGTGGGTGGCGGTCATTCTCGTCAGGTTCCAGGCGAGGCGGCGCGCCGACCTGCGGCTGCTGCACGAACGGAATCTCCATCTCCAGGCCCTCAACCAGCAGCTCTCCGCCACGGAACAGCAGCTGCGTGCCGCCAACCAGCAACTCATGGCCACCGAGCAGCAGCTGCGCGCCTCCAACCAGCAGCTCGGCGCCACCGAGCAGCAGCTGCGCCTCAATAACGCCAGCCTGCAGGCCAGCCACCGCGTCCTCGAGGAGAAGGAGCGGCGGTACCGCAACCTCATCGACAATATGGCCGAGGGCGTCGCCATCCACCGCCTCGAGTTCGATGCGGCGAACACCCCGGTCGACTATCGCCTGCTCGAGGTCAACGCCCGCTATGAGGACATTCTCGGTTTCCGCCGCGAGGATGTCGTCGGCCGCCTCGCCTCCGAGGTGTACGGCGGCGGCGAGGCGCCCTATCTCGATCGCTTCGCCGAGGTCGCCCTGGGTGGCGCGCCACAGCGCTTCGACATCATGTTCGCCCCGCTGGGGCGGCATTTTTCCATCTCGGTCTCGTCTTTCGAGCATGGCCTCTTCGTCACCGTCTTCTTCGACATCACCCAGCAGAAGCTGGCCGAGGAGACGGCCAGGCTCAACGAGGCCCGCCTGCAGAGCCTCCTCGAGATCACCCAGCACACATCCTCGGCGCCGGGCGAACTCTATCCCCAGGCGCTGGACAAGGCTCTGCGCCTGACCGGCAGCAGCCAGGGGGCGCTCTTCCTGGCGGACAGGGGTAGCGGCAAGCTCTCCGCCGAGGCGATGGTCGGGCTGGAAGAGGGCGAGGGCGGCGATGCGTGGCATGAAGTGGGGGCGTGGCCGGTGACGGCGCATGGCTTTGCCGACAAGGTGCGCGAGGGGCGGGTGGCGTTGGTCAGCGAGCTCGCCGAGGAGGGGGGCGCACATGCAGGCGCCTCGCCACGCAGCGCAATGCGGCTGATGGGCATCCCCTTCCTCTTCGAGGACCTGGTGGTGGCAGTGGTAGTGCTGGCCGGCAAGGAAAAGCCGTACGACGAAGCCGACGTGCGCCAGGCCACCCTGCTGCTCGACGCGGTGCGGCGCATTGCCGAGCTGCGCACTGTCGACGCCGAGAAGCAGAGGCTCGCGATGCGCATGCAGAAGCTGGAGAGCCTTGGCGTCCTCGCCGGGGGAATAGCCCATGATTTCAACAATATGCTTTCCGGCATCCTCGGCAATATCAGCCTCATCGGCCTTTCCATGGCCGCAGGCGGCGAGCTGCGCGCCTGCCTGCTCGAGGCCGAGAAGGCCGCCCAGCGCGCCAGGGGACTGACGCAGCAGCTGCTCGCCTTCGCCAAGGGTGGGGCGCCGGTGCGCAAGGTGACGACCTTGCCGGAGCTGGTGACGGAGACGGCGACCTTCGCGGCGCGGGGTTCCGGTTCGCGGTGTCTCTTCGCCTTCGCTGACGGTCTGCGCCTGGTGGACATCGACGCCGGGCAGATCGGCCAGGTGGTCAACAACCTCGTCATCAACGCCGTCCAGGCCATGCCGGATGGCGGCGATATCGAGATATCCGCCGACAATGTCGAGATCGGCGGCGATTCACAAGTGCCGGTGGCGCCCGGGCCGTATGTCCGTCTCAGGGTTCGCGACCACGGCGTGGGCATCAGGTCTGAACATCTCGAGAGGGTCTTCGATCCCTACTTCACCACCAAGGCAGAGGGCTGCGGCCTGGGGCTGGCCGCATCCCATGCCATCGTGCGCAACCACCAGGGGGCCATTCTGGTGAGCTCGACGCCTGGGGAGGGGACGACCTTCACCCTCTACCTGCCCGCCGCCGCAGGCCTCGCCGAGCGGGGGGCGGAGGAGGCTGCGCCACCACCGCAGGGCGGGGGCAGGATCCTCGTCATGGACGACGAAGAGACCCTGTGCACGCTGCTCGCCCGCATCCTCGCCCTGTCCGGCTACCAGGCGGTGGTCACCGCCGATGGCCGGGAGGCGGTGGAGGTCTACCGCGAGGCTTTATCCGGCGGGGCTCCGTTCGACGCGGTGATCCTCGACCTCACCGTCGCCGGGGGCATGGGCGGTCTGGCCGCTCTCGACAAGCTCCTCGAGATCGACCCCGGGGTGGTGGCCATCGTCTCCAGCGGCTACTCCAAGGATCCGGTAATGGCCGAATACGGCCGCTACGGCTTCGCCGGGGTCATCTCCAAGCCCTATACCGTCACCGAGCTGCAGGCGGAGCTCCATCGGGTGCTCCACGGCCGGCCCCGGCGGGGCTGACCTCTCCTGTTCAGGAAAAGGCGGGGGAAGCCCCGCCCTCCCTGCCACCTCTGGCAGCCTCTTCCGCAAACCACTGCGAGTCGGCAAACTGCCGGCAGACCTCTTCGAAGCGCCCGGCCACCGTGTGGAAGGCGTCGACGATGTCCGGGTCGAAGTGCTTGCCCCTGCCCTCGGCGATGATGGCCATGGCCCGTTCGTGGCTGAAAGGTTCCTTGTAGGGTCGGCGCGCGCGCAGGGCGTCGTAGACATCGACCAGGGCCATGATACGGGCGCTGAGCGGGATGGCCGCCCCGCTCAGGCCGTCGGGATAGCCGGCGCCGTCCCAGCGTTCATGGTGATGCCTGGCTATGTCGATGCCCATCTCGACGAAGGCGTTGCTCGGGTACTGGCGATGGACCGAGGCGAGGGTGGTGGCGCCGATGAGGGTGTGGCTCTTCATCACCCGGAACTCCTCCTCGTCGAGCCTGCCGGGCTTGAGGAGAATGGCGTCGGCGATGCCTACCTTGCCGACGTCGTGCAGAGGGCTGGCATGAAAGATGGCCTCGATGAACTGCGCGGTGATGGCCTTGGCGAACTTCCTGGTGCCGGCAAGCGCGGTGGCGAGAATGCGGCAGAGGTGCTGGACGCGTTCGAGATGCAGGCCGGTGTCGTCATCCCGTGTGTGGCTCAGCTTGGCCAGGGCGAAGATCATCGCCTGCTGGGACTGGGCGATCTCCTCCACCTGCCTGGCCACCATCTCCTGGAGACTGTTGTTGAACGAGCGCAGCGAGTGCTGTGCCCGGCGAAGCTTGAGGTGGGTGTCGACGCGGGCCTGCACCTCCTCTATCTGGAAGGGCTTGGTGATGTAGTCGACAGCGCCGAGGGCGAAGCCGCGCGCTTTTTCGCCGATTTCGGAGAGCGCGGTGAGGAAGATCACCGGGATGTCGCGGGTGGCAGGGCTGTCCTGGAGTCGGCGCAGGACTTCGAAGCCGTCCATGCCGGGCATCATCACGTCGAGGAGGATGAGGTCCGGGGGGGTCGCCATGGCGAGCTTCAGGGCGGCCTCGCCGTTCATGGCCACGGAGAGGTCGTAACGGTCGCCAAGGGCGTCGACCAGCAGGTCGAGGTTCAATCTGGTGTCGTCCACGGCGAGGATGGCGCCGGCGTGAAGGGTGCTCATAGGTTCTCCAATCTCGTCTATACCTCGCTCCGCGCTGATTCGACGGCTTCCTGGGCCTGGGCGAAGTCGTAGTTGTCGATATGGCGCGCCGCCGTGTCGATGGCGGCGCGCACCGCCTCGGGCATCGCCATGGGGCGCAGCCGCTCGAGGGACGCCGCGCACAGCTTTGGCTTGCAGAGGCGCAGGGCGTGGATGAGCTGATCGAGTGCCTGCCGTAATGCGGCCAGTGCCGCCTCATCGGCAGGGGCGACGGGATGCTGGGCTGCGGTCGCCGTCTCCGGCGCAGGGCTCGCGGCGGCCGGGCCGGAGGCCCGCACTGCCGCCGGTGCTCGTGGCGGCAGCCAGCGGCGCAGGGTCGCGAAGAGCTTGGCGAGGTCGATGGGCTTGGCGATATGGGCGTTCATCCCGGCTTCAAGAATCCTCTCCTGCTCCTCGACGGTGGCATAGGCGGTCATGGCGATGATCGGCAGCGAGGCGCAGGCGGGTATGGCACGGATGGCGCGGGTGGCTTCGATGCCATCCATGACCGGCATCTGGATGTCCATAAGGACGCAGTCCACCGCTGTGGCTGTCACCAGCCTGACCGCCTCCTCGCCATTGGCGGCGACGAGCACCTCCAGGCCCTCGTTTTCGAGGACGCCGACCGCGACGAGGCGGTTGAATTCGTTATCCTCCACCACCAGCACCCGCGCCCCGCGGAGCAGCCCTTCGACTGAGGCGGCGGCCTTTTCCCGTGGCGGCGTGGTCTTGCCGTTGTCCTTGCTGGTCTCTTTGGCCAGCGTGGCCAGTGCCGTGGCCACGCTGCGCAGGCCGAGCGGTTTGTACAGCGCCGGCACCTCGCCGCCGGCATGCCGATCGTCGATGGCGTTGCGAGCCTGTAGCGGCGCCAGGCGCAGCAGCAGGGGGCGGTCGACGCCTGCGGGCCAGCGGGCCAGCAGGGCGGCGGCATCGGTGGTAAAACGAGAGGCGCTGTCGGCGGCGAGAAAGACCAGCTCGAAGGGCTGCAAGCCCATGTTCTCGCCCAGCAGTTCGCTGCCTTCGTCACCGTCGGCGGTGCCTGCCGCCTCGACGCCGAGCATGGCGAGATAGTTGGCCAGGGCTTTTCGCGTTTCCTGGTGGGCATCGACGATCAGGGCCCGTCGCCAGGGGTGGCCGCTTGCCGCCTGTGCCGGTTCTGCCGTCGCCGACGGCGCGAAGACGGCGTCGAAGGAGAAGCGGCTCCCTTGGCCGAGGCTGCTTTCGACGCTGATTTCTCCACCCATCTGCCGCACCAGGCGCTGGGCGATGGACAGGCCGAGGCCGGTGCCGCCGAACTGGCGGGTGATGGTGAGGTCTGCCTGGGTGAAGGGGGTGAAGAGCCTCTCGGCCTGCTCCGGCGCCAGGCCGATGCCGGTGTCGATAGTGTCGAAACGCAGCCGTACCAGCCCTTCCGGGGCCAGTGTTTCACGTCGAACCTTGACCAGGATCTCCCCCTGAGCGGTGAATTTGACGGCGTTGCCGACGAGGTTGATGAGGATTTGCCCCAATCGCAGGGGGTCGCCGAGAAGGAGGGCGGGGACGTCGGGCTCGACGGTGACGGTGAAGGTGATGGGCTTGTCGAGGAGGCGCGTGGAGATGACGGTGACGAGATGGTCGAGAACCTCGTGCAGGTCGAAGGCCACCTCCTCGAGATGCAGGTAGCCGGCCTCGATCTTGGAAAAATCGAGGATATCGTTGAGGATGCGCAACAGTGAAGTCGCCGCCTGTTCGGCCTTGCCAAGAAAATCGCGCTGCTGGTTGCTGAGTTCGGTACGCAGGGCGAGGTGGAGCATGCCGAGCACGGCGTTCATCGGCGTGCGAATTTCGTGGCTCATGTTGGCGAGGAAGATGCTCTTCGCCTGGTTGGCGCTTTCAGCCTCCCTGGCCAGCAGCTCGGCGCGGTTGATGGCCGACTCCAGCTGCTGATTGGCGGCGAGCAGGGCGTTTTCCGACTTCTTGCGCTCGCGGATATCGACGAAGCACTCGAGCAGCTTGGCCTTGCCCTTGACATTGATGGTACGAACCGTCTTCAGCACCGGGATGCGGGCGCCGTCGGCGGTGATCATGATGCGGTCGGAGTTGTCCACCGTCTGGCCGAGATCGGATATCGGGCAGCAGTCTTTATCTGCCGGGCAGAGGAAGTGGTGACAGACGTTGCCGACAATGTTCTCGGCGGTGGCCCCGAACAGGCTGGCGGCGAAGGGGTTGACCTGCTCGATGATCCTGGTGGCGGCGTCGATGATGACCAGGCCGACGGGCAGGCTCTCCATCAGCGTTCGCTGGATGCTCTCGTTGTCGAGCAGCTGTTCCTCCATGCGCCGTCGTTCGGTGATATCCTCCTTGAGGGCGATGAAGTGGGTGATGGTCCCCTCCTCGTCGCGAATCGGCGAGATGGACACCGATTCCCAGTAGAGCGAACCGTCCTTATGCCTGTTCTGCAGTTCCCCCCGCCACTCGCCGCCGCGGGTGATGGTCTCCCACAGGTCGCGGTAGACGGTTTCGGAGACCAGCCCGGATTTGAGGAACCTCGGGTTCTGCCCGAGGGCCTCGTCGATGGTGTAGCCGGAGCGCTGCACGAACCTGGCGTTGACATACTCGATGGTGCCTGCCGCGTCGGTGATGACGACGCTGACCGGGCTCTGCTCCACGGCGGTGGACAGCTTGCGGCCGGTTTCCTCGCTTCGTCGCAGGGCGGCCTCGGTTTCCTTGCGCTGGGTGATATCGTGGAAGGCGATGACCGAGCTCACCACCCGGCCCTCGTGGATGATGGGGCGGCTGGCCACCTCGACGATCAGCAGCCTGCCGTCCCTGGTGAGAAAACACTCCTCGCCGTCATAAGGCTGGCCGCGATGGACGTGGGCGTGGAAGGGGCATTGCTCCTTGGGGATCCATTCCCCGTCGCGGTTGCGGTGAAAGAGTCCGTGACCCTCGCGGCCGAGCATCTCCTCGCGGGAATAGCCGAGCAGGCTGCAGGCCGCCGGGTTTACTTCGGTAATGAACCCGTGCAGGTTCTGCACGTAGAGGCCGTCGGCGAGGGCGGCATGGGTTGCCTCGAGGCTCTGCGTCGAGGCGGCCAGGGCCCGGGTGCGCAGGCGCAGGCGCCAGACGAGGGTGAAGATCAGGCCAAGGGCGGCGGTGGCGAACGCCACCATGAGGAGGAACTCCTGGCGCATCTTGCCGACCACCGGGTCTTTCTTGTAGGTGACGAGGTACCCCGACAGCTGGCGGCTGACATCGTGCATGGGGAGCAGGGAGACGCTGTAGGCCGAGTGCGCCAGCCAGGCGGCGACGGTCAGCGGCCGCCCCTCGTCCATGGCCTGCTGCACATCCTTGCGCTTGCTGAGCAGCCGATTGAGCTCGCGAGCCTCGGCGGACAGGGGGGGCGGACTGTTGGGGAGCACCGCGTTGGCATCCTCGATGAGGAAATCGGGGTTGATGTCGGCCTCGCTGTACAGCCATTGCTGATCACTGAAGAGATAGGCCTTGGCCAGCGCCTGGGTGAGCACATAGGCGTATTCGCGTTGGGGATCGAGTTCGCGCAGGGAGTCGAGGATGGACTTGACCGTCAAGCCGACCTCGACGCTGCCGAGATGGCGGCCGTTGCGTGCCAGCGGGAAGATATAGCGGAAGCCGGAGCCGGTCTTGCCGCTTTCGAGACCCTCGACGACGCGCTGTTCGATGTTGCAGATGCGTACCCCGGGACGGATGGTGAACAGCGGGTCGCCATAGCGGTCGGGCTGGTGAAAGCGGAGGAAGCTCGAGCCGTCGGCAAGGTGGAAGTGCAGCTGCAGCAGGTTCTGCTGGCGCATGCGCTCGTAGTGGCCGTAGAGGTGGCGGTAGAGGCGGCCCCGCGCCACATCGCCAGCTCCGCTCGCATCGTCGGTGGCCTGTTCGAGGAGGCTAAGCGTCTGCGAGGTATTGAGGGTGGTGGCGTAGAAGCTCTCCATGGCCAGGCGGTACATCTGCACGCTGGCGCGATAGGCGGTGTCGAGAATGGCCTGGTGTTCGGAGAAGTGGCTGCGCTCCTTGAGCTGCCAGTTGAAATAGAGGAAGAGGGCGAGGGCGAGGGTAGAGGAGAGCACCAGCGCGGGAAAGCCGAGACGTTCCTCGATATGTTTCCAGCGGCCCTGTTTCATTCTTCCTTGCTGGCGTTGGGGATGATGATGTCGCCCCTGAAGCGGCGCACCACGTCGTAGTCGCTGTCGCCGGCGACCACGGCGCCATAGCGGATATTCTCCCCCCACTGGGCGAGGAGTTCATGGTCGGCCCCCGCCGGGTGCAGCCCGGTCAGTGCCTTCTGCAGGGCCTGAATGGTCGAGGCCGGCAGGGTGGCTCGGTTGGCGACCAGTCCGAACGAGGGGATGGGCGCAGTTTCGGCGAGGACCTTCAATCCGAGGTGGGCGTATTTCTTGCCTATGGCCGTCTTGAGGCCGCCGATATCGTAGGCGCCGCGCACCACCGCCAGAGCGACGGCGTCGTGTTTCTCGAGATAGGTGTAGTAATTGTCCTCGATCCAGCTGCCCCGTTCCTGCAGCAGCCCGTTGACGGCGAGATAGCCGCAGGTGGACAGGGGCTGGGTGAGGGCGATCTTTCGCCCGGTCAGTTGGCTCAACTTGACGGTCGAGTCGGCGAAGGCGACGATGGCGCAGGTGTACATCGGCTTGCCTGAAGGCTCGTTGAAGTGGACCAGCGGTTCGGCCTTGTCGGTGCGGGAGCGCAGTTCCACGTAGGGCAGGGGACCGAGATAGGCGAGGTCGATCTTGTCGGCGACGAAGCGGTCGATGATGTCGCCGTAATCGTCGGCGAAGACAAAGTCGATGTTCGTGCCCAAGGTGTTCTGCAGATGGAGCAGCATGGGGCGGAACTGCTTGACCACCGTCTCCCGGCTCTCCATGGGCAGCGGGGCGAAACGGATGGCGCCATCGGGCGCCGCCGCTGCGGTCGTGGCCACCGGCAGGATGAGCTGCCAGGTCAACAGTGCAAGGATGAGCAAGGGGGCCGGAAAGCGGGGCAGGAACATGGACACCTCTGCTTGACGGGAAAAGGGGTGGCGTGACGACAGGCCTGCCGGCGGTCCAGGCGCCAGCCGCGGCATTCGGCGTTCTTCTACAGCATATTGAACGGGCCTGCCACTTACAAGGGCGGGGTGAAGCGTCGGTGAAAATTTGCACCCGGAGGCGCGGCATGAAATGCAAGGGAAAAAAGGCGGAGGTTGTCAAGGTGGGCGATTTTCCGTTGCAGAAGGCCCTTTTTTCCCGTCGCGGCGAAAAAACCTTGCCATTGGCAAGGATCCGTTATGCAATTGTGACGATGTTTCGTGCATGCCCGCCAGGTGAAAGATGAGTGCTGCGCAGATCATCGCGACGCGAGGCATCGTTGACTGTTTCGTTTTCCCGCGCGAGGAAGAGGTGGCGAGCGGTTCCCGCCGACACTCCCGTCCTTGCCGCATGTCGTCGAGGGGGTGCCATGACTGTGCCGAGGATCCTGCCCAAGGTCGTTCTCTGTGTCTTCTTCTGCGCCTGTGGATTTCTCGGCAACTGGTTCAAGGTCAGCCTCTTCTTCAACGTCGACTTCCTCTTCGGGTCGGTTTTCGCCATGGCCGCCCTGGTCCTGGCGGGAAGGGCCTGCGGCGTCCTCACCGCCTTTGTCGGCGGGCTGTGCACCTACCTGCTGTGGAATCACCCCTGGGCGGTCATCATCCTCACCAGCGAGACGCTGGTTGTCTCGTGGCTTCGTTCGCGGGGCAGGAACAATCTGGTCATCAATGACCTCATCTACTGGATAGCCCTCGGCATACCGCTGGTCTACCTCTTCTACCATCAGGTCATGGGGCTCTCCTGGCAGGACACCCTGGTGGTCATGCTCAAGCAGTCGATCAACGGGGTGTGTAATACCCT
The DNA here is from genome assembly GCA_024710585.1 of Desulforhopalus sp. Classification (GTDB taxonomy): domain Bacteria; phylum Desulfobacterota; class Desulfobulbia; order Desulfobulbales; family Desulfocapsaceae; genus Desulforhopalus_A. Next base: position 13,731 of record JANJUM010000179.1, read on the forward strand.
GCTGGCAACCCTGGGTCTCTTTGCGGTCAGGCTGGCGAGGAAAAAGAGCGGGGTGCGCACCGCCTATTCGGACGTCCTCTTCGCGGCACTGCTCTCTTTCGCCCTTCTGCCGACCATCTCGCTCTCCGTATCGGCGATCAGGACGTACCAGGAACAGAAGGTGGACTTCCTGCAGTCGCGGGTTTCCTCGGTGTCCGCATCGGTGCGCGACAGCATGGAGGCGTGGATCGCCGAACACCACAATAACGTGCAGATCCTCGCCTCGCTTATCGGCGACCCCAACAACGCCTCGCCCGAGGTCCTGCAGCATTATGTGGAGATCCTCGGCGCCGCCACGCCGGCCTTCAAGGGCATGGGGGTGTTCGACGCGGCGTCCATCTCGGTCGCCTATACCCCTCTGCTGCAGGATGGCAAGTCCACCCTGGGCGTCGATATGTCGGCGCGGAGCCATATCGCCATCATGCGCAGGGACAAGCAGCCCTATATCACCGATATGCTGATGAGCAAGCTCGGCGATCCCTCCCCCATCGTGGTGTTCGCCGCCCCGGTCGTCCTCTCCGGGGAATACCGGGGCTACTGCAGCGGCGTCGTCGAGACCTCGCAGGTGCGCGACATGCTCGAACATGCCCGCGAGGCGGGAGTTCATGTCACCCTCGTCGATGGACAAAATCGGGTCATCGTCAGCACCCTTGGCGAAGTGAAGGCGATGGTGCCGTTTCTGCGGCCCTACCTGCAGACCGGCGAGGCGGAACGAGGGAAGCCCCTGTTCTACAAGCCCGAGGCCAGGGCCAATATCAGCGTCATGCGGCAGTGGCGGGAGTCTTTCCTCTACCAGGTGGAAGAGGTCTCGGACAACTGCCGCTGGCGGGTTGTCGTAGAAGCCTCCCTGCAGCCGCTGACCGTCGACATCTCCAACTACAGCCTGACCTGGCTGTCCCTGCAGGGCCTGCTCGTCGTCGCCGCAGTCGTTCTCTCCTTTATCGGCAGCAACAGGTTCATCGGCGGGGTGCAGAAGCTGCAGGTCTTGTCCCGCCTGGTGACCAGGCAGAGCGACGAGAGCAGTCAGCTGACATGGCCGCGCAGCACCATCGCCGAGATCGATGAACTCTCCGCCAATGTGCAGCAGATGACCCTGGCGCTGCTGCAGAATATCGCCGACCGGGAGGAGAACGAGCGGCGCATCACCCATATCAACCGCGTGCTCGACTCCATCCGCCTCATCAATAAGCTCATCGTCTACGAAACGGACCGCAGGTCCCTGCTGCAGCGGGCCTGTGAGCTGCTCATCGAAACGCGCGGCTATCGCACGGCATGGGCCGCCCTGTATGATGACCAGGGTCGTCTGACCGTCTTTGCCCAGTCGGGTTTCGGCGACGAGATCGATCACCTGCTGGCGGCGATGGAAGAGGGGAGGATGCCCGAGTGCTACCTGCAGGTCAAGAGGGAGAAAATGATTGTCCTCGCCATGAGCGACCTCGTCGCGCAATGCGCCACCTGCCCCTTGGCCTCCAGGCACCGTGACGGAACCGCCATGGTCGGCACTCTGCGCCATAACGAGCGCGAGTATGGCCTGCTCGCCGTGACCCTGCCGGCGGACAATGTCGACGAGGCCAACGAACTGGCACTGTTCGGCGAGTTGAGCGGCGATCTGGGCTATGCACTGTACAGCATCGAACAGGAGGAAAAGCGCCGCCAGGCCGAAGAGCTGTACAGCCTCCTGTTCAGCGGCAGCGTGGACGGCATCCTCATCGCCGAAGCGAAGAGCAAGCGCTTCCGCTTCGCCAACCCGGCCATCTGCAGATTCCTCGGTTACTCGCGCGAGGAACTTCTCACCCTCGGTGTCCCGTCCATTCACCCGCCGGAGAGCGTCGGCGACATTCTCGCCGGTTTCGAGAGCCAGGCCAGGGAGGAGATGGTGGTCATGACCGATGTCGCCTGTCTGCGCAAAGATGGCACGGTGCTCTACGCCGACGTCACCGCCGCCCCCATCGTCATCGAGGGCAATCTCTGCCTGGCCGGGTTCTTCCGCGATATTACGGCGCGCAAGTCCATGGAGGAGGATCGCCGGAAATTGCAGAACCAGCTGCTGCAGGCGCAGAAGATGGAGTCTGTCGGCAGGCTGGCCGGGGGGGTGGCCCATGACTACAACAATATGCTGAGCGTCATTCTCGGCTATACCGAAATGGCCCTGGACGATACCGAACCGGGGCACCCCCTGCACGAGGCCCTGGAGGCGGTTTTCGGCGCCGCGCGGCGCTCAGCCGAGATCACCCGCCAGCTGCTGGCCTTTGCCCGCAAGCAGACCATCGCCCCGGTGGTCCTCGACATCAACGAAACCATCAGCGGCATGTTGAATATGCTGCGACGGCTGCTGGGCGAGAACGTCACCCTGCACTGGGCCCCGGATCCCGAGGTCTGGCAAGTGAAGATGGACCCCTCGCAGATTGACCAGATCCTCGCCAATCTCTGCGTCAACGCCAGGGATGCCATCGTTGATATCGGCCGGATCACCATCGAGACGGGTAACGCCGTCCTCGACGAGGCCAGCTGCGCCAGGCACAGCGACTGTCAGCCGGGGGACTATGTGATGCTTGCGGTGAGCGATACCGGCTGCGGCATGGACAGCAAAACCGTGGAGAAAATTTTCGAGCCATACTTCACCACCAAGGAGATCGGCAAGGGCACCGGCCTGGGCATGTCCACCGTTTATGGCATCGTCAAGCAGAACGGGGGAGCGATAAGCATTTACAGCGAGCCGGGCAAAGGCACCACGGTGCGCATCTATATCCCGCGCTTCGACAGCCTGGTGCAGGCGATGGCCGTGGAAGAGCCGGGGGCGGCCCCCCTCGGCAAGGGGGAAACGCTTCTGCTCGTGGAAGACGATTTCTCGGTGCGCCAGCTGGGCAGGACCATGCTGGAGCGATCCGGCTACACCGTGCTCGCCGCGGCGTCACCGGGCGAGGCCCTGGCCCTGGCCAGGGAGCATGCCGGGCGGATCGAGCTGCTGGTGACCGACGTGGTGATGCCGGAGATGAACGGCAAGGAACTGGCGACAAAGCTGCACAATCTCTATCCGCATCTCAAGGTTCTCTACATGTCGGGGTATACGGCCAATGCCATCGCCCACCACGGCGTCCTCGACGATGGCGTCAATTTTATTGAGAAGCCGTTCTCGTACAAAAACCTGCGACGAAAAATCCACGCCGTGCTGAGCGGTGCCGAGAAAGCTTCCCGCATGTGAGCGAATGCGTGGGCGTCAGTGCAGCCGGGGCAATGGGTCTCAGGGGTGGAGGGGTGCCGAACGTGCCGCCAGCTTCCACCCTGTTTCTGGGGCGGCCATTATCAGTCGGCGGGAGGGATGACGTAGAAGAGGATGGCGAAGAAGTGGAGGATGCTGCCGGCGAGCACGAAGAGGTGCCAGATGGCGTGGTTGTAGGGCAGGCGGCGCCAGACATAGAAGACTATGCCGCCGGTGTAGGCCAGGCCGCCGGCGAGGAGCAGCTTCATGCCACCGCCGCCGATGCTGGCCAGCATTGGCCGGATGGCGGCGACCACCGCCCAGCCCATGATCAGGTAGAGGACGATCAGGGCGGCGCGGAAGCGGCGCAGCGAGGTGGCCTCGATGATGATGCCGAGCAGGGCCAGCCCCCAGATGACGCCGAACAGCGTCCAACCCCACGGTCCGCGGAGGTTGACCAGGGTAATGGGGGTATAGGTGCCGGCGATGAGCACGAGGATGGCGGAGTGGTCGAGGATGCGCAGGATTGACTTGGCCGCTGGCTGCTGGATGGCGTGGTAGAGGGTCGAGGCGGCGTAGAGCAGGATCAGCGCCGCCCCGAAGATGGAGCAGCTGACAATATGCCAGGCGTCACCGTAGAGGCTGGCGAAGGCGGTGAGGACGCCGAGCCCGCCGATGGCCAGCACGATGCCGATGCCATGGGTGATGCTGTTGGCGATTTCTTCGCCGCGCTTGTAACGGCTGGGGGGGCTGGGCTGACTCATGGGCAGTGGCGGTGTGGGGGATGGTTGCCGGGATGCGCTGGGCCTAAGTGTAGTGCGTCCGCCTGCGCTTGTCCATCCCCAGGCCGCTGTCGGTGGCGATCTTTATCTTTTGTCCTCGCCGTCTTCATTACCCGCAGGCGCCGCCGGCGAACTGGCTATGAGCGGGCCATGACGGTGACCGGGTTGCGCAGCGCGTGTTTCACCGCGGCGCTGAGCACGGCCATGGTCACCGGCTTCTCCAGGCAGAAACGGATGCCCAGCTTCTTCATCAGGGCGATTTCTTCCTTGTCGCTATAGCCGCTGAGGACGATGCCCTTCTGGTCGGGGTGAAGGCGCAGGATTTCCTCGAAGGTCCTCCGGCCACTCATCCCCTCGCCCATGTTCATGTCGAGGATGACGAGGTCGGCACGTTTCTGGCGCAGATACTCGACGCCCTGTTCGCCGCTGGTCACCGAGGAGGGGGCGTAGCCGAGCTCGGTGAGCATCAGCGAGAGGATATGGTTCTGGGACTCCTGGTCGTCGATGAGCAGGATGCTCTCGCCATTGCCGCGCTGCAGCTTGAGAATGCTGTCCTCACGGCGGCTTTCGGTCCTGTCCTTCACCGCCGGGAAGTAGATGTGGAAGCTGGCCCCTTGAGGGGTGTTCTTGGCCTCGACCCAGCCGTTATGCTGGCGGACGACGTTCCAGACGATGGACAGGCCCAGCCCGGTGCCGCTCTTGCCTTCCTTCTTGGTGGTGAAAAAGGGGTCGAAGATGCGTTCGAGATCGCTCTCGGCGATGCCCGGGCCGCTGTCGGCGACGGTCAGCGCCACGTAGTCGCGGGCTTCTGTCGCCGGTTGGCCGGCCGTGTCCGGCGGGCGGTAGGTGCAGTTCCTCGTCGTAATGGTGATACTGCCATCGCCCTGGGAGGCTTCCAGGGCGTTGATGATGAGATTGAGCAGGATCTTGTGGACATGGGGCCGGGAGCAGTCGATGTCGTGCAGTTCCTTCGCGAAATCGGTGCGCACCTCTATGGTCGGGTGCTTGGCGGCGGCGATCTGGTACTCGATGGATTGCAGATGGGTGGCGATGATCTCGTTGAGGTTGCCGGGCGAGGTGGATAAGGTCCCGCCGCGGGTGAGAAGGAGCAGGTCGGAGACCACCGCGGCGGCCCGCTTGCCCGCGTCCTGGATCTTCTTGATGCCGGCGTAGAGCTTGTCGTCGTTGTCGATCTGGCAGAGCAGGGTCTCGGGAAAGGTGACGATGCCGACGAGGATGTTGTTGAGGTCGTGGGCCACCGCGCCGGCCATCATGCCCAGGGAGCGGAGCTTGTCGATGCGTCCCATTTTCTTCTGCAGGTCGAGACGCTCCCTCTCGATGGCGACACGCTCGGTAAGGTCCTTGAAGGTGCAGATGGTGGCGGGGTGGTCGAGGACCTGCACCTTTCTGCAGCTGACCTCGGCGGGGAAGGTGGCGCCATCCTTTCTCCGGCAGACGGCTTCGTAACGCTGGTCGGAGAGGCCGCAGGCGTTCTGTTCCGCCGCGGCCTGCGGCAGAGGCGGCACCAGCAGATCCTCATAGGCCAGCCCTGCCTGGAAATCTTCCTTGCCATAGCCGAAGAGCCTGCAGAACTGAATATTGGCGTCCATCAGCCGGCCGTTGTCGTGGAGCACCACCCCTTCGGTGCAGGCGTCGGCGAGGGCGCGGAACTTGGTCTCGCTGCTCTCCAGATCTCGCTTCAAGGCCTGATGCTCCAGGGCCTTGGCGATGGTTTTCAGCAGCTGGTCGTGGTTGATCGGCTTGTTGAGGAAATCGTAGGCGCCGAGCTTCATTGCCCGCACCGCCAGCTCCACCGTGCTCAGCCCGGTGAGCATGACGACGGTGGAGGGAATCTTGGCGGAGACGACAAACTCGAGAATGTCGCAGCCATTGATGTCAGGCAGGTTGACGTCGAGCAGCAGCAGGTCGAAGCTGTCGGTCTTGAGCAGCTGCACGGCGCTGGCGCCGCTCAGCGCGGTGGTGATTTCGTAGCCGTAAAATTCGAGAATCCGCTTGAGACTGCTGGCAAACCGCTCTTCATCATCGACGAGGAGTATTCTGTGGGCTTTTTCCATGCTCGAATAACCTTCTTCCCTGTTGTTGAGAGCGGTCGACAAACGTTAGCGGAGGAACGTGATGCGGCTGTTTCCGTCGCTTCCCTCAGGAGATCGTCACCTTGTGGCTGTCTGCCGCCACCGGCAGGCTGACGAGAAACCGTGTCCCTTTGCCCGCGGAGCTCTGACAGTCGAGGGTGCCACCGAGGTCGGTGACCATCTTCTTGACGATGGACAGGCCGAGACCGGAGTGGTCGGCTCCTTTGGTGGTTGTAAAGGGGGTATAGAGATTCTGCAGCACCTTTTCCGGAATGCCCGGGCCGGAATCCTCGACGATGATCTGCGCCACCGGCAGAGGCGACGCCGAGGAGGTGGCGTCGCCATGGGGTTCGACGAGTTCGGTGGAGACGCGGATGGTGCCTTGGCCCTGCAGGGCCTCCACGGCGTTCTTGATGAGGTTTATCAGCACCTGCTTGATTCCCGCCTCGGAGGAGCGGATCATCGGCAGCTCGAGGTCGGGGGCGAAGGAGAGCGCGATATGCGAGGAGCTCTCGAGGGGCTTGCGGAAGATCTTGACGACATCGCCGATGATGCCGTTGAGGTCGACCTCCGACAGGCGATGGACGTGGGCACCGGAGAAGAGATCCAGCTGGCTGATCATCGAGGCGATGCGGTCGATCTCTTCGCTGATGACGGTCAGTTCTTCCTGGATCGAGGTGTCTTCGACGGTCTTGAGACGCAGCGTCGTCAGATAGTTGGAGATGATGCCGAGGGGATTGTTGATTTCATGGGCGAATTTGCGCGCGGTCATGGAGATGGCCGCCTTCTTCTCCCTCTCGATCTCCGCCGCCTTCTCCTTCTGGGTGAACTCGAGGCAGAGGCTGAGTCCGACCTGTCGGGCGATGATGTTGAGCAGGTGGAGGTCTTCCCCCGGCAGCCGCGGCTGCTCTTCCGGCATGCCGAGGACGACGACGCCGAGGGTACGTTCGTGGGCGCGAATGGGCAGGAGCAGGACGCTGGCGGTGGCGAACAGCGCCAGCAGCTGCCGGTCGGCGGGGTTGTCGGAAGCCTGGTCGAGCGTCAGGTAGGTGGGCAGCGAATTCCGGAAAACCTGGGCCACGCTGCTCGAGCTGCGCTGCAGAGGGAGGAGCAGCCCCGCGCTGGAATCCTTGAGTTTGTTGGTGCCCGAGGTCCAGCCCTTGAGGATCGTGCCCTCTTTCTCGACGAGGAAGAAGAGGACCTTGTCGATGTGGAAGAGGTTGTAGGCCGAAGTCTCGAAGACCTCGATGAGCTCTATGGCCTCCTTGGCGGAGAACAGCTCCTCGAGAAATCCGGAGAGCAGGGCCAGGTTCTTGACATGGGAGGAGAGTGCCTTCTCCGGGTCGCGGCGCGGCTTCTCGACGCCGCTGGCGAGGGCGTCCTCCTCGTCGCCGCCTTCCTCGCCGGAGGCGGCGGGGAGGGTGGCAAGGCAGGGCTGGTAGTTTTCCACCTGTTTGATGGGTGGCGGTTCGATCTTGATACCCAGGTCCTTGGCGATGCTCTCCACCTCTTCGCAGGCGCCGCTGCAGATGGAGTCGAGGCAGGCCTGATCCATGTCGAAGAGTTGTGATGCCGTGTCGAGGCATTTATCGGATTGGGTCAGCTTCTCCTGCATCATGGTGGCGAGGTAGACGATCTTGACGAGGGGGAAGGACTCCTCGACCTTTTCCAGCGGCGCGTGGTGGAAGCGTATGGCCTCGGCGACCAGTGAGTTGAGCTTCCAGGTTTCCACCAGCAGGGCCCCGATCTCGCAGTGGGTGGTGCCGATGATCTGTTCTTCCGCCCAGAGTTCGTTGGGGACGTCTTCGATCTCGAAGAGAAAGAGCTTGTGTTTCTCGGGGTAGGTGGCGACGAGCACCAGGCGGCCGATGTCGTAGAGCAGGCCAGCGAGGTAGGCTTCCTCGAGATTGGCGTAGCCGACCCGCTTGGCGATGCGCCTGGCGAGGGTCGCGCAGAGCAGGGACTTATACCAGAAGGTGTTGATCCTGAAGCCTTTGACGGAGGTATAGCGTTTCTTGTTGAAGACCTGGTGGATGCAGGTGGTGACGGCGAGATTCTTGATGCTGTTGATGCCGAGGTAGACGACGGCGTCCCTGATGCTGATGAAGTTGCGCTGCAGGCCGTAATAGGCCGAGTTGACCAGCTGCAGGACTTTGAAGCTCAGCGCCGGGTCCTTGCTGATGATCGAGGCGATATCGGGCAGCGAGGTCTCGGGGGCCTCGCAGGCCTCGAGGAGCTTTACCAGGATCTCCGGCAAGGAAGGGAGATTCCCCGACTTTTTGATATCCTCGAACAACTCGTTGCTTCGACTACTCATAGGCGTCTCTCGGTAGACGTTTCGTTGCATCACGGCCGCGCCGGTGACTGCAGCCCAGGCTCGTTGACGGCATCGGGAGTTGGCAGGACCTGTCCTGACGGATGCTGAGCGGGACGGCGCACCACTGCGAGAAGGGGGGCGCTGCAAGTGTATTGGCAGAGAATGTTCGACGATACAGGGCGTTTGCCGACCACTTGGGCCAATATCCCCTGTAATCCTCAGGGCGAAAGTCTCTTAAGAAAAATGCAGGATTTGCCGTGGGCTTGACAGGTGAGGGAAAGGGGTGGCAATCGAGCATTGTCGGGCGTGGGTTAGGAGAATTGGAGGTGCCCGGTCAAGCCGGTGGAAATATACGGTTTTACGGCTCGCCAACGATGACGACGAAAAGGAATCTTCTTGTCGCGGATGGATAAAAAGAATGCCACTATCGAACAAAAAAACGGAAAAAGGGGACGGGAGGACAGGGCAGGAAAAAAAAAGTGCCGACGAGGCCTTTTGACAAAAAACGTTCCACCAGTGGTCGAGGCTTGGGGTGTGGTTGCCATGGTCGGTCGCTCAGTGGAAGTAACCATTGTGTTCAAGTCGCTGCCATGGATGAGGTTATTTCTCATTGGCGCAATGATATGGAGTTGTCGCAGGCATACACGGTGTTGTTCGACCCCTTCTGGGGATATGCGACGGATATGTTTTTCTGCTGGCAAATCGGTACTGGCAACCGTACCAAGCCGAATCTCAACTTGCAAGCATATACTCGGAAAAGCCGGCGCTTGTGCGTAAAAGGCGACCGTCGTGGCGGGAGGTGAATTGGACAAATTTCTCCCTTTTTTGGGGGACTGAGTTGGGCGGTTGTGGGCCCCGTTTATCCATGTTTTGAAAAGGATTTTCAGGCCAGACGATTTTTTTGAGAAAAGATGGGGATAGAAACCAGGGGAGAATATTCCCACGATTTTGGCTATGGAGAATGTTGCGAGGTGTTTGGCTGGGATTTCCTCGCTGATAATTCCCTTTTGTAAAAGAATTGACCGGTAATAAATTTATTATGAAATACAGATACAAAGAGGAGATTTTCGTGTCTTGGTGAGATGATATAAAAAGATAGGATGCAAAGCGTTAGACGAGTCCTGTTATGGACACTGGGTGGAAGGCGCCGCCGATTTCTTCCGCCTTGGGGCAGGTGGCACAGGGCGGGGTCACGACACTTACGCTCCTCTAGCGAGCGAGGATGACGCTGCATGTCCAGGTTTGCGTCAGCAACACCGTTGAATCCTTGCCTCAGCAACGTAAAAAAGCGCGCCGATTTGCCGCTCGGCGCGGTCCTCTATCGTTTGCGCAAGTGGCGGCGCGCTCTCTCGGCCAGTGGCGGCGGCCGGCGTTCAGACATCCTCGATGAACTTGAGGTTATGGGGGTTGTGGCGTTCGCCCTCGACGGCCTCGCTGATGGTGGCCAACTGGACGAGCTCCGCGGCGCTGAGCGCAATGCGCAGCGCGCCGAGGTTGTCTTCGAGGTGGGTTTGCCGTTTCATCCCGGGAATGGGAAGAATATCCATGCCCTGGGCGAGCAGCCAGGCAAGGGCGATTTGCGCCGGGGTGGCCTTTTTCGCCGCGGCGATATTTTCGAGGGCTTCCACCACAAGGAGGTTCTTCTCGAGATTGCCCTCGGCGAAGCGGGGCATGGCGCGGCGGTAGTCGCCCTCGGCAAGCTCGGCGCGGGACCTGATCTTGCCGGTCAGCAGGCCGCGGCCAAGAGGGGAGAAGGCCACCAGCACCGTGCCGAGCTCGCGGCAGGCGGGGAGCACCGAGGATTCCGGCGTCCTGGTGAACAGGCTGTATTCCGACTGCAGGGCGGCGATGGGGTGGACTGCCGCGGCCCGGCGCAGGGTCGCCGCCGACACTTCGGAAAGGCCGAGATACCTGACCTTCCCTTGGTGAACGAGATCTGCCATGGCGCCGACGGTTTCCTCGATGGGCACCTTCTCGTCGCGCCGATGGAGGTAATAGAGGTCGATGACCTCGGTGCCGAGCCGGCGCAGGCTGGCCTCGCAGGCTGCCTTGACCCGCTCCGGACGGCCATCGATGGACACCTGGCCATGCTCGTCGCCGACGAAGCCAAACTTGGTGGCGATGAAGACCTCTTGTCGACGACCGGCGAGAGCCTTGCCCAGCAAGGTTTCGTTATGGCCCTCGCCATAGACGTCGGCGGTGTCGAAGTGGCGCAGGCCGGCCGCCAGAGCCGCCTCGATGGTGGCGAGGGATTGCTTGTCGTCCGCAGGGCCATAGGCGTCGGACATGCCCCAGCAGCCGAAGCCGAGCGGGGGATTGCAGAATTCTTGCGGAAGGTGTCGCGTGGTCATGAGATTTCTCGCTGAAGGGGTGCTGGAATAAGGTTACTGAGGCGCTGCCGTTCTACAGCTTGGTGTACTTGGTGCTCCTGCCTTTGGACTTTTCCACGGGGTATTTCCGCTCGCTCTTGCCGAGTTTCCTGAGCAGGATCTTGGGCAAATCCACCTGGAACCTTTGCGAAAACCGCACCAGGAAGAAGAGGACATCGGCGATCTCGTCCTCGATCTCCTCCCTGGTCTGCGGGTCGTTGAGCAACTCCACCGACTGCTCGTCCGACTGGAAGCGGAAGTGTTCGAGCAGTTCCGCAGCCTCGGTGATGACGCCGATGGCCAGATCCTTGGGGCCATGAAACTGGTCCCAGTCGCGGGCCTCGCAGAATGCTTTCACCAATTCGCACACGTCCGCAAAGGATTCGGGTTCTTTCATCGCACAGTCCTCAATTCATTCAGCCAATTGGAGAATCCACAGGTCGCCGGCCAGCCAGCGGTCGTTTTCCTTCCGCACGCTGGTGGCCTCGGTGGCAAGGACTTTCCAGCCGGTTGCCGCCGCGGTGTGGTCGATGTACTCCCGTGAATAGGCGAAGCGGCCGGTGCTCTGCAGTTGATAGCCTTGCGTCGCGAGAGCTTCGGTGGAGAAGCAGAACAGTGCCTGCGGCCGGGCGATGGCCCGCAGGGCGGAAAAAATAGTCTCCAGCGCGCCAACGTAAATGAACACATCGGTAGCGAGGAAGAGATCGTAGGTTTCGGCGGTGGTGAGAAGGTAATGGGCGATGCTGTCCTGATGGAGGGCGGCGTAGCAGTTTTTGCCCGCGGCCTGCACAAGCATGTTGGCCGACAGGTCGACGCCGTGCAGGATGCCGACGCTCTCCTTGAAGGCAACGCCACCCAGGCCCGTGCCGCAGCCGAGGTCGAGGCCCTGGGCATAATGCCCGCTGAGTTGCCGCGCCCGGCAGCAGGTGGCAAAACATGCCTGGAGCTGGCACGGGTTATCGTATCCCAGGCCATCCACCAGGCTTTTCTCGAACCCTGCAGCATAGTCGTCAAAAAAGCTTTCCACATAGGCGTCGGGGGTCTCGCTGCGCGACGAGCCAAGGAGGGAATCGAGCATGTACTGTGCCGATTCATCATCCGGCCGCAAGGCGAGCAGCCGTCGATAGCAGCCTTCCGCCTGGCGCAGGTCGCCATGGCGATGATGCATATAGGCGAGATTGCCGAGCGCCGGCAGATAGCTGGCGTCAAGCGCCAGTGCTTGCTGGTACCAGGAAATCGCCCGCTCATCGTCGAAGGCATCGCGATAGCAGCCGGCGAGATTGTAGCAGCAGTCGGTGCTGTCTGGGGTGATGTGCATCAGGTCCAGGTAGGTGGCGATGGCGGCGTCGTTGTCCCCGCACTTTTTCTGGCAGAGGGCGAGGTTGAACAGGGTGTCGCTGTCTTCGGGGCGGTTGCGCAGCGCCGTGGCAAATTCGTCGCGGGCGGCGGAGAAATTCTTCTCCCGGTAATAGACCAGGCCAAGATTGTAGTGCAGCACGGCGGCATGGGGGAAGTAGCCAAGCAGCAGAAAGTACTTCTGTTCGGCTTCGGCGAGGTGCCCCTCGGACTGGGCCAGGCATGCTTCATCGAAAAGCCGCTCCAGTTCCTCTTCCGTCGGGCGCGATTCGATGCTGGGCATGGCTGTGAATTCCTTTTTCGGGGCTATGGCGGCAAAGGTCGGCAATTGGGCAGACGATGTTCACCCTGAATTGTTGCGTAGATCGTCAGCAAGAAAAGGTTCGACGGAGTCGGTTTGCAGGGTATTCATCGTCTTGGCGTACGCCCGCAGGGCTTCGAACTCTCTTTCATTATCTACCATTATCTTCTCCGGGGATCACCGATATCCGCATGAAGAAGGCCTGATTCTTGCCTTCATTGAAACATTTGTTGTTATTTCGGTTGATTAGTCCCGCGACTTCTCTTGCGGAGCCCATTTTTACCCGACAACTTGATATTGGGCGCTCAAAGTCGAAACCAGAAATCTTCCTTGCCGTTTAATCCGAAAACTGGCAACAAATATTTCCAGTATCTCTGTTGACTGGAAGAATTGATAGCCGGAGGGTTCCGCGATGATTGACATGCTCAAAGAAATACTCCTCGATCTTCAGGAGATTGACCTTCCGACGGGTGTGCCCAGGCGGGTTGCTGTCTCAACAGTGCCGGGGAAAGCTACGGTTTGCATCGGGGCGCGCCGCAGCGGCAAATCGACTTTCATGTTCCAACTCATGAAGAAGCTGCAGGATTCAGGCGTTTCCAGGCAGAACATCCTTTATCTGAACTTTTTCGATGATCGTCTGCGCAGCCTGCAACACGACAACCTGGGTGTGATCCTGGAAGCGTACTTTTTGCTCTATCCGGAAAAAAAGGGTGCGGAGAAGGTGTATTGCTTTTTCGATGAGATTCAGGTCGTACCTGGCTGGGAGCCCTTCGTTGATCGTTTGATGCGCATGGAAAAGTGCGAGGTGTACATGACCGGGTCGTCGGCTCAGATGCTTTCTCGAGAGATCGCGACCCAGATGCGCGGTCGGGCACTCTCCTGGGAAATGTTTCCGTTTTCATTCCGGGAGTTTCTCGACTACAAGGGGATCGAGAGCGACGGTCCGCTCTCGACCAAAAAACGTCTGACTGTCCAAAAGGCATTCGAAGAGTACTGGGAAACCGGCGGCTTCCCCGAGGTTGCTGGCCTTGACCGGATGCTGCGAATCAAGACCCACCAGGAGTATTTCAACGCAATGCTGTTCCGGGACCTTGTTGAACGCCATGACATCTCTCACCCCAAGGCGGTCACGGACCTGGCGCATTGGCTGGTAGATAATACGGGTTCCCTCTATTCCATCAACAACCTGACCGGCTATCTGAAATCGCTGGGGCACAAGGCGCCGAAATCCGCTGTCTCAGATTATCTCGAATGGTTCGAGGACGCCTACGTTCTGTTCACGGTGCGCATCTTTGACCCCTCGCTGGCCCGGGCCAATACCAATCCAAAAAAGATTTACTGTATCGATCACACGCTGGTGACGTCGATCAGCTCCGGCATTCTGGTCAACTCGGGGCATCTTCTGGAGAACCTGGTGTTCATTGCGCTGCGTCGCGTCATGTCCGATATATTTTACTACAAGACCAAGGCGGGCCGCGAGGTTGATTTCATCGCCGGAGGACAAGGCCCGTCCCGCATGCTCGTTCAGGTTTGTGAATCGATGGCCGACCAGAAAACCCGCAAGAGGGAAATTGTCGCGCTTGCCGAAGCCATGACCGAACTAAAACTGTCGCAAGGCATTATCGTGACGCGGAACGAGGAAGAGCAGATACAGGTCGATGCAGGAAAGATTGACGTGGTGCCCGCCTGGCGGTTTCTGTTGAACATGCCGGAAAGCATCTGACAGCCAAGCCTCGGCCATGCCCTGTCCCCTCGGGCATCAGACCTGTCGGGGCCACTTCCCTGAGACACTGTTTTTGAGACTTCGGGGTGATGATGCCGCGACAGATCTGATCGTGGGCCTCGAGGCCGAGCGGCTGTCGGACGCAGCACCCGTCCTTGGCGCCTCCTCCTGGGCTCATCAGCCGTTTTCGTCGGCCATCAGCTGCTGAAAGATCTCGTAGGCGGCCAGCACCGTCGCCGTCTGGGCGTCGTGGGCGGCGACGAAATGGTGGTCGTAGCAGGTTTCGTCGGGGTATTCGCTGATCAGCTCCAGGGGAACCGGGCCCTCGTCGCCGGGTTCGAGCAGACAGGGAAAGCCGTGCAAGAGACGCCAAGCGGCGCCGCCGCCGTGGCGGCCGGAGATCTCGAGCTGGCGGGCGTTGAAGTCCACCAGGCCCGGCAGTTCCGCCAGTCTTCGCGTCAGTTGGTCGAGGAAGCGTTCGCCCCTCTCCTGCCAGGCCAGGTGGTGGCGGAGGATGAGGAAGAAACCCTTGGGCAGGGTCCACATGGCGAAGCCGCGCGGCAGATAGCCGGACAGCGGCCTGGTCCACTCGTGGCTCGGGTAGCCGTGCAGGTTGAGGTGGAGTTGGGCGCCCGACAACTGCCGCGCCTGGCTGCGGATGGCGGCCTCGTGCAGGTCGCCCCGGCGGTGGCCGAGGTCGTCGCCGAGGGCGGTGTAGCGGGCTGCGTGATGCATGTGGCTGGGGTTGTCGCGAATGAGGCGCCGGTGCAGGGCATAGCCGTCGGGGTTTTCCAGGGGAGCGACTGTAAAATGGGCCTGCGGCCGCGATGCCAGGATTTTGGCGGCCCGCAGGGCCCCGACTACGCCGCTGGTCTCGTTGGCGTGCTGGCCGCCACTGATCATCACCGGGAAATCGGTGCCCTGACGGTAAGTGGCGAGAATGAGGCGGCCGGCACGGGAAGCAGCCGAAAATGCTTTGCCGCCGACCTTTGCCAGTTCCGCCGTGATCTGCTCGGGGGCGAGTGGTGCTGTGGCCGTCTCCAGGTCTTGATGTGGCCCGGCGATATCCTCCGCAGATAAGGATCGAGTGGCGATGATCACCCGGGGCGGGCCGTCGCCGCTTCGCACCTCGGGGACGATTTGGCCGGGTTGCAGGCCGCGATCGCCCAAGGGCCGACCGGCCCGACGCTGGAACAGCTCGAGCAGGGAGAAGTAGAGGTCTTCGTGCAGAGCCTCGTGGCGGCTGATCGTTTCCAGGCCGTAAGACAGCGGCAGCTCGCCGCCGGGCAGGGTGACGGCGATGTTGAGTTCATCGAAGAAGGGTTGGCTCTGTCGCCAGGGCTGGGCGTCGATGATGGCGATGGTATCGGTGAAGAGCTGTTGATAGTCGGTAACCAGCGGTCCGTTCTCGAGGAGACTGCCGTCCTGGCCAATGCGTTTGAGCCAGCCGGTCGGGGAAAAATGAGTTTCATCGACCTGGTCGAGGTGCTGGCCATTGGGGGCAAACACCTGGTGCAGGCGTTGCTGGCCGCTGGCGCCGGTCAGTGTGACCTGATAGATCGGCACCTCCTGCCGTCGGCCCGCGAAGGAAAAGCGCAGCCCCGGAAAGAGGCCTGCCAGCGGATAGCACTCCAAAAGGAAGCGATCCTGTATCGCCTCGGCGACTACGGGATAGCCGACGCTGACGGCGACGACGTCCTGCAGTTCGCCTTCGAGCTCTTCCAGGAAGAAATGCACCAGCGGCTTATAGGCGGAGCGCAGCCGTGCTCTGATGCCGGCCGCCGCCAACAGGCCCTCGGCCCGCCGGCGGTCGTCGAGGTCGTCGAAGAGCCAGGCCTCGACCTCTCGGGTGCCATCGCCAAGGGTCAGCAAACGATCGACCAGGGTATCCAGGGTGCGGGCGTAGCGTTTGTCGGAAATGAGTGTCATCGCGAGGTCCTGCCGGTGGGGTCGAGGCTGTCGCGCAGCCAGTCTCCGAGAAGGTTGAGGCCGAGCACGGTCAAGAGAATCGCCAGGCCGGGAAAGACGCTGACCCACCAGGCGTTCTGCAGATAGGTGCGGCCATCGGCGAGCATGCCCCCCCAGCTGGGAATGAGTGGGTCGACGCCGAGGCCGAGGAAGGTCAGGCTGCTTTCGAGGAGGATGTTGTTGGCGACGTTGAGGGTCATCAAAACCACCACCGGGCCAATCAAATTGGGCAGGAGGTGGCGGAAGAGGATATTGCCGTCGCGCACGCCGATCGCCTGGGCCGATTGGATGAACTCGCGGTCGCGCAGAGACAGCACCGAGCCGCGCACCAGGCGGGCGTATTGCACCCATTGCGAGACGATGAGCAGCAGTATCATGTTGCGCAGGCCGCCGCCGACGATGGCGATAAAGGTGATGGCCAGCAGAATGAAGGGCAGGGCCAGCTGCACGTCGGCAAAACGCATCACCAGCATGTCCCAGAAACCGCGATAGTAGCCGGAGATGAGCCCCATGACGACGCCGACCACGACCGCCCCGGCCACCGAGAGCATGCCGACCTGCAGCGAGATCTTGCCGCCGGCAACGACCCGCGCCAGCACGTCGCGGCCCAGGGGGTCGGTGCCGAAGGGATGGCCGAACGTGGCGAAGGGCGGCAACAGCCGGGCGGTGAGATCAATGGCGTCGGCGCCAGGAAAGAGCAGGCCGGAAAAGAGCACCAGGAGGCAGATGGTGCCGGTGAGCAGGCTACCGAGCAGGAATTCGAGGCTCTTGAGGCGTGCAAACGAGAGGCTCATCGGGTCACTCCTTGGCCTCCAGGCGGATGCGCGGGTCGATTATTCCGTAGGCGATGTCGATGGCCAGGTTGACGCCGATAATGAGCAGGCTCAAAACGGTGATGACCGCCTGCAGCACCGGGTAGTCGCGGCCGGCGACCGCATCCAGGGCCAGGGTGCCGAGGCCCGGCCAGTTGAAGACCCGCTCGACCACGACGATGCCTCCCAGCAGGCCGCCGAACTGCAGGCCGAAATAGGTGATCAGGGGGATGGCGCAGTTGCGCAGGGCATGCTTGTAAAGGACCGCCGTCTCGCTCAGGCCCTTGGCCCGCGCCACCATGATGTATTGTTGCTGCAGGGTCTCGAGCATGGCGGCGCGGACGATGCGCACGTTGAGGGCGGTGAGGATGATGCCGATGGTCACCGCCGGCATGATGAACGAGGCGAAGCCGTCCATGCCGCTCGGCGGCAGCCAGCGCAGGGTGATGGAGAAGAGCAGCACCAGCATGATCGCCAGCCAGAAGTTGGGAAAGGACAGGCCGACCAGCGACAGGATGCGGATGGTCTGGTCGGCCCAGCGCCCCTTGCTGATGGCGGCCTTGATTCCCAAGGGAATGGAGAGGGCAATCGACACCATCATCGAGGCGAAGGCGAGCAGCAGGGTGGCCGGCAGCGCGGTGGCGATGAGCTGCGCGACCGGCGTGCCGCCGAGAAAACTGCGACCGAAATCGAGGCGCAGCAGGCCGAGCATGAACTGGCCGTACTGCACCAGGAAAGGCTGGTTGAGGCCGAGGGCCTCGCGGATGCGGGCGAGATCCTCTTCGGTGACGCTGCCGGCGCCCTGGGTCAACATCAATGCCGGGTCGCCGGTCAGACGGATGGCGAACGACACCACCAGGGTGACGGCGAGGATGACGAAGATCGCCTGAAAGATGCGGCGCAGGATGAATCCGGCCATGCTCGTTTCCTTGGGTGGGTTCGGTGACGGGGCGTCGGCTGGCTGCCTTC
The DNA here is from genome assembly GCA_024710585.1 of Desulforhopalus sp. Taxonomy (GTDB): domain Bacteria; phylum Desulfobacterota; class Desulfobulbia; order Desulfobulbales; family Desulfocapsaceae; genus Desulforhopalus_A. The sequence goes on from JANJUM010000179.1 coordinate 31,659, forward strand.
GCCCCGCCGGTTGATCGGCTTACTCGACGGTCACCTCGGTCAACCGCAGGCGGCTGTCCGGCACCGGAGTGAAGTTCTTGAGCCGCTTGCTGACGCCGAAGATGGCGTTGATGTTGTAGAGCGGCATCTCCAGGGCCCGCTTGGCGGTGTACTGGGCGATCGACTGGAGGATCTTTTCGCGCTCGACGCGGTCGGTGATGCTGCGCTGCGACTCGAGCAGGGCGTCGAGCTCCTTGTCCTTGTCGTAGGGGTTCCATTTCTCGCCGCTATGGTACATGAGGTAGGCGGTGTTGTCGTAGTCGAGCGTCCAGCCGCCCCACAGCTGCTGGAACATCTCGCCGGTCTTGCCGGCCGGGATGATGTCGTTGAGCAGGACGTTGGTCTCGTAGGGCTTGATGGTGGCGTTGAGGCCGATGCCCTGGAGATAGCCGGCGACTGCCTGGGCGACCTCGTTGAATGTGGCGTCGTTGCCGCGGACGTCGATCTGCACGGCGGTGCCGGGGGCGACTCCGGCCTCTTTCAGGAGCTGCTTGGCCTTCTGCGGGTCGAAGGGCAGTGGCTTCATCTTCGGGTCGTTGCCAAAGGAGAGTTTGCCCTGGAAGCTGGCGATCGGTTCGGCCTGGCCGGCGAGCACTGTCTTGATGATGGCCTCGCGGTCGACGCCGAGGATCATCGCCGTGCGCACCTTCTCGTCGGCGGTGATGCCCTTGCCGGTGTTGAAGCGCAAGGCGCAGACGGTCGGGCTGGCGCAGGTGGCGATGGCGGTGTTGGCGTCCTTCTGCAGGGTCGGGATCATGGCGATGGGGATGGTCGGGGGAATCACCAGGTCGACGCGGCCGGCCTGGAGTTCGGCGACGGCGGTCGACGGCTCGCTGATGAAGCGGTACTCGAGCTTGTCGAGCTTGGGTGCCCCGCCCCAGTGTTTGGCGAAGGCCTCGAGCTTGATGCCGACCTTGGGTTCGTAGGAGACGAACTGGAAGGGGCCGGTGCCGACCGGGTGGGCGTTGAAGTAATCGTCGCCCTTCTCGGTGACGTATTTGGGCGGCACGATCATCGCCCCGTAGCCGGCCAGTTTGGTGAGCAGCACCGGGTCGGGCTGGCTGAGCAGGAAATCAACGGTCTTGGCGTCGATGACTGCGACGCTCTTGATGGCCGCGTAGTTGGAGCGCTGCGGGCCTTTCTTGCCCTCCTCGCCAAGCAGGCGGTCGAAGGTGAATTTGACCGCCTCGGCGTTGAACGGCTCGCCGTTATGAAAGACCACGCCCTCGCGCAGGATAAAGCGCAGGCGCAAGCCCTTGTCGAGTTCCTCCCAGGAGGTGGCCAGGCCGGGCACCAGCTTGGTGTCCGGGCCGCGATAGGTCAGGCCGTCGTAGATGTTGGTGGCCACCGAGGCCCAGTTGACCAGGAAGGTGTCGATCGGGTCCCAGCTGCCGGGATCCTGGGGCGAGGAGACGATCATGGTGCCGCCGGCCCCCGCCGGAAGCGGTGCGAGCAGCGCGCCGGTCATGGCCGCCGCCGTCAGCAAGGTGCACAGTCCCTTTTTCAAAAGCATAGCGTTCTCCATTGGTTATGGCTTCGGCGTGGTGCCGATCAAAACGCGTCGGCCACCATATGGCCGGCCGCGACCTCCGTGTGCGACAAAATCTTCGGCTCGTGACCGACCGGGCGAATCGGGCTGGGGATCTCGCCCTCGAGCAGGCGGCCCTGGCGCAGCCGGGTCGGGTCGGGCACCGGCACGGCGCTGAGCAGTCGTCGGGTGTAGGGGTGACTCGGCGTTTCGAAGACCTGGCGGCGGCTGCCGAGCTCGGCGAACTGGCCGAGGTAGAGCACCGCCACTCGGTGGCTGATCTTCTCGACCACTGCCATGTCGTGGCTGATAAAGAGGTAGGAAAGGCCGAATTCCTCCTGCAGTTCCATGAAGAGATTGATGATCTGCGCCTGGATCGAGACATCCAGGGCCGACAAGGGTTCGTCGGCGATGATCAGCTTCGGCTGCGAGGCCAGGGCGCGGGCGATGCAGATGCGCTGCCGCTGGCCGCCGGAGAACTCATGGGGATAGCGGCCGGCGTGGGCGGCCGCAAGGCCGACCCGTTCCAACAGTTGTCCGACCCGGTCCTCGATCGCACGTTTGCCGATCAGCAGGCGATGGGTGAGGATCGGCTCGGCCACCGAATAGCCGACGGTGCGGCGTGGGTCGAGGGAAGCGAAGGGGTCCTGAAAGATATAGTGGATGTGTTGGCGCAGGCGCTGCCGCTCTTCCTTGTCCATGGCCGCAAGCGGCCGCCCTTCGAAGGCGATGGCACCGGAGCTGAAGTCCTGCAACTGCTGGACGGTGCGGCCGATGGTCGATTTGCCGGAGCCGGATTCGCCGACCAGGGCCAGGGTCTCGCCGCGGTGGATGTCGAAGCTGACCTTTTCGACGGCGTGGACGCGGTGGCTGACCTTGCCGAACAGCCCTTTCTTGATGTTGAAGCGCACCACCAGGTCGCGCACTGTCAGCAGCGGCGGTTGGTCGTAGCGGGCGGTGTCCTGGATGCGCTCCTCGCCGACCATCCTGGCCTGGCCGTCCTCGATGATTGCCAGCGGCAGGCGCCGTGGAAAATCCTGGCCGCTGAGGCTGCCGAGTTTCGGCACGGCCGCCAGCAGTGTCTTGGTATAAGGGTGGCGCGGGCTGGCGAAGAGCGGTCGCACCGGCCCTTCCTCGACCTTCTGGCCGTGGCGCATGACCACCACGTCGTCGGCGATCTCGGCGACGACGCCCATGTCGTGGGTGATGAAGATCACCGCCATGCCCAGTTCCTTTTGCAGATCGCCGATGATGGTGAGGATCTGCGCCTGGATGGTGACGTCGAGGGCGGTGGTTGGTTCGTCGGCGATGAGGACCTTCGGGTTGCAGGCCAGGGCCATGGCGATCATCACCCGCTGGCGCATGCCGCCGGACAACTGGTGCGGATAGCGGCCGAGCAGTTCGCCGGCATCGGGCAGGCGTACCATGTCGAGCAAGCGCTTGCTCTCCGCCAGGGCCGATTTGTGGTTAAGCTGTTTGTGGAGGATCAGGGATTCGGCGATCTGCTCGCCGACGGTAAACACCGGGTTGAGCGAGGTCATCGGCTCCTGGAAGATCATGGCGATCTCCCGGCCGCGGATAGTGCGCATGGCCTTCTGGGGCAACCGCAGCAGGTCGAGCTCCCCCTGGGCGGTGCAGAGGCGGATGGCGCCGGCCGGGTAGCTGGCGCCCATGATGTCGGCCAGGCGCAGGATGGAGAGGGCGGTCACCGACTTGCCAGACCCAGATTCGCCGACGATGGCCAGGGTGCGGCCGGGGGTGACGGCAAAGGACAGGTCCTCGACAACCGCCGCCGACCCGAAACGCACCGTCAGCTTGTCGATGACGAGAATATGCGACGGTGCTGCTGCAACCATGGAAGTGTTCCTTTGCCGCTAAGCCAGGATATGCATCCGTCCGGAAAGACGGACAGGCCCGAAGATACTTTAAATGCTCAATATGTGTCAAATGTATTTCTCCTCAGTGACCTGCCAGCCTGCCGGTTTACGCATATGGCCTGCGGCCCGAGCCGACATTTCTTTTCGAACTTCCCCTCGATGTAATAAAGGTATCCGCCCGTGCCGAGTATCTCGCTCTAGACCTGCTGCGCGTGGTTGACGAATGCAGGTGATGCCTCGAATTGACATAGAAGAGAAAACCCGCCGATCCATTGCTTTTTTCCATCAGCGCATACGTTTCATGCCGTAACCCCTGTCGCGAGTTTGTCGCAAGATTTACCCCCCAAGTCGAGCCCATCTCCATATGGGTCGGGTAGTAGCCGCCGATGGCAGTTGTGCGAATTTTCAGGATATTTGAATCTTCGTCTGGGTTCCTATGCGTCTGCCGCTTCTCCTCCTGAAGAACCGTTAAGCGTTGCTTAACAGTTGCGGTCTCAGGCCCCCAAGGCATGAACTATCCGGGATGTTCTGACAGCCACCTCTCAACTCGAGCAACCGATTACTTTCCTTGGTCCTCACTCCAGGCATTGAGTCTGTTTGTTCTCATGGTGGAACGCGACCAGTGATGTTCGACCGCCTGAATAAATTCGGGGCGGACAAGTTTGGCCCGTTGTTCAAGCCAGTCGCCGTTATCAATTCTCAGATAAATTCCTTCAGCAGGCTGATTGGTCAGCTTTGATAGCGATAAGAGTTCTTGAATCTCGAGATAGGTAAACCGCCCACGTGCAATACCTGGAACCTTGGAGATATGTATCTTTGCTAGTATCCGATCCCGGTGCATCGTGGATAGAAAGCGCCGTTCCTCTCGGTCATAAATATCAAAGGCGAGAAACCAGTCGGGCAGACGGTCATAGGAAATCGAATGCTGGGCATAACACCACTCGCCAAACAGAATGTACCGACCAGAGAGATGCTCGAACAGCGCATCGGTGTGGAGCGCCAACCATTCGCCGAGTTTTTTCCACTGTCCCGAGCCGGGCAGGTGCAAATAAGCCCCCCTGTTCTGGGCGCGGATATTCCCATACGCATCAAACGAGAGCCCCAGGTTTGCGCCATCCACCTTTTCTTCTACAGTTACCTCATGGGTCAGGAAATTATCTCGTTCTGATTCTGTCAGAACCTTATCGCCCCTGATGTCAACCCCCGGCATTGTCGCCAGATGAGGCGTTGAGGGGAATTTGAAGAAATTTTCTTTCACGTTCCCATCTTCTCGGCATATTTGGCTTCGACATATTCCGGGCAAAGAAACTGAACCGATATCCCAACCTCAGCCAGGGCATCCTTCCATCCCCACCACTTGCTGTCTGTGGCCTGCAATATCGGCGGCTTCTCCATGTGGGCGTTGGCTGCTGCAACAAACTTGCGGTCCGATCTGTCGAAATCTTTCAGGTCGCCATGTGTGGGAAACTCATCGTATGAGACGCCAGTTTTGGTAATCGTCACTCTGTCGCAATACTCTGGATTATGGCGGTGATCGTTCACCCATTTCATAAAAACATCGCCAATACCGGGTTGCCCCTTCATGGAGAGCTGCTGCCGGTATTCATCGAAAATTTCGTCTCCCGCATCGATGATTAGGCCGCGCTTTTTAATGACATGCTCGACCGCCTCGACGCAGGCCAGCACGCAGTCATCGGATACGTCAGAGCCTGGGTCCGGCTGGGTAGCGAGATTGGCCGTCTTGGGCACATTGGTATCCACCAGGCATTTCTCGGGCAGGCTCATGAGGAGGCCTCCAGCTTTTTGGTTTTCTGCATCCGCTTCTTCATGGCGGCCTTGGCCTGTTCGGTGATGTCGCCCATTTCATCGCCGAAGAAGTTCTCCGGCCAGTTCTGGATGTTGCCGAAGATATCGATTTGCAACGGTTCCAGGGTCGCGGGCGTCCTGGCGATATTGGCGAAATAGGCCGATACTTTTTCCTGCGGGACTGCATCCTCGGCGATACGGCGCTGCAGGCGGCGCAGGAAATGCTCCGAGTGGGTCTCGATAACCAGCTGAATATCCCTGGCTGTCCCATTTTCCCTGGAGTTGATAACATCGATCATCACATCGGCCAGTGCCGATTGCGCATTCGGATGTAGGTGGATCTCCGGCTGTTCCATGAGGATGATCGATCCGGCCGGAGCGTAGAAACACTGCACCAGAACCGGCAGCACCTGCGATATGCCAAAACCGACGTCCGGGAGATCGACCCAGTCCCTTGATCCCTTGGTGCGAACCTTGACCTCGTACTCCTGCCGTTGCTCGGATATCGGGCTGACCTTGAACTCCTCGATCAGTCCCATTTCCTTGAGCTTGATGGCGATGATCTCCTCAAAAGGTTTGGCTGGCCGTTTGTAACCCAGGCTTATTTTGCGGTTTCGCGCCGCAAGAATTGCCGCGACCGTATTTTCCCCCGCATAGCCGACACTTTCGGGCTCCATGCCGGTCCAGGAATACAGACGCTCCGCCTTGGTGCGCAGGGGGCCAAGATAACAGAGTGATCGGTAGAGCTTTTCATGGCGCAGGTTCAGTGCTTGGACGAAATCCGCGTTCTGGTGATAGGCAACCACCTCGTCAGGAAAACCGTAAAACCGGACCGGTGCGCCGGGATACCAGACCCGCCCCTGCTTACGTTTCAGCGTGTAATTGGTCGCATCGACTTTGTACTCGGACTTGGCGCCCGATTTTCGCTCCATGCCGATGGACAGCCGGGATTCATCGTCTTCAAGCAACTCGTATTTCAGTTGGTCAAGCACCAGGGTGTGCTGGTCCTTATCCCCTAAACCGACCTCGGCATGAAAAGAGAGGTTATCGCCGGAAAAGGCCTGGCCGGTCACCGGGTCTTTGAACTTCAGTATTTCCGGCAATGACCACCGATAGTCAAAGGTGATCTTGTTTTCCGGAATGCGGTGAAAAACCATCTCCTGATAGGAGCCAAGCTGAACCGCCGAGTTCTTGCCGCCCGGATAGAAAACCGCCTTTCTGTCCGGTGACTCCACGGTCTGCTTGAGCATCATCAGGAACTGGCCGATGCTGGATTTTCCCGAGCTGTTGGCGCCAAAAAACAGTGAGATGGGAGCCATGCGAATGGTGCCGGTATCCTTCCAGCCTTTGAAGTTTTGTATTCGCAATTGTTTCAGCATAAGTCCTCTCTCCTGTCTGTATTGCCACGCCGCCCACGGTGCCCGGCATTTGTGCGGTTACCAACAACGACTCTGGGCAAAATTACGCTCATCTCCAACTCGCTCTGTAGCCAACAGCTTTGCCAGCCTGGTCAGTGCCTCGGAGACCACCGGGGCAGGGGCTTCCATCCTGGCCCGGCGGTGATCGTTGCAGCCTTTGTCCCGCAAGACGGGATCGATCAGCAAGATAAAGGCTTCCTGTTCGTTGTAGCTCATGGTTTGCCCACCGCTTCTGGCAGGCCCGGATTGATCCCGTTTGTTTCACAAAAAACGATAAACTGCCGCTGCGCCAACTTCGACGGAATGGTCTTGCCGTTCTCCCAGCGATTGACCGTGGCGAAGCTCACCCCGAGGGCGTGGGCCAGTTCCTCCTGGGAGAGCGCCAGCCGCCGCCGCACCTCCTTGACTGTGGCCGGGAAATTTTCGGGTTGGCGGATCATGACCATTGGACATCTCCCGCTGATGAGACGAGGCGCAACAGGCAGGGTGCGACGTTCCACTGGTGGCCGTCGCCGGTGGCGACGCTGATGGTCTTCTTGTTGAGGCGCAGCACTATGCCTTCCGGCATTCGACCGTCCGGGGCCTGCAACTCCGGCTTGCTGCGGCTCAGCAGGTCAAGGGCACGTTGTCTGTTCATCGCTCAGCCTCCAAAGGCAGATTCATCATCTGGGTTTTTGCACACCCGCAACCACCGGGCGCACGAGGCCATTCAGAACTGCCCGACAATATAACATCTGCTATGCGGCATGTAACTCAAAACGCGATGAAGTTGCGACAGATTTGATGCCGCTCAGGTACGTAAGCCACCAGAAGGTCATCACGGAAAAAATGTTCAGCTACCGCCCGACACTTTCTCCATCTCTCTGCTGGCTAAGTGAGCGAAGGGAGGCTTCGCGTAAGGGCAGAACCCACACTAAGGAGCCACCGACAATGGACATCTGCCAATTCGCCAGATTTCCGCATATGGCCTGGGGAGCGGCTGATTTGCCTGCACTTGCCATTTTTTCCCTTAACTGGTGAGCAGGCGGTACATTTGGACCATCTTTAACGGCAAGGCATTTATGTTGTTTACAAAAATATAGTTTCTGGCCCCAAACATATGGGCCAGATATTCATGGGCCGATTTGTCGATGGTAATACAGAAAGAATGTACTCCCACGCCTTTCGCCTCCAGCAACGCCTTTCTGGTATCTTCGATGGCGTACTGGCCTTTGTAGTCGTCGTAATCCTCTGGTTTGCCATCGGAAATGACCACGAGCAGCCGGATCTTGCTCTGAGATTCAAGCAGCTTTTTGGTCAGATGGCGGATAGGCGGTCCCATGCGGGTGTAGTCTCGGGGAGCGATTGCGGCGATCCGCCTCTGGACGACGGTGCCATACGGCTCCTCGGGGTGCTTGATGTGAAAAAGTTGGCTCCGCGATCGTCTCATTCCGGAAAATCCATAGATTCCAAATTGATCCCCGGCGGTTTCCAGGGCCTCGGCCAACAAGACCAGGGCCTCCTTCAGCGCCACGCCGATCCAGCCTTCCGTGGAACTGGACATATCGACCAGAAACATGGTGGTGATACTGCGCGAATCGCGTAAGAGACGGGTAAAAAGGCGGTCGGAGGGGATGAAGCCTGCCTGGTAATCTCCCAGGGCCTCGATCAGGGCGTCGAGGTCGATGTCATCGCCTTCCCTCTGGCGGCGGACGATACGGTCAGTTGTGCGCAACATCTCGAATTGCCGGCGCATTTTTTTGAGCAGCACGCCGTACTTCGTGAGGGTCGCCGCCACAAAACCGGAGCGCACCGGAGAAAGCGATTTCTCCTCAAGGTTACACCAGTCACTGCGATAGCCCCCTCTCCGGTAATCCCATTCGTCGTAGCGAAAGACTTGCTCCGTTGCCAGTGCCAGTGCCGTCGATGCCGTCTCGGCGATGGCCTGGTTGCCCTTGTGCATGCCTCCGCCAGCAAGGCCGGCGGCTGCCTGCCCGTAAGCCTGCGGCACCCTTCCAAAATCATTGATGATATTCCTGGTCAGTGCCAACAAGGCCTCGGGGATTGGCGTGCCTTCATTGTCGAACACAATCTGATCCCGGGCCCTGGCTTCATCGGTCGGGGCCGCTACCTGCTGCAAAAGAGCGAGCACATCGGTGATTGAGGTCGTTGCCTCCGGGGTCTGGCCGCTGGCAGCGGCAGGCTGCCGTTTGTCTCCGAGAAAGGCCGCGAGCATTGCCACGAATTGCTGTTTTTCCTCTTGTCGTCGCAAGCTAATGGTTCTCCCGGCTCTTGAAAAATTCAGCTCCCCGAGCAGCAGGGCCGCGGGTCCGAGATGGTATGAGCCGGCAAGTGTGGAAAAATTCGCATAGATCTCGGGAAGAAGATCAAGGCTCTTGCTCTGCCAACTGTGTGTCATCAAACTCTTCGACGTTATCCGACAGGAAACCGGCTGCTGCAGGAATGCTTGCAAGGCCTGGCATCGTTCCTTGGCATCCTGCGGAACTATTTGTTCGATGAGCTGAGTGCAGAGGGTACTTCCTTGCCGGACCAATCCCGGAAGTTCAACCGCCAGAAAGGCGTAAACCCTGCGAAATTGTAACGCGGCAAGAAGATCGTTTGCCAACTTTCGGTCTGGATAGCCCCGCAGAGGGTCATCGCTTTGGCCGCCTGGAACTTCGGCGGCGACCTCCTGGTAGATGCCGGAGGCGATCTGGCCCCACTGCAATGACGCCAGCACCTTGAAGAGCAGGATATTTTTGTCCCTTTGCGGGAACTGGTCGAGAAAATCGGGCAGGTAAATTGTGGTGGTATCGGTACCGGGGGCGATGGCGCTGTCGAGATGCAGGTGCCGGCCGGAAATGCCACGGATATACGGCATCAAAATTGAAGACACCTCCGCCAGGCCGACCCCGGCCTCGCCCCGCATCGGTCCGAGAAAGTGTTTGTCGATATCGGCCATGAACGTTCGCGCACCGGCCAGGCCCTTTTTTTCATAGACCGCAAGTACCTGCCGGACCCATTCCGGCACCAGCTCAACGGAAAAAGCCCGGAGGGCAGAAACCCCTTCACGCAGATAGGCAAAACAGAGGCTGTGACTGACCGGCCAGATGGTTGCCACCTGGCTCAGCAGAACTTCCCGTGATTCTCCCGGCAGGGCGGCGAGCTGGTCAAATACTTCGTCAACTTCCCATTCGTTGGGCTGGGCAGGAAGGATGCTGGCATAAAATTGCGCTTTTTGTTCTGCAAGGCCGATCATTTCAAAAGATGGAAAGAATCATTTCGTCCAGCGCCTTGAGGAGTTCGGGGTCGTCGGTCAGGCTCTCGATCATCCCGACCCGGCAGGCGTTCACCTCATCGATTCCTGACCGGATCAGCCGGGCGGTCTGGATAACCAGCCGGGTGGACGCCCCCTCTGCCAGTCCAGACTCCTTGAGGCCTCGGGTCATGGTGGCGAGTTTCACCAACTGGTACGCAAGCTCCCCGTCGATGCCGCATTCCCGCACGACGATTTCCTGCTCCAGCTTTGCCTCAGGATAATCGAAGTTGAGAGAGACGAAACGTTGCCTTGTCGAGGGTTTGAGGTCTTTGAGGACGCTCTGGTAGCCAGGGTTGTAGGATACGGCCAACATAAACTCTGGCGGAGCGCTGTAGAGTACGCCGAGTTTTTCGATGGGAAGTTCCCGGCGATCGTCGGTCAACGGATGGATGATGACGGTGGTGTCCTTCCGTGCCTCAACGATCTCGTCGAGATAACATATCGCTCCGGCTTTGACCGCAAGGGTGAGCGGGCCATCCTGCCAGATGGCCTCGCAGCCCTTGACAAGATAGCGTCCGACGAGATCGGCCGCCGAAAGGTCGTCGTGGCAGGAGACAGTGATCAGGGGCCGCTGCAATCGCCAGGCGAGGTATTGCATGAACCGGGTTTTGCCGCAGCCGGTAGGACCTTTCAGGAGCAGTGGGAACAGGTTTTCGCTCGCCGCAAGGCCAATTTCGATCTCGTTGGCACGAGGCAGGAAAAATGGTTCCGCTATAATTTTGTGTTCATCGAGCCTGCATTCCGAAGAGGCTTTCAAATTCATGGTCTTCATGACATATTCTCCATCGCGTGAGTATGATAAGAGAATATGACACCGGCAGACGAAGGACAAGCTACGTTTGGGAATTGTTCTTATTTCTCTTGCCAGATGGCTTCAGCCGGCAAGAGCAACCCGTAGCGGCACTCATTGAGGTGGCTCCCTTTGTTTGAACAAAAAGCAGCATTTCTTGTCTTCTCTTCGGTAATGGCGGTCGCCGTGGTCTTGGCCTGGGCGGTGGTCTTCCGCGGCCTCAAGTCGGCCCCGGGTCTATAGACGCATGCGGACGAGAACGGTGGCGATGAGGTTGTCCGGGCTGTCCTGAGCCATTATCACACAATACCCGAACGGGTACTCTGACAGCTCCCCGATCTTCGTCTATGGCCTGCGCCCCGATCCGGCCATCCTTTCAAACTTCCCCCTCATATAATCAAGGTATTCGTCCTTACCGATCATCTCACTGAAGACCCACTGCGAGTTATGAC
>JANJUM010000210.1 GCA_024710585.1 Desulforhopalus sp.
GGCGAAACTGCTCGAGTACAACGCCGATACGCCGACCTCGCTCTACGAGTCGTCCATCGCCCAGTGGCTGTGGCTGGAGGAGGCCATGCCGCGCATGGATCAATTCAACTCCATCCATGAAAAGCTCCTGCAGCGTCTGCGCTGGCTGCATGGGCTGCATGGCGGCGAGCCCTTCCACTTTACCGCCGTCGCCGACCACAGCGAGGATCTGGTCACCGTCGAGTATCTGCGTGACCTGGCCGTGCAGGCGGGGTTTGCCACCGAGTTCCTCTCCATCGACCGCATCGGCTTCGAGGCCCGCGACAGGGTGTTCGTTGACGAGGAGGGCCGTCCGATGGCCGCCCTGTTCAAGCTCTATCCCCTGGAGTGGCTGCTCGCCGACGAGTTCGGCGCCCATCTCCTCGCCGGGCATGGGCCGCGCCTCTACGAGCCGCCGTGGAAGCTGCTGCTCTCCAACAAGGGACTGCTGCCGCTCCTCTGGGAGCTCTATCCCGGCCATGACAACCTCCTGCCCGCCTATGCCGACGGGCCGCGCGACCTGCACAGCTATGTGGAGAAGCCGCTGTTCTCTCGGGAGGGGGCCAATGTACGAATCATTGAAAAGGGGCGGGTGGTGGCGGAAAGCCCCGGCAGCTACGGCGGGGGTGGCATGGTGTACCAGCACTATCACCCCTTGCCGCGCCATGGCGACTGCCATACGCTGATCGGCTCGTGGATAGTCGGCGAGGAGCCGGCAGGGCTGGGGATTCGCGAAGACCATACGGAGATAACCAAGAACACCTCGATGTTCGTGCCCCACTATTTCGTGCCCTTCGCGGACGAGGGTGCGGCGACGGGAGAGTGACGGCACCGCCGCAGGGGCGCTCCGGGAGCTATCGAGAAACGTACAATAACTGACAAGTGCAGGAGGTTGCCATGAGTGGTGGGTTCGTTGCCGGCATAGCCAATTTTGCCATCTATCTGGGGACGGCTTTGGTGCTGTTCGCCGTCTTTCTCTTCGTCTACACCCGGCTCACCCCCTACCGGGAACTGGAGCTGATCCGCGGCGGCAACTCCGCCGCCGCCTGCAGTCTGGGGGGGGCGATCATCGGCTTCGTGCTGCCTGTGGCCAGCGTCATCGCCAACAGCGTCGGCCTGCTCGACGTCGTGATGTGGAGCGTGGTCGCCATGGCCATCCAGGTGCTGCTCTTCGTGGTGGTCTGGAAGCGCTTCGCCGATATCGTCACCAGTATCCATGACGGGCGCGTGTCGAGTGGCATCTTTCTTGGGGCCTTGTCCGTCGCCATTGGCATCCTCAACGCCTCCTGCCTGACCTATTGAGCCGGGAGCGGCCTGGCGGGAAAAACGATAACCATGACTGGCGAGGTGCAGCGATGAAGGAAGAACGGCAAGAGGAAGCGGAGCGGGAAGAGACCACGGGACGAGAAGAGCCGGGCGGGACGCCGGGCAAACGACGCTTCACCCTGCCCAAGGTGCCGATGCCGCCACTGTTGCCCTTGCTTCTCGGTGGACTGCCGTTGGCCTTTGGTGTCTTTCTGTGGTTTTTCTGCCGCATCGAACCCGAGGCCGGGGAGATCGCCGTGCTCATCCGCAAGACCGGCGACGACCCGCCCCCCGGCCAGGTGCTGGCGGTGAGCGAGGGCCAGAAGGGCATCCAGCTCGAAGTACTCGCCGAGGGCCGCTACTTTCGCAACCCCTACACCTGGAGCTGGAAGATCCGCCGTATCCTCGACGTCCCCGCCGGCAAGCTGGGGGTGATGACCCGCCTCTACGGCGCCGAGCTGCCGCCGGGGAGCATTATCGCCGGGGCCGACCAGCGCGGTATCATCGAGGAGATTCTCCGCCCCGGCAAATACCGGGTCAACCCCTACGCCTATCATGTCGCCCTGTTCGACGCCATCAACATCCCCCCGGGCTCGGTGGGGGTGGTCACCGACCTCACCGGCGGCGACGTCCTGGACGGCCAGCTCAGCGCCGAGGAGTCGAACTCGTTCATGGTCGGCGACGGCCACAAGGGGGTCACCGGCCGCCTCCTCGACCCCGGCACCCACTATCTCAACCCCTATATGTACAACGTTGTCGAGGTCAACACCCAGAGCCAGCGCTTCGAGATGGCCGGCGACGACGTCATCAATTTCCTCACCCTCGACGGCTTCTCGGTGACCGTCGAGGGCACCATCGAGTTCGCCGTCGAGCGGGAGGAGGCCGCCTATCTCACCCACCGCGTCGGTGATATGGACGATATCATCAAGAAGCTCATCCTGCCCAGGGCGCGCGGTTTTTCCCGCGTCGAGGGCAGCAAGCACCCCGCGGTCAACTTCATTGTCGGCGAGACGCGGCAGAGGTTCCAGAACGACCTCGAGAACCACCTGCGGGCCAAGTCCAAGGGCTGGGGGATCGACATCAAATCGGTGCTGGTGCGCAAGATCGTCGTCCCCGACGAGATCGCCTCCATCAACCGCGACCGCGAGCTGGCGGTGCAGGAGGCGGCCAAGTACGAGCAGCAGATCGTCCAGGCCAAGTCCAAGGCGGAGCTCACCAAGCAGGAGATGCTGGCCATCCAGAGCCGCGAGAAGGTCGAGGCCGACACCAGGCGCATCCGTGCCGTCATCGACGCCGAGAGGGACCAGAGCGTGCGCCTCATCGCCGCCGAGAAGGAACTCGAGGTGGCCAGGCTCGAATACGGGGCGGCCCTCTCCCAGGCGGAGGCCATCGTGCTTACCGCCGACGGCGAAAAAGACGCCATCCACGCCAGGAACGAGGCCGAGGCGGCCATTCTCCGCACCCGCGTGTCGGCCCTGGGCAACGGGCAGAACTTCGCCCGCTACACCCTCTATGGCAAGGTCGGGCCGCAGGTGCAGTCGGTGCTGGCCGGGGACTCGGCCGAGGGGCTGGGCGGCATTTTCGGCACCTTCGTGCCCAACAGGGGAGGGACGAA
>JANJUM010000241.1 GCA_024710585.1 Desulforhopalus sp.
GGGCCTGCGACATGGGCGCTCTGCCCAACGTCCTGCCAGGCTATCAGGTAGTCACCAACCTCGGGGTGCGCGCCAAGTTCGAGGCCGCCTGGGGGGCGAGGCCCCTGCCGGCGGAGGTGGGACTGACCATCCCGCAGATGATCGACGGCCTCATCGAAGGTTCGGTGAAGAGCATGTATATTGTCGGTGAAGACACCGCCCTCACCGACCCGGACACCCACCATATCGTCCATGCCCTGGAATCGGCGGAGTTTCTGGTGGTGCAGGATATCTTCCTCAGTGAAACCGCCAAGCTGGCCGATGTGGTGCTGCCCGCCGCCTGCTGGGCGGAAAAGGATGGCACCTTCACCTGCAGCGAACGCAAGGTGCAGCGAGTGCGCAAGGCGGTCGAGGCCCCCGGCGAGGCGCGGCCGGACTGGATGATCCTCCGTGAAGTCGGCGCACGCCTCGGCATCCCCATGAACTACGGCTCGCCGCAGGAGATCTTCGCCGAGATGGCCTCTCTCAGCCCGATCTACGGCGGCATCTCCTACCAGCGCATCGAGAACGAGGTGCTGCAGTGGCCCTGCCCGACGCCGGATCACGGCGGCACGAAATACCTCCACAAGGGTACCTTCGGCCGAGGCCTGGGGCTGTTCTCAGCCATCGACTACCGGCCCTCGGAAGAGCTGCCCGACGAGGAATACCCCTTCTTCCTCACCACCGGCCGCCACTACGCCCACTACAATGCCCGCACCATGACCGGCCGCTGTCCGACCCTGGCCCGCGAATACTCCCAGGCCATTTCGCAGATGCATGTCAATGACGCCGCCAGGCTGGGGGTGAGCAATGGCGACAAGATCAGGATCAGCTCGCGCCGCGGCGAGGTGATCTCCACCGCAAGGCTCGGCGATATCGTCCCGGAAGGGGCGATCTTCATGGATTTCCACTTCCCCGAGGCCAACTCCAACGTCCTCCTCGGCACCTCCCTCGACCCGATCACCAAGACCCCCGATTACAAGGTCTGCGCGGTGCGTATCGAAGCCGCCTGAGGGCGGCAAACGGACCTTTCCCCGGCGGGGCGGTAAATCGCCTCCCCGCAGGGGTCCTCGCCGCCCTGCTGGGCTTCTCCTCACGCATCTCCATCAGGGCGATTCAAGAGAGCCGCCATAGGCACGCTCCCAGACACCTCCGCTTCACATCACCACACCCCCGGCCCCATCCCCTCCGAACGACGACTTTTCCCTTCCACACCTTGCCCTGCAGACTTTTGTTGCCTATTGTTCAAAAAGATGGTATCCAATTTATGTACACAATTTCGTTTCCCCCCATTCCGTCGTCGAAGATCGCCGACCGCACAAAGTCCATGGAGGCAAGCAGCAATGACTACAATGAATAATGGAGTGATCAAGGTCCCCGCGCCGAAAAACGAACCGGTTCTCGCCTATGCCCCCGGCAGCCCGGAAAAACTCAGGCTGAAAAAAGCCCTGGCCGAGGCCGCCTCGCAGACCCTGGAGATCCCGCTGATCATCGACGGCAAGCGCATTACCACCGGCAAACTGGGCAAGGTGGTCATGCCCCATAACCATGGGCATGTGCTCGCCACCTACCACAAGGCCGGCGCCGCCGAGGTGCGCATGGCCATCGACGCCGCCCTGGCCGCCCAGCAGATGTGGCAGGCCTTCCGCTGGGAAGAACGCTGCGCCATCTTCCTCAAGGCGGCCGAGCTCCTCGCCGGCAAATACCGGGCGAAGATCAACGCCGGGGCCATGCTCGCCGGCGGCAAGACCGCCTTCCAGGCGGAAATCGACGCCGCCTGCGAACTCATCGACTTCCTGCGCTTCAACGTCGCCTTCGCCCAGGAGATCTACGAGAAACAGCCGGAATCCTCGCCGGGCATCTGGAACTACAGCCAGTATCGCCCCCTCGAGGGCTTCGTCTTCGCGGTGACCCCCTTCAACTTCACCGCCATCGCCGGCAACCTGCCCACCGCCCCGGCGCTGATGGGCAATACCGTGGTGTGGAAGCCCGCCTCGTCGCTGGTCTACACCCCGTACCTGATCATGGAGATCCTCGAAGAGGCCGGCCTGCCCCCGGGGGTGATCAACTTCGTCCCCGGCTCGGGGGCCACCGTCGGCGACCCGGTCCTCGCCGACCCGCACCTCGCCGGAGTGCATTTCACCGGCTCGACCAAAGTCTTCCATCAGATGTGGAAGACCATCGGCGAGAACATCGCCACCTACAACTCCTACCCGCGCCTGGTCGGCGAAACCGGCGGCAAGGACTTCGTCTTCGCCCACCCCAGCGCCGAAGTCACCCCCCTGGTCATCGCCCTGGTGCGCGGCGCCTTCGAGTATCAGGGACAGAAGTGCTCGGCGGCCAGCCGCGCCTATATCCCACGCTCCCTGTGGCCGGCCGTGGAAGCCGGTCTGCGCCAGGAAATGGGCCGCATCGCCATGGGACCGCCCACCGACTTCCGCAACTTCGTCGGCGCGGTCATCGACGAGGGCGCCTTCGACACCATCGCCTCCTATATCGACTTCGCCCGCAACAATCCGGGCGGCGAGATCCTCATTGGCGGCAAGTGCGACAAATCGGTGGGCTACTTCATCGAACCGACGGTGATCCTCGCCTCCGACCCCCATTTCAAGACCATGGTCGAGGAAATCTTCGGACCGGTGCTGACAATCTATGTCTATGAGGATGCCGACTTTATCGACACCCTCAAGCTCTGCGACAGCTCCTCGCCCTACGCCCTCACCGGGGCCATCTTCGCCAGGGAGCGCGCCGCGGTCAGCGCCGCCATGAAGCACCTCGAGCACTCGGCCGGCAACTTCTATATCAACGACAAGCCCACCGGCGCTGTGGTCGGCCAGCAGCCCTTCGGCGGCGGCCGGGCCTCGGGCACCAACGACAAGGCCGGCTCCATGGCCAACCTGCTGCGCTGGGTGTCAGTAAGGACGGTCAAGGAGACCTTTGTCCCGCCGGAGGATTTCGCCTACCCCTTCATGGGCGAGGAATAATCGGCACCTCAGGGCGACGGGCGCCAGGGGAGCGGACCGGCCAAGGGACCTCCCCCTGACGGCCACACTCCGCAGTCGCGGAGGACGGCCGATACATCTCCCGGTCATCAGCGCATGACAGCCACGGCCATGCCCCACTGCGGGGCATGGCCGTTTTCTGTATTGACTGCCGCCGGCGGTGCAAGGGGGATAGGCCCGCCACCCCGGGGATTGCCCCTGAGCCCAAGGCAGCCCCTGGGCGTGGCCTGCACCGTGGCCACTCCAGCCGCCGAGCGAAACAGCCCCTTGCCCCTCGCCGTCGCGCGGCTGGCAAAGACGGCGAAGGCGTCCATGCAGATTTTACGTAAAGTTTTCCACAACGCTCACGAAAACCTTTGTTTTAGCGGCGTTTAGATTTATTCTGGACAAAGTCGCGGCAGACACGCGTGTTCCCGGCTCTTCGATGGGACGGTACAGCCGTCGTATTGGGGGCAAACCCGGGCCCGTGGGATTCCGAAACGCCAGCGCGCCACTGGCGCTGACACGGGGTGGTCGCGGCCCTTCACGAGGGGTGAGGTAGCGGCGACGAGCGCAGAGACGGCATCCGCAGCCCTGTTTACGGCGGCGGGACCGAAGGCTATATCCCCCGAAAACGCATCGCTGATGCATAAGAGCTTCCCAGGAGACCCAGCAACCATGGCCTTAGACTACAAAACGATCCTCTTTACCTCCAATCTCTCCGCCGCCAGCCGTATCGCCTTCAAGCATGCTCTGTCCCTGGCCTACAAGTACCAGTCGAGACTGGTCCTCCTCCATGTGCTGGAGAAATCCCCGAGCAACTACGAGAGCTATATGATCGGCCTCTTCGGCCAGGAAAAGTGGCAGCAGGTGCTCAAGGATAACAGGGAGGAGGCCAAGCACGCCCTCGTCGGCAAGGTCTCGCCCAAGCAGATGGCCCGCACCGCCCTGAGCGAGTTCTGCAAGGAGCACGATGTCGACGACGAAGTCAGCGCCATTCCGCCAAGCGTGGTCATCGTCAAGGAAGGCGACGTCGTCGATGTCATCCTCCAGCAGGTCGAAGAACACGGCTGCGGCCTGATCATCATGGGCGCCGGTGAAGGCCTGCTGTCCGGCTCGGCCATCGGCAGCAATATCAAAGCAGTGCTGAAGAAAGCCAAGGTGCCGGTGCTGGTCGTGCCGGAGATCCAGGGGGAATGAGACAGGCCGCCTGGCGCACGGCGGGGTGCTTTAGAACAGACCCGGCCGTCCGCCAGCGCCATCAGTGTACTACCTGACGCCGGCACTCCCAGATATCCCGCACCTGGCAAAGCCAAACTGCCTGATATTGAGGTCAGCCCCCGTCATGGCTGCTCCCAGTAGGGGGCTTTGGCGGGAAAGATCCAGCGCACCCCGCCGCGCGGGTCGTGTACGTCGCCCCTGTAGCGGGGAATGAGGTGGATATGCAGGTGCATGATGGTCTGCCCGGCCGCCTCGCCATCATTTATGCCGACATTGAACCCGTCCGGGTCATGGCGCTGCGCGAGAAAGGCACGCGTCCTGCCCAGGAGTTCGACCAGCGCCGCCTGCTCCTCGCCGGTGGCGTCGAAAAAGGACGCGACATGTCTTCTGGGGATGATGAGGCAGTGCCCGGGTGAAACCGGGCAGCCGTCATACATCGCCAGGGCGAGGTCGTTGGCAAGGAGTATGCGGCTACTCTCGACACCGCAGAACGGGCAATCCATTATTCCCCCCTTCAGGCCGCCGCTGTGCTCCACAGCGGCAGCATAGCCGCAAGCAAAGAGCCCTCTCCTCGCGGCCCGTGCCGCCCTCTCCCCACTCCCACCGCTATTTCCCCGCCGCTTGCTCCCAGCCCCCACCCAAAGCGAGATAGACGCGGCTATAGGCGAGGCGGCGCTCGAAGATGCTGCTGACATATTCGCTTTCCGCGGCAAAGAGCTGCCGCTGCGCGTCGAGCACCTCGATATAGCTGATCACTCCAGAACGGTAGCGAAGGTCGGCAAGGCGCCGGGCCTCGCGCGCCGCCACCACCCGCTGCTCCTGGATGGCAAGCAGCGCCCCGGTTTCCCGATAGTCCTTGAGGGCCGTGGCCACCTCGGCCAAGGCTGACAGCACCGTACGCCGGTAGCCGAGCAGGGCCTGGTCGAGACGTGCCAGAGCCGCCTCGCGGTTGAAATAGAGCTGGCCGCCGGCGAAGAGGGGCTGCACTGCATTGGCGCCGAGGGAGGCGACGGTCGCCGCCCCGCCGGTGAGCACCTCGGAGAGCTCGGTGCCGATATTGCCGAACAGCCCGGTCAGCGACAGAGTGGGGAAGAAACGGGCCTTGGCCTCACCCACCCTGGCGTTGGCGGCTATGAGCTGCTGCTCCGCCACGCGGATATCGGGACGCCGCTCGAGCAGCGCGCTGGGCAGGCCGGCGGGGATCTCGCCCTGTGGCAGGGTGTTCGCGGCGAGATCGACCTCGAGCCCTCCCGGCACCCGCCCGAGCAGCAGCGACAGGCCGTTTTCCGAGGTGACAATGCGGCGGTGCAGGTTGACCAGCGAGACACGGGTCACCGCCAGCGCCACCTCCTGCTGCCGCACCTCCGCCGCCGAGGCCATGCCCGAGGCGGCAAGTCGGCTGATCAGCTGCAGCGACTCCTCCTGGGCGGCGGCGGTCTGCTCGGCCACCCGCAGCAGATGATGTTCCGAAACCAGCTGGTAATAGCGCGCGGCGACGTCGCCAATCAGCGAGACCACCACCCCGCGTCGCGCCTCTTCCCGGCCGAGCAGCTCGGCCCGTGCCGCCTCGTTGGCACGGCGCAGCCGCCCCCACAGATCGAGCTCCCAGCTGACGGTACCCCCGGCGGTGAAATTGGAGGCCAGGGTGTCGCCCGACGGCCGGGGGATGGGCGAGGTGGACAGGCTGGCGCCAAGCCTCGGCAGGAGGTCGGCGCGGGCCACTCCGGCAACCGCCTCGGCCTCGCGCACCCTGGCTTCGGCGATGAGCACGTCGGGAGCGCTGCTCAGGGCCTCGGCGATATAGGCCTGCAGGGCCGGATCGGTGTACACCACCCGCCAGCCGAGATCGCCCAGCGACGCCTCGAGCCCCGCAGCCCCCTGGTCACGAAAGGCCGGTGTCAAGGGCAACTCCGGCCTGATGTAGTCGGGGCCCATGGCACAGCCGCTCAGGGCCAGCGCCATCGCCACAAGGTGTTGCAGCAAGAGCAGTGAACGCCTCATAGGCCTGCCTCCTCTCCGAGTGGAGCCTTACGCCTGCCGAACCGGCCCACCGCCCGCTCGATAGCCACGTAGAGCACCGGCACCATGAAAATGGCGAGAAAGGTGGCGGCGAGCATCCCGGAAAAAACGGTGATGCCCATCGCCGCCTGGGCCGCCCCGCCGGCGCCCCCTTTGACGATCATCGGAATGACCCCGAGCAGAAAGGCCAGCGAAGTCATGATGATCGGCCGCAGGCGCAGCTTGCCGGCGATCAGCGCCGCCTCCTCGGGGGCCGAGCCCTCCTCGCGCTTCATCTTGGCGAACTCGACGATGAGGATGGCGTTCTTGGCGGCCAGGCCGATAAGCAGGATCAGGCCGATCTGGGCATAGATGTTGTTGGTCTGCCCGGTCAGCCACAGGCCGCTCATCGCCCCGAAGACCCCGAGGGGAATGGCAAGGAGCACGGCGAAGGGCACCGACCAGCTCTCGTAGAGGGCGGCGAGGAAGAGGAAGACGAAGACCAGGGCCAGGGCAAAGATATAGGGGGCCTGTCCGGCCGATTCCTTCTCCTGGCGGCTGATCCCCGACCACTCATAGCCGTAGCCCTGGGGCAGGCTCTTCGCCGCCACCTCCTCCATCGCCCTGATGGCGTCGCCGGAGCTGTAGCCCGGTGCCGGCTCGCCGCTCAGCTCGGCGGTGCGGAAGAGATTATAGCGCTCGACGGTATTGGGCGAGACGATGGGCTCCGCCGAGACCAGGGTGGAAAGCGGGATCATCTGCCCGCCGGCGCTGCGCACATGGAAGAGGCCGACCCCGTTGATATCGCTACGGAACTCCGGCTCGGCCTGCATGGTCACCTTGTAGGTCCGCCCAAAGCGCGAGAAGTCGTTGATATTTACCCCGCCGAGGAAGGTCTGCAGCGCCATGGTCACCTCGTTGATGGCCACCCCGAGCTTCTTGGTCTTCTCACGATCGATGTCGAGGCGGTAAGCCGGGGTGCGCGGGTTGAACTTGCTGTAGATCTGCCCGATCTCCGGACGCTTTTTCGCCTCCTCGATAAAGGCGGCGGCGACCTTGGCCAGCTCTTCGGCAGTGGCGCCGCTTCGGTCCTGCAGCTTGAAGGAGAAACCGCCGGTGGAGCCGAGGCCCGGCACCGGTGGCGGGTTGAAGGCCAGCACCATGGCCTCGGGCAGCTTGGCAGCGCCGGCCATGACCCCCTGCATGGTCGCCTTGAGGCTCAACTCAGGCGTCTTTCTCTCCGCCCAGGGTTTCAGCTCGGCGACAAAGAGGGCGGCATCCGGCTGCACCGAGTTGTTGAGGATGCTGTAGCCGCTGATGATCATGCTGCGATCGATGGCCGGCTGGGCGTCGAGGACCTTCTGCAGCTGTTCGCTCACCGCCATGGTGCGGTTAAGCGAGGCGGCATCGGGCATGATCACTCCGCCGATGAAGTAGCCCTGGTCCTCGGCGGGCACGAAGGCCCCGGGGACACGGTCCATGATGGCCACGGTACCCCCGCCCACCCCGACAAGGAGGAGAAGGGCGACGAGGAGACGTTTAATGGCCAGCTGCACCCCGCGACCATAGGTCTCGGTGACCCGGTCGAACCAGCGGTTGAAGCCGCCGAAGAGGCGGGTCCCCAGCCCGGCACGGCCGCCCCCGACCTTGTGACGGAGGAGCATGGCGCACAGGGCCGGGGTCAGCGACAGGGCGACGAAGGCGGAGAGCATGGTCGACACCGCCACGGTGACCGCGAATTGTTTGTACATCACCCCGGCCATGCCACCGAGGAAGGCTACCGGCACGAAGACCGCGGCAAGAATCAGGGCGATGGCCACCACCGGCCCGGAAACCTCTTCCATGGCCTTGAGCGTCGCCTCCCGGGGCGAGAGCCCTTTCGCCATATGGTGCTCAACCGCCTCGACGACGACGATGGCGTCATCGACGACGATACCGATGGCCAGCACCATGGCGAACATGGTCAAGGTGTTGATGGTGAAGCCGAGCAGGACGAAAGCGGCAAAGGTCCCGACCAGGGACACCGGCACGGCCAGCATGGGGATGAGGGTCGCCCGCCAGCTCTGCAGGAAGAGGAAGACCACCACCAGCACCAGTGCCAAGGCTTCGAAGAAGGTATGCATTACGGCTTCGAGCGAGGCCTTGACGAAGACGGTGCTGTCATGGACCACGTCGAACTTGAGATCCGGGGGGAAGCTCCTGGCCAGCTGCTCGAGGCGTTCCAGCAAGAGCCGCGAGGTCTCGATGGCACTGCCGTCCGGAGTGAGGTTCACCGAGAAGGCGGCGGCCGGCTTGCCGTTATAGCGCGTCGAGAAATTATAGTCCTTGGCCCCCAGCTCGACCCGGGCGACGTCCTTGAGGCGCACGAAGTTGCCGTTGGGCTGGGCGCGGACGATGATCTCGCCGAATTCCTCGGGGTCGGCAAGACGGCCGCGCACCTGGACGCTGTACTGGAACTGCTGGTCGTCCGGGGCCGGCAATTGGCCGACCTGGCCGGCCGGCGCCTGGACATTCTGCTCGCGAATGGCCTGCAGGATATCGGTCGGGGTCAGCCCCAGGGTGGCCATGCGGTTGGGGTGCAGCCAGATGCGCATGCCGAACTCGGCCCCGAAGAGCTGAACGTTGCCGACCCCCTTGACCCGCTTGATGTTCTCGATGATGTTGATCGCCGCGTAGTTGGAGAGGAACAGTTCATCGTAGGTGCCCTTCGGAGAGTGCAGGGCCACGTACATGAGGATGTCGGGGGTGGTCTTCTTGGTGGTGACGCCGCTGCTCATGACGTCGGCGGGCAGCTGGGCGCTGGCCTGGGCAGCGCGGTTCTGCACCTGCACCGCGGCGATGTCGGCGTCGACGCCGAGATCGAAGGTGACGTTGAGGGAATAGGAGCCGTTGCCGGCCGAGGTCGAGCTCATGTAGGCCATGCCCTCGACACCGTTGACCTGGGCCTCCACTGGCAGGCCGACCGCTTCCTCGACCACCCCGGTGTTGGCACCGGGGTAGAAGGCCGACACCTGAACGGTAGGCAGGGTGATCTGGGGGAACTGGGCGATGGGCAGGCTCAGCCCGGCAATGATGCCGGCCAGAAGGAGGATGATTGAGCAGACGATGGCCAGCACCGGGCGGTGAATGAAGAATTTCGCCATGGCGTCCCCCTCAGCTGCCGGGAAGGGCGCGCGGTGTCACCACCATGCCCGGCCGCGCCTTCTGGATGCCGTCGACGACGATGCGCTCCCCGGCCCGCAGGCCCTCTTCCACCAACCATAAGTCGCCCTGGCGGGCGCCGAGCTTGACCGAACGAAGCTCGACCTTGTTGCTGTCGTCGAGGACCGTCAGAAAGTAGCGGCCCAGCGTCTCGGTCACCGCCTTCTGCGGCACCAGCAGGGCCGCGTCGAGCTCATCGTAGTAGACGCGCACCCGGCTGTTCATGCCCGCCCGCAATAAGCGCTTGGGGTTGGCGAACACCGCCCGCAGGGTAAGAGTGCCGCTGGCCGGATCGATGGTCGGATCGATATAGTCGAGAGAGCCTTTTTCTTCATAGAGATCACCATCGGCAAGGAGCAGGTCGACAGTCTGGTCACTGTCCTCCTTCTTCTTTGTCTTGCGCTGGGGTTCCTGTCGTTTGGCCAGGTTCAAATACTCATTTTCAGAGATGCTGAAGTAGACCACCACCGGATCAAGGGTCGAGACGACCACCAGGGGCGTCTGCCCGGCGGTGACCAGGGTCCCCACCTCGACCTTCTGCAGCCCGACCCGTCCGGTCAGCGGCGAGGTCACGCGGGTATAGTCGAGATCGAGGCGGGCCTTATCGACCGCCGCCTGGCGCCCGGCCACCACCGCCTCCTCCTGGGCCGCCTGGGCCAGCGCCTGGTCGTAAACCTGCCGCGGGATGGCATTGTCGGGGAGCAGGGGCTTATAGCGTTCGATATCCTGGCGTACCCGGCTGAGCGAGGCCTGGGCCTGGGCGAGACCGGCCCTGGCATTGGCCAGCGCCACCTCGTACGGCACGGGATCGATGGTGAAGAGCAGGTCCTTTTCCTTGACCTCGCGGCCGGGCTCGAAGGCGATGGCGGTAATGGTGCCGGTGACCCTCGGGCGCAGTTCGACCTCGCGCATCGCCTTGACCTCGCCGACGATATCCAGGGAGAGCCGGGCCGACTGCGGGCTCACCGTCATCACCGTCACCTCGGGGCCGGCGGGAGCGCCGGCCTCGGCGGCCATGGCGAGACGAAAACCGGCCAGGACGAACAGCGCCAGCACCGCGATGGCCAGCGTCGATGGTGTACATTTCTCGGTCATTGCTGCGGTCTCCCCATGAGAGTTGTTCCATGTTGTGACGGGTGGTTGGCCAGGGCCCCCGCGGGCAGGTGCTGGTCGCAGGCCTGCGGGCCGGCCAAAACCCTGGCGAGGGCGCAGCCTGCCGAGGCACTGCGCAGTATCGAAGTGTGGTCCTCGTCAAAGCCGCGCAGGGTAATGGCACGGTCCTGGGCCGCTGGCAGCAGCTGGCTGGCCAGGGAGACCACGCCGTCGGTGTTGCCGCCGGACATGACGTTATAGCCACCGCGGTGACTGAAGAAGAGCTGGTAGGAAAGATGCGCCGGCCAGGGAGTGGCAAAGAGTTCCTCCTGGTAGAGGCTGCCGGGGACCATGTCGTACCAGGCAGGCACCACCGCCGGCGAGTTGGCGACGCCGGTGGCCGCCAGCTCGTGGCCGCCCCAGGGGGTCGACAGGGTGGTGAAGGTGGCCAGCATGTCGCCGTGGCCAGAAGCCTGCAGGCGGTTGATGAGCCCCCCGGCAACCAGCCCGCCCATGGAGTGCGCCACCACATGGATCTTGGCGAAGTCATGCTGCAGCTGCAGCCTGGCGAGGGCGTTGCTCAGCCACTGGCGGTTGACATCAAGGCGCAGCCCGGAAGGGTAGAAGGCCACCCAGGGCTGGAAGCTGTGTCGGTCGAGGACCTCGATGATGCTCTTCCACTCGCCGGGCTGGCCGCCGGCGCCATGGATGAAGAGCACCGGCGTCTTGCCGGGGTCGAAGGGTTCGAGGAAATAGAGGCCGGCCGTCTGCAGGCCGAGAAAGCGAATCGGTTCCCAGAAGGCCAGCGTCCCGTTTGCCGGGGTGAAGGCGGGGTCGTCGAGCGAGGTGACCACCCCCACCTTGAATTGCTGGCTGAGATCTTTGGCTGCAATGGTGCTCGGATCGTTGACTTCCGGATAAAGGCGCTGCACCTGCTCCGGCGGCCGCAGGGTGACGGTCAGCCCGCTGACCCGCTCACCGCCGGCGATGGTGAGGAGCTTGGGCTGCTCATGCCAGCCCACCGGCTCGTTGGCCTGATAGCTGGCGCTCTCGTTGAGATCGACGAAGGCGCTGACGCGATAGGTGCCCGGGCCGGCAAAGAACTTGAAATGGCCGGGGTGGCGCAGGATGGTCCGCGCCATGAGCGCGTCGGGGCGGTCCGGCTGCGCCGGGTCGATGCCCAGCAGCACGACCACCACCGGCTTGCCATCGGGCGCCTCGCCCTGCACCGTGCCGGTAATCTCACTGACCTGCTCAAGCAATTTGCTCTCTTCGCGCAGGTTGAGCAGCGTGCAGCCGGAAAGCAAGGCTCCCGCCACTATGACCACGAAAAGACCAAGGAAACCGCGCCACTCACCCCGCATAGTCTCATCCTCCCCATATGTATCGCTACAGTATCGGTAATCATTCCTAGTTGTCAAGCCGAGAGTATCACTGCTTGACAGGAATCGACCTAACGCGGGACGATGTCCTTCTTGGCCTGCCTGTGCTTTTCTACAGCCGTATACGCCAGGTAATACTTATAAATATTGCTGACATAACGCACCGTTTCCTGTCCGACGATACGCGCCGCGGCATACTCCACGTTCTGGAACCAGACATTGGCATCATATCCGGATTTTTCTGCCAGGCGTCGAAACTTCTGCAGGTTTCCCGGCCCGGCATTATAGGCGGCGAAAGTCATCAGAGTACGATCAACTGCCGATATGCGCGAGTCGTCAAGATAGTTGTCGGCAAGCAGGCGCATGTATTTGGCACCAGCCTCGATGTTTCTTTCGGCGCTTTTGTCGATATGGGGGATGCCAACGGCAGGGTCGGCGGCGGTGCTCGGCAAAAGTTGCATCACCCCCACGGCGCCCCTGACGCTGCGGGCCTTCTGGTTGAGCCTGGATTCCTGATAGCCCTGGGCCATCAGCATCAGGTAATCGAATTCATAGGTGCCGCCGTAGGTGCGGAAATGGCGGATCAGGTCCTGAAATTTGCGCATTTCTCTACTTGACGTGGGGTTGAGCACCCGTTGGCTGTCCTTGACATACCTGGCGACCTGTATATTGCCGAAGGTGGTGCCAACCCTATGCTGACGCATGAATTTTTCCAGGACGGCGTGCAGCTGCGGGCTGTTTTTGCGGCAGGCCCAGGCCAGCTGGCCGTCGCTGTGAATGGCGATATTGCCGTGGATGAGCAGGTTTTTATAGAGAGGCCGCCAGATGTTGGCGAGATACTGGTCGACGACGGTCATCTTCACCAGCCCGGCATTGACCATTTCCAGAATATCTTCCGATTCCAGCCATTCGTCCGCCTCGACGATCCGTATCGGTTTGAGACCACGCTCTTTGAAGCGGTCGTTGAGATCGACGAGATGTTCGTAATAGCTGCTCGACCGGCGAACAGTGATCTCCTTGCCAGCCAGATCATCGATTGATCGTGGCCCTTTCTCCCCTACCCTGCCAACCACCACCTCTTTCACACCTTTGGCGATCGGCGCGACGAAATCGACCTGCTGCAACCTCTCTGCGGTGACAGTCAAACCGCCGGCTGCCAAATCCCCTTTGCCAGCCAGAAGAGAGGGGAGGAGCTGGTCGCGCCGCACCGGAATGAAGAGGACCTGCCAACCCCTCTTGCTGCCAGCCAGAGGATGGTGCGCGTTGAGCCATTTCTCCAGCTGCTTGCCAAACTCATAATTGATCCCCTTCTGCCGCCCCTGATCGAGATAAAAGAATGTCTTGCTGTAGGGCACAAGCAGGCGAATCATCTGGCGCTCGCGCATGCCCGCAAAATCGCCGCTCCAATCGGGAGGCGGCTGCAGCACCATCGCATCCACCTCGGCCACCTCGCTCTCGCTCAGCCTGACGGTGGTCAGCCCGACCTGAGGCTGGCGCTCGATAGCCTCCGCGCCTATGCCGATAAGCAACACCTGCCAGAAGACCATCAGGCTGATGGCCCACTTGCCACAGCATCCCATGCTGCCTCCTATGAGTTTTTTCATCCTCTGCCTCGCCCGCCTCTCGTTATCTAGCGGCGGTATTGCCTCGGCCAGGCTTGTCCCGGCGGCAGCCTTTTCACAACTTGGCCGCCGCGGCGCGAGTTTCCCGCAGGTGCTCGAACTGTCGATCAAAGACCAGCCAGCCGCGCTTTTTCAACAGCGCCAGCGCTTCCTCTTCGACCGGCCCGCCAATCCACAACTGCTTGCCACGCACCCCTGGGCGTGCGGCGATGGCCTTGTCGACGATATCGAGCTTGCTGGCCATGGAGGCGTCATAGGCGATGCGATCCACCGGAAAAAGGCCGACATAGTCGCCTGCCGTGGTTTTGACGAACAACGTGCGGTCGATCTTGACCAGGCTTTCCACCCCGCCCACCTCACTGGCGAATCTTCCGATCATCTGCGCGCGGTGACGCAAGAAGATGGCCATGCCGAGGTTGTCGACAAAGGCCGCCGAGGCGATAAAATCGCTACGCCCCTTGACGCCTTTGAGCGCGGCCAGCTCGCCGACGATAATCGTCTTGTCGAGCGGGGTGAAGGCGGAGTTGCCGAGGAAGGTGTCGATGACCGCACTGGAGACACCCATCCTGCGGAGCTTTTCTCCGTTGATGGTGTCGAGCTGGGCAGGGCTTTTGTCGCGCACCAGGGCGCGCATCGAGTTGGTGGTGGCAGTCGCCGAAACCGCCACCCCTGCCGAGCCAGGGATGAGCGACAGCGCCACCTTAGTGGTCAGCCCGCCGCCGGCCATGGCCCAGCCAAGATCGTCGAGGCTCTTCTGCAGAGGCCGGAAACGGGTATAGGGATCGACCCCGAACTCATGGGCGAAGGCGCGCTTGGCCGCCGCCTGGCCGAGCGCTGTGGCGGCGACTCCGGCCTGATGCGGGTCCTGGCTGCTGATCGAGCGGCCGATATCGCTCAGCCAGCGCCCCACCCCCTGCGCCGCGCCCTTGACGGTGGCGACGGGATCGTCGATCAGGGCTTCGGCCCCTTTGAGCGGGCTCTTGATGCCCTCCTTGAGCGCGTCTTTATACACTTCGCTGGCCTCTATCTTTTCGATCTGGCTCAACGCCCGCAACTCGTTGATCCGCTCCAGCAGCAGCGGCGTGCCCTCCACGGTCAGGCTGCCGTATCGGGTTTCCACGTCGTAGGTATTGACCAGGCCATCGTTGACGACATGGGGGTCGACACGATAGTTGGGGCCTTCCATCAGCTTGGCGGGGATGAACTCCGCAGTCGAAAGCCGATAAGAAGAGCCTTCGGCCATGGCCAGACCCGCCGCCAGAACCTGGACAGCGAATAAGGCGGCCAGCAGCGACCAGACATTGCCAGACTTCCAGGTCTTCATAGCACCTCCTCCGTAGAATTGTTCGCGGCATCCGCATTCATCGTCGCGACAAGCGCTCAGTGAAAAAAGCCCCGCGCCCCTCTGGTGGCTCCCAGGGTATCGCCACCCGATTTCTGCTACCATCATGCAAAAGCGATGTTTTGACAAGCTCTCGCCCCTGGCAAATTTTCCTGACCGGGAAAGCCGGCATGGCATGGGGCACACTAATCAGAAGAGGTGCCTGCCCCCGCCCTGCCAACTGCAGTTATCAAGTGCCCGCAAACTCCGCTTGACAGCTGATAACAATGGTTAGCATCCATTCCCACCGCTGGTGCCATAAGAGATCGTCCGCACACCTCTTTTAATTTTTCCTCTCCGGCATGTTTTTTGGATCATTGTCGCTCGGCAAGGGAACGACGTGCCCCTGCCGGGTTCCTCCGCCGCCCCCCGCCAAGGGAGGCAGCCAGGGAAGGCACCCCACGACGCCACCTCCATGCCATGACCTCCCTGCCGCTCCCCCTGCCCCTGGAGTCGAACTGCCAGCCCACCGTTCTCATCGTCGACGACGAACCGGACTTCGCCCGGGGGGTGGCACGCCTCATCGCCGGTAAATTCCCTGATCTCCTCGTGCTCACCGCGCAAAGCGGCAGGGAAGCCCTGGAACTCCTCGCCGGGAAGCCGACCCACTTGATGATCACCGACCTGCGCATGCCGGAGATGAACGGCATGCAGCTGCTGACCGAGGCGCAAAAGAGCCACCCCGAGCTGAGCATGGTGGTACTCAGCGCCTACGGCACCATCGAGACGGCGGTCGAGGCCCTCCATGCCGGGGCCTATGACTTTCTCACCAAACCCATCGAAGCCGAGCAGCTCTTCCGGGTGGTGGCCAAAGGGCTGGAACGCACCCGTCTGCTGGAGGAGAATATACGGCTGCGACGCCTGGTCACCCGCCAGGAAGGGCAGGGCCTGCTTGTTGGCGAAGGCCCGGCCATGCAGCATCTGCGCCAGACCATCGCCGCCGTCGCCCAGTCCGATTACACCGTGCTGCTGCGCGGCGAGTCGGGAACCGGCAAGGAAGTGGTGGCCCGGCTGATTCATCAGATCGGGGCCAGGGCGGCACGGCCCTTCGTCGCCGTCAACTGCCCCTCGATCCCCGAGAACCTCCTCGAGAGCGAGCTCTTCGGCTATGTCAGGGGCGCCTTTACCGGAGCAGAAAAGGACCACAAGGGGCTGTTCTCCGCCGCCCACGAGGGCACCATCCATCTCGACGAGATAGGCGACATCAGCGGCGCCGTGCAAACCAAGCTGCTGCGCTGCCTGCAGAACGGCGAGATCCGCCCCGTCGGCTCCAACCATGCGGTCAACGTCGACGTGCGCGTCATCGCCTCCACCAACCAGAACCTCGAAGACCTGCTGCAGCGCAGGACCTTTCGCGAAGACCTCTACTACCGGCTCAACGTGCTCACCGTCACCCTGCCGCCCCTGCGCGAGCGGGTCGAGGACATCCCCCTGCTGGCCCAGCATTTCCTCCGCGGCACCTGCCGGGAGATGGGCCTGCCGGACAAAGACATCGCCCCGGAGGTGCTGCAGTGGATGTCCAGCCGTCCGTGGCCTGGAAATGTGCGCGAGTTGCAGAACTTCATCCGCCGCATGACCGTCTTCTGCACCCGGGAGCGGCTCGACATGTCATTGGTGCGGATGCTCGCCGGGGAGGAACGCCAGCCGGAATGTCAAGGGGCACAGAGCCCCTCGCGCCTGTGGGACAGCAGGGTCTACAAGGAGGCCAAGGCCGAGGTGGTCAACGCCTTCACCCGCGATTACCTCCACGACCTGCTTACCGCCACCAGGGGCAATGTCTCCGAGGCGGCACGCATTTCCGGTCTGTCGCGGGTGGCCATCCAGAAAATTCTTGCCCGGATGCAGGAGCGCGCCGCCTCTTTTCGCATCCAGGGCAGTGCGTGATCACCAGGACGCGTCCCCAAGGAGGGCCGCCCCGGTGGTCGGTTGGGTTTCGGGAACCGGCAACGGTTTTCATCAACAGTCATCGAAGTAACTCAAGGAGGAATTATGGAAAACGCGGGTACGCACAACAAAACCGGTGAGGGAGGGGGATGGATCAGCGAAGACTGGCTGGCGCTCATCCTCGGCCTGATCATCTTCGGCCTCAGCCTCGGCTCGTTCCAAGGGGTGGACATCCTCGGCTGGGGCGCCAAGACCGCGGTATGGCTCGACCCCAGCAAGGCGATCAGCACTGTCAGCTCAAAATACAAGGGGGTGGAGGGCGAGATCACCAAGATCGACGGCCAGAAGCTGACCTTGAAGGGCAAGGACGGCAAGGAGTCCACCGTCACCGTCGGCGACGAGGCCAGCAAGCTGCAGGTCGGCCAGCAGTACAAGAAGGCGGGGATGTCGCCGCTCACCTCGGTCGTCCTCACCTATCTCTTCGCCCTGGCCATCATGACCCTTGGCGCCGTCGCCCTCGGCGCCAACGTACCCAAGTTCATGTTCGGCTTCACCCTCGCCTTCTGGCTGAGCTATTTGTGCTGGATGATGGGCCACTGGGCCTATATCGCCGCCACCAAGCAGCAGGCCACCAAGTTCGGCATCCCCTGGGCGCTGAGCATGAGCGGCGAGTTCGGCTTCATCCTCGCCCTGATCCTCGGCCTGATCATCGGCAACTTCTTCCCCCGCCTGGCGGACATGATGAAGGAAGCGGCCCGCCCCGAGCTCTATATCAAAACCGGCATCGTCATCATGGGCGCCGGCCTGGGCATCAAGGCCGCCGAATCCTTCGGCCTGGCCTCGAACATCATGTTCCGGGGCTTCTGCGCCATCGTCGAGGCCTATCTCATCTACTGGGCGGTGGTCTACTACATCTCCCGCAAGTACTTCAAGTTCAGCCGTGAATGGTCGGCGCCGCTGGCCTCGGGCATCTCCATCTGCGGCGTGTCCGCCTCCATCGCCACCGGCGGCGCCATCCGCGCCCGGCCAATCGTGCCCATCATGGTGTCGTCGCTGGTGGTCATTTTCGTCGCCATCGAGATGGTCATCCTGCCCTTCCTCGCCAAATTCTTCCTGTGGACCGAGCCCCTCGTCGCCGGTGCCTGGATGGGTCTGGCAGTCAAGTCCGACGGCGGCGCCATCGCCAGCGGCGCCATCACCGACGCCCTCATCCGCGCCCAGGCGCTGGATGCGGCCGGCATCAACTATGCCGAAGGTTGGATCACCATGACCGCCACCACGGTAAAGATGTTCATCGATATCTTCATCGGCGTGTGGGCCTTCCTCCTCGCCTACATTTGGGTGGCCAAGATCGACGTCAAACCCGGCCAGAAAGTCGACGCCGGGGAGATCTGGCATCGCTTCCCGAAGTTCGTCATCGGCTACGTGCTGACCTTCGTCGTCCTCGTCGTCATGTGCTGGCCCGCAGCCAAGGTCATGGGCCCAGCCGACAAGGAAATAGCGGAACTGAAGGCGGCGGCGATCTCCGTCGAGACCAAGATCAAGGCCACCAGCGATGCCACCGCCCTCGCGGCGCTGAAGAAGGAGCAGGACGGCATCAAAGCCAAGCAGAAGGAAGTCAACGACAAGATCAAGGAGCCCAAGAGCTTCCTCGGCAAAGCGAAATCGGCCAGCGGTCAGGGCGACGTCTTCCGTGGCCTGTTCTTCCTGATGTGCTTTTTCACCATCGGCCTGGTGTCCAACTTCAAGAAGTTGATGCAGGAAGGCCTCGGCAAGCTGGCGGCGGTGTACTGCATCAGCCTGTTCGGCTTCATCATCTGGGTCGGCCTGTTCATCTCATGGCTCTTTTTCCATGGCGTCAAGCCGCCGACAATCTAGCGCAAAGGAGTGGTTATGGAACAGAAACAGCAGCCGCAAGTGGCTGAAGAAATGAAAAAAATGGAGTATGAGCCGCTGCTCCCCGCCGAGCTCTCGCTGATCCGCTGGTCAATCGGCATCGGTGTCGGCTCCCTGTTTATCCTCTACTATGTGAGCCAGTGGCTCTTCCCAGGCGGCCACTGAGAGAGGAACACAATCAACCCCGCGAGGCCGAGATGCGCATCATCTCCAATGCCTGACGGTATTCTTCGAGGCGCTGCTCCCAGAGGGGCAGCGCCTCGACGTCTTCCTGCCATGCCGCCAGTTCGGAGGGGGAAAGCGCCAATCTTCCGGCGCCAACAGCCTCGCGGGCGGCTGCATAGTCCATGCCGTGGGCGCGCTGACGCGCTTCGAGGGCGGCGTGGATCTTCTTGACCACATGGCGGTGGTGGTTCAGTTCACGGGCGATGGAGATTTCGTACTCGTCGGTATGCATGATCGTTTCCTGTACTGCCGATTGACTCGTCCTTCGCGCCCCGCAACGCCCCCCGCGATCCTCAGCGGAATGGTCGCGAGGGCGGTGGCGCTTG
The DNA here is from genome assembly GCA_024710585.1 of Desulforhopalus sp. Classification (GTDB taxonomy): domain Bacteria; phylum Desulfobacterota; class Desulfobulbia; order Desulfobulbales; family Desulfocapsaceae; genus Desulforhopalus_A. Next base: position 19,228 of record JANJUM010000241.1, read on the forward strand.
CTGGCACAACACGCTCGACACCATGCCGAACGCTGGAAAACCATAGCCCACTCGACGTGAAAAGTGCAACACCTTGAGGAAAGGGGGCGCACTCCGGACGCTCACCCAGCCACAGTCCGTCCGCCGCTGGCCCTGCCTGCCGTGCCGAGGAAGGTTCTCTCCGCCGGGCCGCTTTCCATGGCCCATCAACACTTTGCCAGCTCATCTCAAATCTTGACCTTGAATTTGCGGATAAAGAAATCAACGGCGATACCGACTGCGAAGGCCCAGCCCATATTGGGCACGGCCAGGGCGATGCCGGCGATGAGCAGGGCGACGAAATACTCTTCGTTGGTCTTGAGGCTCCTCAGCAGCGGGCATAGCTCGAGGCCAGCGAAGACGAGGAGCACCCCGAGTACCGACTGGGGAATGATGGAGAGCAGGGTGAAGCCGAACTCGCCGAACAACAGGGCTATGATCACGAAGAAGACTCCTATCATCACCGGCGCGCCACCGGTTCTCGCCCCGAAGCGGTAATGGGCTGCCAGGCCGCCGGTGCCATGGCACATGGGTACCGCTCCGAGCAGTCCGGCGGGCAGATTCATCAGGCCCATGGAGAAGGCGAACCTGCCCGCCTTGGCTTTACGCAACTCCGGATGGCCGTTAAAGAGCGAGCAGCAGGTATCGGCCGTGCCGACGCAGGCGTTGCCGATGGTCAAGGGGATCTGCGGGATGATGAGCATGATGGCGGCCGTCCAGAAATCGGCCATAGTGGGGCTGACAATATGCATCGCAGTCGGCCCGAGGGAGAATTTCAGGCCGGCGAAGCCGCCCAGGGCGATCCCAGACGCGATACCGACCGCCAGGGCCATCAAGGCGGCGGGGAAGCGCTTGTTGTCGAGGAGGAGCAGGACGAGTGCGAAGACGACGACGCCGACGACGAGGTTGACCGGCAGCCCGGCCAGGTGGCTCTCCATGCCGGACAGGAAGACATTTTTATGAGTGATGAGTTCGATACCCTTCTTGAGAAAGATCAGCCCGAGGGTCAGCTGGATGCCGCGCACCACCGCCTGGGAAAAGAGCCTCGCCAGCCGGTCGATGATCCCGGTCAGGGATGCGACCAGGAGAAAAACCGAGAAAATGATGCCCGCAGCGCCGATCACCGCTTCGGTGATGACGGCGGGGTACATTATGGCGATGGCCCCGACCGCCTTGAGGGGCTGCACTGGCACCGGCAGGCGATAGTAGTAGCCAGCTACAATATAGAAAAGGCCAAAGGTCAGAAAGACCGAGGACGGACTCAAGTGGTTGATGAAGATCATCCCTACGACAATGGGCAGGAGGGTGCCCAGATCGCCAAAGGCGCCGGCCAGTTCCACCCGGTCGAATTGCAACGCCGGCAAGGGTGCCTGGCCAGGGGGAGCAGCCGTAGGTGAAGCGCTGTCCGGCCCCTGGGCGGGCGCAACGGGTTTTTCCTGCTGTTTCATCATCCGCACCTCTGGCTGTTTTTCTCTGCTGGCAGCAAAACTTCCGGCCCATCTCATTGACACGTTAATTCTTGCAATCGTGCCATTCAATATGGTTTACACGTCATGGGCCGCTGTTGTCAAGCCCCGCGCAGCGGTTGCCAAAGATGCCGCAAGTGGATACACTTGCGAAAGAAGCTCTTTCCGTTCACCTCTTCCTGCCACCCCCTTGGCCAAAAGCCAATGCAAGAAACTCCACACAAGCCGGATACCTCGGGGTCTGGACGGCTCCTGCCCAGTGTCGACGCCGAGCGGTGTCTCGATGCGCAGCAGCTCCACGACCTGGAGCAGGCCTTCCAGCGTTGGGTGTCTGCCGCGCGTCGAGAGGATCACCGCCACTCCCGACAACGCATCTTTCTCATTTTCCTCATCATTCGCTACAGTGGCGCGCGCCTCAACGAAGTGCTCAGTCTCGATCCGCTGGCTGATCTCGACCTGAGCCAGCACACGATCCGCTTCGGCAGGAAAAACGCCGGCCGGGATCTCTCCGGCAGAGAGGTGCAAATCCCGGAAGCGATCGCCAGGGATATAGGCACCATCCTCGCCGATGCCCAAAGCACATGGCCGGGTGGCACCGTCTTTCGTATCGACCCGGCGCATGTCCGCCGCAAATTCTACGAGCAGGCGACAGCCGTTGGCCTCCCACCCTCGCTCGGCACCCCCGAGACTCTCCGCAAGTCGCGGGCGGTGGAACTGATGCGCAGCAACATGCCCCTGCCGGTCATCCAGAAGATCCTTGGCCACTCGACCCCCAACCTCGCCGCCTCCTACGTGGAATTTTCCGCCGACGAAATCAGCAGGGTGGCCAAGCTGTTCGCCGAGCGGGAAAACAGGCGCAAGACCAGCGCCCGCAATTCTTTCTTCGGCAAGGTCGGCGCCATCCGTCGCGGCACGGTGCAGACCGTCGTCGAAGTGGTGTCCCTGAACGGGCAAGTGGTGACCTCGGTCATCACCACCGACAGCCTCGCCCGGCTGGGGCTGAAGATCGGCACGCTCGTCACGGCGGAAGTGAAAGCCCCGTGGATTCAGCTCTGTAAAGATCTCCGCCCGCCCAACTGCTCGGCGGAAAACCTTTTTCAGGGGAAGGTGTCGCGCGTCGTCAGCAGCTCCACCACCGCCGAGGTGGTGGTCTGCCTCGCCGACGGCACGGAGCTGTGCACCGTCATCACCGAGGAACGCCGCCGTCAGATGGCCATCGCCACGGGCGACCAGCTCTGGGCTTTCTTCGACGCTTTCACCGTCGTGCTGCACGTCGACTGAACCGAGACGCTGCAACCTCCAGCACCCCCGAAAGCACCTTATCTTTCAGGAAAAGTTTCTCCAGAATTTCTAAAACAGGCTTCTCCCTGGTGCCCCTCATTTATCGCCTAATTTTATAAATTAATATTATATTTTTTGATTCCGCCAATCGTAATCGCTCTTTGTTCGCGACAGGCATTGATCGCACAATCCAAAGCCCGCCTCCCAGCCAATTTCAAGCCATTTCCTCGAATAGACCTTCGCAACCGAACCGCAGTCGCAAGCTTCTTGCGCACCGAATGCCCCGCCGTTGATGATGCACCTTCATAATCGGCGGTCTTGCTCTCTTCACGCTGATTTTTCTTGAGGCTGACCAAAAAAATGCTTTGGCATGAGAATCACCCTCAGCGGGATCAACCCGCCCCTCGCATTGAAGGCAACATTCAGTTTTTGCAGATAAAATGACGATTCATCCAGATTGGCGTCCGCATCGCGAAAAATTTGTCAAAATTATCGGAAAAAGGTAGCGTTAATCTAGAGTCTGGGCTCTTCCTTCGTCGAACCGGGCCTTTTCAGTTTCAGCTGAAGAAGGCCATTGCATCTCTCCTTCACCCCTCGATCGAATGGTAACATGCCGGATACGCCGCACACACGCCCGTGGTTGACGAGAGTCGCCCGAACCTGCCCGATTGCTGCTCTGCTTCTGTGCAGCCTGCTGCTTTTCGCAGTTTCCGTCCGCGGCGCGACTGAACCGGAACCCGACTCCACCCCTATCACGGCTGTGGCCGCGGACAATGTGCCGCTTGCCCTCACTCCTGCCGAGGAGAAGTGGCTGAATGGCAAGCCTGTGGTCAGCATAGCGGTGATGAACGACTGGCCGCCGCTCAATTTCATCGCCCCCGGCGGCGAGCCGATAGGCATCGGGGCCGATCTCCTGCATCTCCTCGTCGGCAAACTCGGTCTCACCGTGCGCATCATCCCCGGGTCGTTCAAGGACAACCTCGAGGCGGTGCGGGAGGGGAGAATCGATGCCCTGATGGACGTCTCCCCCAAGCCGGAGCGGGAAGCCTATCTCAATTTCACCACGCCGTACCTCAGTGTGCCCCATGTCTTTGTCGGCAGGGCCGATGGTCCCTACTATGCCAACGAAGAGCAACTCGCCGGCAAGACCGTGGCCATGGAAGAGGGGTTTTTCGGGGCCAGCCACTTTCGCGAGAAGCATGCAACGGTAACAGTTCGCGAGTATGCCACCACTTCAGCGTGTCTGGCTGCAGTTTCTCAAGGCGAGGCCGAAGCCTACGCCGGCAACCGCGCCGTGGCCGGATATCTCCTGACCAGGGATTTACTGACCAATCTGCGGATCATGGGCCGGCTCAATCGGCCCGATTCCGTCCTGGCCATCGGCACCCGCAAGGATCTCCCCGAACTGGCCGGGATCTTCAGCAAGGCCCTGGCAACCATCACCCCAGGCGAGCACCTGGCCATCCTCCACAAGTGGACGGGGGGGGCTGCCAGCAAAGTGACCGCGGACCTCACCGAAGAGCAACAGGCCTATGTTGCCGCGCATCCGGTGGTGCGAGTCGCCGCCACCGGCAACTGGCCGCCTTTCGAGTATCTGGACAGCTCAGGCGGTTACCGGGGCATCTCCGCCGACATCTTCCGCCTGGTCGCCGAGCGGGTCGGCCTGCGCCCGGAGATTCGCAGCGAACCCTGGCCGGTGCTCTACGACATGCTGAAACGCCAGGAGCTCGATGTCAGTCCGGGGATGACCCCTTCCGCCGAGCGGCAACGGGATTTCCTCTTCACCCGGCCATACCTCAGCCCGCTGCTGGGCATCTGGGTTCGATCCGACGAAGAAGGCGTCAAGACCATCGAGGACCTCAACGGCAAGACCGTGGCGGTGGAAGAGGAGTTTTATCTCGCCGAGCACCTCGCCGAGAAATACCGGGGGATCAAGCTGCACCGCCATCCCTCGACCCTGGATGCGCTCAAGGCGGTTACGGTGGGCCAGGCCACAGCCTATCTCGGCGTGGATGCCGTTGGCAGTTATCTCGTCGACCGCTATCTCATCAAAGGGCTCCGCCTTGTTGGCTATGTCGAGGACAAGCCGATGGAACTGGCCATCGGGGTGCGCGGCGACGCCCCCATGCTCCATGCCATTCTTGCCAAAGGGTTGGAAACCGTCTCCGATCGCGAGGTCCACGAGATTCGCAACCAGTACGTTGGCGATGCCGACGGTTTCGAAGCGGAGGTCCGGCTCGGCCCGGGGGACCGTCAATGGCTGGCCGAGCATCGGCAGATGCGCCTTGGCGTTGACGCGAACTGGCTGCCTTTCGAGGCGATCAACGAGCGTGGCGAATACCTGGGGGTCGTCTCGGAGTATGTCGGATGGCTCAACGCTACCCTCGACGTCGCCATGGCCCCCTTGCCGGATGTCCGTTCGACGGAGTTCCTGCGCCGGGTCGAAGAGGGTGACCTCGATGTCATCGCCGCCCTGAGCCCGACTCCGGAGCGCCGACGCCATCTCCTCTTCACCCAGCCCTACCTGACCATCCCGATGATTCTCGTCACCCGGATCGACGCCCCCTTCATCGGTGGTCTTGCCGACTTGCACGGCAAACGGGTGGCAGTCGCGGAAGGATATATGGGGGAGGAATTTCTCCGCCGTGATTTTCCGGGCATTGATCTGCGCAAGTACGGCAATCTCGGTGACTGCCTGGCCGCCGTAGCCGCGGGGGAAGCAGACGCCGCCTTCGACAATCTCGCCTCGACGACCTATGCCATACGCGCCAACTCTCTCGATCGCCTGAAGATTGCCGCGACCACTTCCTATACTTTCGAGCTGTGCTTTGCAGTGCGCAAAGACTGGCCTCAACTCGTCAAAATCCTCGACCAGGCCTTGACCACCCTGCCCAAGCAGAGCCGAAATGCCTTTTACGATCGATGGATCAACGTCTATCTCCAGTCCCGGGTGGATTGGGTGGCGGTGCGCCGCATCGCCGGGGGCTTGTCCTTTACCGCCCTGATCGTCATCTCGGTAGTGCTCTGGTGGAACCGCCGCCTCGCCTCGGAAATAGCGGAACGGAAACGGGTCGAGGAAGCATTGCGGCAGACTCGTGGGGAGTTGCAGCAGATCTTCGACAATGCCCAGGTAGGCATCCTCCTCGTCCGCGACGGGCAGGGCGAGTCGCGCTGCAACGCCAGGCTGGCCGAGATCCTCGGCTACGATCAGCTACCATGCGGCGAAGAGGAGACGGAGGCCGCGGAAATTCGCCTGGCACCCGATCATCACACCCTGTTCGCCCAGGAGTATCTACACGGGCTTGCGGCAGGGCGCCAGGTGCAGGTCGAGCGGAAGGTGTCACGCCAGGATGGCAGCGAGATCTGGTGCTCGCTCTCCGGCAAGGCCCTTGACCAAAGCACGCCCCCCGATCTGACCGCGGGAGTGCTTTGGGTGGTCGACGACATCGACAAGCGTCGTGAGGCCGAACGGATCATCAAGGACCAGGTGATGTTCCAGGCCGCGTTGATCGACACCATCCCCAACCCTATCGTCATCAAAGACGCCGAAGCCCGTTTCGTCGGTTGTAACCGCGCCTACGAGACCGCTTTCGGAGTCAATCGTGACGAGGTCATCGGCAAGACCATGGTCGATCTCGACGTGTTTTCTGAGGACCTCCGCACCGACCACCACCTCGAAGCCAGCGAGCTGATCTCCAGCGGTGGGGTGCGCAGCCGGCAGCTGAGCCTTCTTTTTGCAGATGGCCAGGAACACCATGTCCTCTACTGGCTGGCGGGTTTCGATTTGTCCGACGGTCGACGCGGCGGTTTGATCGGGGTGATGGTGGATATCACCGAACTGCGCGAAGCGCGCGATGCGGCCGAACAGGCAACCAGGGCCAAATCGGATTTCCTTGCCAACATGAGCCATGAGATCCGTACGCCGATGAACGCGATCATGGGCATGACCCATCTCACCCTGGCCACCGAACTGACCCCCAAGCAGCGCGACTACCTGCAGAAAATCGACAGCTCGGCCCGTTCGTTACTGCGGATCATCAACGATATCCTTGATTTTTCGAAAATCGAGGCTGGTCGGCTCGATATCGAACAGACCGAATTCCTGCTCGAAGATGTCCTGGACAGTGTCGGTACCGTGGTCCAGGTCAAGGCCGAGGAAAAACGCCTCGAACTCCTCTTCAAGGTCGAAGGCGAGGTGCCGATGGGGCTGGTCGGTGATCCCTTGCGTCTCGGGCAGATCCTCATCAACCTGACCGGCAACGCCGTCAAGTTCACCGAACGCGGCGAAATCGTCCTGACCATCGCGGTGGCCTGGCGCGATGAAGAACAGGCCCTGCTTCGTTTTACCGTCGAAGATACCGGCATCGGCATGACCGCCGAGCAGTGCGAACGACTCTTCCAGTCCTTCAGCCAGGCCGATTCCTCGACCACCCGGCGCTTTGGGGGCACCGGCCTCGGTCTGGCGATCTGCAAACGTCTCGTCGAACTGATGGGCGGGGAGATCGGCGTGTCGAGCGAACCGGGGAAGGGCAGCACGTTCTGGTTCACCGCCTTGTTCGGCCTCAAGCAAAAGGCCCGTATCGAGCCAAGGAGCCTGGCCGAAGATTTTCGCGACATGCCGGTCCTGGTGGTGGACGACAATCACACCGCCCGCGAGATCCTCAGCGAAAGTCTGACCAGCATGGGCTTTGCGCCGACAGCCGTCTCCTCCGGAGCGGAGGCCTTGGCGGCACTGCTGGCAAACGATCAAACCCGGCCGTTCAAATTGGTGCTGATGGATTGGAAAATGCCGGGCATGGATGGCATCGAAGCGGCCCACGCTATTCGCCGGCATCCTCACCTCACCAAGGTCCCGACCATCATCATGATCACCGCCTACGGGCGGGAAGAGGTGATGCAGCAGGCGAAGAAGGCCGGGCTCGACGGTTTTCTCGTCAAACCGATCAACCAGTCGGTGCTTTTCGACACCATCATGGAGATCTTCGGCCATCCCGTGGCCCGGCAGCGAACGCAGGCGCGGTCCGCCGATCTGACGCCGCAACTGATTGCCCGGATCGGCGGGGCGCGGATCCTCCTCGTCGAAGACAACGAGATCAATCAGCAGGTGGCGGCGGAACTGCTCGCCCAGGCGAGGCTGATCGTCGATATCGCCAATAATGGCAGGGAGGCGGTTGCGATGGTGCGCGGCGCCGCCTACGACGCCGTGCTGATGGACATCCAGATGCCGGTGATGGACGGCTACGCCGCCTGCCGGGAAATCCGCGCCGAGGGGCGCTTTGCAGCTCTGCCGGTTATCGCCATGACCGCCAATGCCATGGCCGAGGACCGGGAGAAAAGCCTGGCCGCCGGCATGAACGACCATATCAACAAGCCCATCGATCCCGCCGAACTCTACGATACCCTGGCCCGCTGGATAGCTGACGGGGACCGCCCCCTGCCGGAACTGGCGGTGCGGCGCGCGGGGGAAGACGAAGAGGTGGCGGTGCCTGAACTGCCCGGCTTCGATACGGTGCGCGCCCTGGCCCGGATGGGCGGCAGTGCCCGGACCTATCGCAAGACCCTGGCCAAATTCATGGCCAGCGAGGCAACAGCGATGGCACGGGTACGGACCAGCCTGGCCGCCGGGGAGCGGGAGGTGGCGCGGCGTGAGGCTCATACCCTCAAGGGGGTGGCCGGCAATATCGGCGCCACCGCCTTGCAGGAGGCGGCGGCGGCGTTGGAGGCCAGTCTGGCGGCAAGCGGCGACGAGGGGGAAGAGGCCCTGCTCGACATCGTCGAGGAACGGCTGCAGGAGACGCTGCGCCTCATCGCCTCGGGCCTCGCCGCTGGCCAAGAGGCGCAGCCTTCAGCTGCCAGCGCTCCCCTCGAGGCGCTGACCGGTCTCCTCGTCGAACTCGAGGAACGTATCGACAACTACGATGCCTCGGCCGGAGAACTGGCCGAACGCTTGGTCGCCGGCCTGCAGGGTTGGCCGCTGCGGCAACAGACTATGGAACTTGGCCAGCTGCTCGAGAGCTATCGTTTCGACGAGGCGAAGGAACTGCTGGCAAAACTGCGGGCCGAGATCGAGGGCCCGACGATGTCGAAAGAGTGATGGAAAAGCTGAAGGCGCGGCATGCCAATGACGGCCCAGCGCAAAGAAGGGAGGCCCACCATGAACCAGCAACACCCTCGTGCCACCATCCTGGCGGTTGACGACACGCCGGCCAACATCGATGTCGTCAAGGCGGTGCTTGCCGCCGACTACCTGATTCAGGCGGCGGTGAATGGGCCAATGGCCCTCAAGATCATCGATCGCCAGTCTCCCGACCTGATCCTCCTCGACATCATGATGCCGGAGATGGATGGCTACGAAGTCTGCCGGCGGATCAAAGCCGACCCAAGATTCGACGATATCCCGGTAATTTTTCTCACCGCTCTCGCTGCGGAGGAAGACGAGACGCGGGGACTGGCTCTTGGCGCGGTAGACTATATCACCAAGCCGATCAGTCCGGCGATCCTCCGCGAGCGGGTGAAAACCCATCTCACCCTCAAGGCGGCGCGGGACGTGCTGCAACGGCAGAAGGAGATCCTCGAGGAAAAGGTGGTGGAACGGACCCGGCAGATGGAGGAACTCCAGGACGTCGCCATGGTCGCCATGGGTTCTCTTGCCGAAACCCGTGACCCCGAGACCGGCAATCATATCAGGCGCACACAGCACTACGTCCGGCTGCTCGCCCTGCGGCTCAAGGAGCACCCGAGGTTTGGCGCATTCCTCACTCCCGAGAACATCACCATGCTGTTCAAGTCAGCGCCGCTCCACGATATCGGCAAAGTCGGCATCCCCGACAGCATCCTTCTCAAACCTGGCAAACTGACGGCCGAGGAATTCGCCCGCATGAAGGAGCATCCTCGCTTCGGGCGGGACGCCATCGCCGCCGCCATCCACTCCATAACCACGGCAAGCAACTTTCTCGTCTTCGCACAGGAGATCGCCTACGGTCATCATGAAAAGTGGGACGGCTCGGGTTACCCCGAGGGGTTGCACGGTGATGACATCCCGGTGGCGGCGCGACTGATGGCCATCGCCGACGTCTACGACGCGCTCATCAGCCGGCGGGTCTACAAGCCGCCCTTCTCCCAGGAGAAGACGGTGGCCATCATCCGCGAAGGGCGGGGAACGCACTTCGACCCCGACATGGTCGATGCCTTCCTCGCCATTGCCGACGAGTTTCACCTCATTGCCCGCCAGTATGCCGATTCGGAAGAGGAGGTGCAGGGCAAGGTGGACCGCGTGCAGTCTTAAGCGAAGCTACCCGCCAGCGCCGCCATGCATGCCGAGTCGCCACCGCCCAGGTTCCATAGGACATCTTCCGGCAAGAACGGCTCCACAACCTCGCTCGCCTCTGCAGCCACCGCTGCATACGCCGGGGAAACATACAGGTCAACCGAAGCACTTGCTGCCCAGGCACATTGGACGGGGAGCAGAGAGAAGGAGCATGTGATGCCTTCAGATCATTCCAATCATACACCCTCGTCTCAGGCTGCGCTGAGGATAGCCGTGACCTATGCCATCATCGGTGTGGTGTGGATACTTTGCTCTGGCTGGTTGCTCCACAGTGTCGTAGACGACCAGATGCTGCTGGCGCAGCTCGAGGCCGTCAAAGGGTGGATCTACGTGCTGGTCACGGCGGCCTTGCTCGGCTGGTGGCTGAACCGTTATTTTCGTGAAATCAACAGAGCAACGGAGCAACTTCGCAAAAGCCAGGCCCGCTTCGCGACGATTTTCAGGGACAGCCCTACTCCGGTTGCCATCAGTCGGCTGAACGACGGCATATTTCTGAACGCGAACGAAGCCTTCGTGCAGCTTTTCGGGTATTCGCTGGAGGAGATTGTCGGTTGCACTTCCGAGCAGCTTCGCTTGTGGCATTCCGGCGACCGCCTGCAGGTCGTCACGGAACTCCGCGACAAAAAGCGTATCGTCACCGAACTGCAGGGCCGCCGCAAAAATGGCGAAGTGCGCTACCTGCTGGTTTCCCTGCAGTTGATGGAACTGGACGACGAACCGTGCATTCTCGGTACGCTGGTCGATGTCAGCGAGCGTGAGAAGGCCGAGGCGGCACTACGGGAGGGCGACGAACGGCTGCGCTTTGCCCTGGAAAGCTGTCGCATCGGCACGTGGGATGTCGACCTGGGCGACCATTCCGCCCTTCGTTCCCCGGAGCACGCACGCATTTTCGGATACGATGATCCCCTCTCTCCCTGGAGCCGTGAAATCTTCATCGAGCATGTCTTGCCGCAGGATCGGGCACAGGTAGGCGAAACAATCCAACGCGCCATCACCACGCAAAGCCAGATGAGTTTTGAATGCCGCATCCGGCGGACGGATGGACACATCCGCTGGATTTGGGTCGCAGGTCGATATCAGATGGATTGCAAGGGCAATACCAGGCACCTGGTCGGGGTCGTCGAGGACATCACCGATCGCAAGACTCACCAGAGGGAGCTCGAACGCCTCTCCCGTCTCTATGCCACGATGAGTCAAATCAACCAGACCATCGTCCGCGTCAATTCCGAACAAGAGCTGACCCAGGAAATCGCCCGGGTCGCCGTCGAGTATGGCAACTTCAAACTGGCCTGGATCGGGCGCCATAATTCTCAGGCACATGAGATTGAACCCTTGGGTTGGGCTGGAGAGCAGTGGCAGGCCGTCCGCGAATTCCGCCACAGTCTGCACAAAGACAGCCCAGAACAGGGGTGTCTGTGCGGCCCTGTGGTGGAGGAAAAACGTTCCTGCGTGTTCAACGACCTGTCCGCCGTGCCACAGATGTCTGATTGGCTCATGGTGGTGGGACAAGCAGGCATTCGTTCGGCTGCCGTGTTCCCCATCCGCATGAGAAACTCGGTGTGGGGCGTGTTCGGTGTCTATGAGAGCGAGCCGGATATTTTCCAGGACAAGGAGATAGCGCTGCTGGAAGAGACGGCGATGGATATCGGCTACGCCCTCGAGAACCTCGATAACGAAGCGCGGCGTCTGCAGGCGGTGCAATATCAACTCCTCTCAGCCAGAATTCTCGGCATCCTCAACGAGCCGTTGAGGCTGCAGGAGGCCAGCAACACCATACTGGAATTGATCAAGAAGGAAACCGGTCTCGACGCCGTGGGCATACGGTTGAAAAATGGCAACGACTTTCCCTATTTCAGCGCGGAAGGCCTTGATAGTGATTTCCTGCTCGCGGAGAGTTCGGTTGTTCTCCGCGGCGAGGATGGCGCAGTCTGCCGGGATGCTGATGACCAGCTCTGCCTTCAATGTACCTGCGGGATGGTGCTGGCGGAAAAATGCGGACCTCCGAGCGAGAATGTCACGGCAGCCGGGAGCATGTGGTCGAATGATTCCCTCGCCCTGCTCGAGTCGCTGCAACAGAATGATCCGCGCATACAGCCGCGTAATCGCTGCATCCATGAAGGCTTTCTGTCCGTGGCCCTGATCCCTGTTCGCGCCGATCAGCAGATGATCGGCCTGCTGCATCTCAACGATCGCCGCAAGGACCGTTTCACTCTCGAGATGATCCACTTCTTCGAAGGCCTCGCGGCCAGCTTTGGCATTGCAGTGAAGCGCAAGCAGGCCGAGGAGGCGCTGCTGCGCAGCGAGGCCCATCTCCGCACTCTTTTGGACACGCTGCCGGATCTCGTCTGGTTGAAGGACTCACAAGGTGTCTATCTTTCCTGCAATGCAAGGTTCGAGAGCTTTATTGGCGCGCCGGAAGACGACATCGTCGGCAAGACGGACTACGAGTTCTTTGACCGGGAACTGGCTGAGTTTTTCCGCGCCAATGACGCAGCCGCGGTGACCGCCGGCAGCCCGCGGGTCAACGAGGAGGAGGTCACCTTCGCCTCCGATGGCCACAAGGAGCTACTGGAGACCATCAAGACTCCGATGTTCGACGCGGATGGACGCCTCATGGGCGTACTGGGAATCGCTCGCGACATCACGTTGCGCCGGCAGCAGGAGAAGGAACGGGTGAACTTGGAGGCGCAGTTGCAGCAGGCACAGAAAATGGAGTCCGTCGGGCGTTTGGCGGGAGGCGTGGCCCACGATTTCAATAACATGCTGGGGGTGATTATCGGCCACGCCGATCTGCTTCTCGATGCCCTGGACCCGGATACGCCGTTACATGCCGATCTGACGGAAATCAAAAATGCCGGTGAGCGCTCCGCCGACCTGACCCGGCAACTCCTCGCCTTTGCACGTAAACAGACGGTAGTGCCCAAAGTGATCGACCTCAACAAGACACTGGCGGGCATGGCCAGGATGCTGGAACGGCTGATCGGGGAAGATATCGCTATCGAATGGCTTCGGGGAGAGAACATCTGGCCGGTGCGGATCGACCCCGGCCAGATAGATCAGATTCTCGCCAACCTCTGTGTCAACGCCCGCGATGCCATTGCCGGTGTCGGCAGAGTGACCATCGAAACGGGTAACCACGTTTTCGACGAGGCAACCTGCGAGGAGCGCTTGGATAAGGTGCGTGGTGAGTATGTGATGCTCGCCGTGCGCGACAACGGCTGTGGAATGGATGCCGAGACGATGTCGCACCTGTTCGAGCCTTTTTTTACCACCAAGGAGCTGGGAAAAGGCACCGGACTCGGCTTGGCCACCGTCTACGGGCTGGTCAAGCAGAATGACGGCCTGATTACCGTCGACAGCGTGCCGGGCCAGGGGACGACCTTCAGGGTCTACCTGCCGCGCCATCTTTCCCGACCGGCTTCGCTGGCCGATGAAGGCGCTGAACAGCACAGCCGAAGTGGCGACGAGACGGTCCTCCTCGTCGAAGACGAACCGGCCATACTGAAGATGACCAGGCGAATGCTGCAACAAGAGGGGTACACGGTGCTGGAGGCGAGCACGCCAGGAGAGGCCATTCGTCTGGCGAATGACCATGCCGGAGAAATACACCTCCTCCTCTCTGATGTGGTCATGCCCGAAATGAACGGTCACGACCTGGCCAATAGCATCTTGCCTCTTTTTCCCCAGGTGAAGTGTCTGTTCATGTCAGGTTATACCACCGATATCATCGCTCACCGCGGCGTCATCGACGAAGGCGTCAATTTTATCCAGAAGCCTTTCTCCAGGAGCACCCTTGCCTCTAAGGTGAGGGAGGCGCTGGAGAGATGAAACGCCTTTTTTGGCTGAACAATAGGTTGTAACCCTGAGGTATTTTTTGGTGCTCACGTAATGGCTGCACTAACAATACCAGGCTCTTGGTTTCCGTTGCCAGTGCGAAACCTTGGCGAAAAAGACCGTCTGAAGATATGCCTCACGGAGGGGGGCGACGAAATTATCTTGCAAGATCGTAGTGATACCTTTACGCTTTGGAGGTCAAATGTGGAGCGACCACTTCCAGAGAACCGATTTTTTTTATTGCCGCCGCAAAAAGGAGCTGGCTACAGCCATCACCCCATGCAAACAGCCGGGTTATTGGCAAGAAATAGCAGTATTAGGTATGGAGAAACAGCTATTTGCAATCTGACTCAATGTACCGTCTACCCTGACCAGAAGAAAACACGCCGCCAACAGGAAACATTTTCACGAGAGGGGGGCAATGATTCATAAATCTGGTTGTGTTCTTTTTGTCGCATTGTTGCTTGCTGCGATACCGGTTTCAGGAACAAACGAAAGTGAACCAGCCCAGAGAGGGGACGATTCGTCGCTTGAGCGGCTTCAGGGGGATGGCAAACCTGGCGGCACCATCTTCAAGTTCGAAAAGATCAACCAGAATACCCTCCTGCAATTCAAGGGAAGTGGCGCAAGCCACAGCAGGGCCGACGATAACAAGGGTGTTTTTGGCTTGGAAACTCTTTTCGGCCAGTTGCTCTTCAGGGATGCCGATACTTACGACGGCTTCTATTTCATCTCCGGCAAAATCGAGAGCGACAACCGATTGCGGTTCAACGCCACCTTTGCCTATTTTCCGGGTTTTCTTGAAGGTGAAACAAGGTTCACCTACCGATTCATGCAGGCTGATGTGCTGGACACGCTTGCGCTTGACGACGAGGTGAAAGGGTTGCTCGACGAGCAATACAGCGAGCAGGCGATTGAGCAGGGTTTCGGCTTCTCCTACAAGAGACGATTCAAAGCCCTCATCAAAGAACTCGCTTTCGATTATGCGTACACCCTCTTGGGTTCGGAACGATTTACCTCCGCCCCCTTCGATATCGATACCCAGACAGCCTTTCGGCGAGTCCAGGCAGACGTCGGTTTTGGCGACATTGATACTCACGATGCGATCGTCTCGGTCGCTTTCGGAGCTGAAAGGATCGACAATCCGCTTCTTCAGGGATTGCGGCTGGACGTGCAGAGTGGATACCAACAGGCCGACTACAGCGGGCTCGATTCCTTCGACGACGTGACCGACCGCGGTTTTTCCGGAGGACTGGAACTGCAAACGTGCACCCCCTACGGACTTTTCAAGGCCGGCTACCAGGATACCCAGGTAGCGAAGACATCCTACGGCAACTATCAGCTTGGCGGCTTCGATCTCTCATACCGGCACATGAACTATTCCTACAGCGAGGACGAGACGATCATCGGCATCACCTTTACCCTATCCCCCTTTGCTCCCGGATCATCCCTCGACGGGAAGTGCCCTCGGCTTTTCTATGTGCATGACGATAGTTATGACAACGTGGAGCAGATGGCACATATCAGCAGGCTGACCCTCAACAACTTCATTGCCAAACCACGAGTGCGAGTTATGTACACCGACCTGTTCCGGGTCGACAAGGCTGAGTTGCCGGCCAATGTCAGCCTCGACTCGACGACCGAAGCAGACAATCCCCGCATCGTGGTCCGCACCGGCTGCCGGCAGCTCGGGCTCCTTTCCGCTACTCCAGGATCCGCTGCCTCCGCTTTTGCTGCAGGGGGGAATGACATCTATGTGTCTCTGGCGGAGTTACCGTCGGGGCAGCAGTCGCTCTCGGCGACCTTTGACGACGATTGCTGTGGAAATACGCAGGTCAACCTCACCACCTCGGCCGCGGCCACGCCAGCCATCACCTCGGTCAGGGTGGAGGAGGCGGTTGGTTGCGTGCCGGAAGT
>JANJUM010000245.1 GCA_024710585.1 Desulforhopalus sp.
GAACCGGCTCTATATCACCATCTCGGTGGACCCGCGCCGCGAAGAGCTGGAAAAGGTCTATACCGACGTGCGCTTCTGCGTCGCCGACCTGCAGCCTGGCTTCGCGGTGATCACCGACCTGCGTCAATGCGCCATCGCCCATCTCAACGGCCTCGGCACCTTCCGCAAGATCATGAAGTATCTCGTCACCCACCATGTCGGCGAGGTGGTGCGCGTCGTCGGCAAGACGAGTGTTCTCATCAAGCAGCTGGTGCGCTTCACCACCGTCTTCCCCGGCTACAAGGTGGCCTATGTCGGCAGCCTCGAGGAGGCCGAGGAGTGGTTTTCCTCCTCCCCGCGGCGCAAGGCCATCCGCTTTGCCATCGAGAGGCGTCAGGTCGAGGTGCGCAGCAAAGGTGAGAGCGGCAGCGCCATGCTCGTCGACATCTCCACCGGCGGCTGCGCCATCGCCGAGGCCACCATCCCCCTCAGTTGCGACGATGAGCTGACCCTGGTCGTCCGCCTCCATAAGGGCGGCGAGGAGAGCCTGATGTTCGAGACCGCGGCGCGCATCGTCAGGGAGGGTGACGGGGTACTGGCCTTGTCCTTTGCCACCCTCGACGACAGGCAGGTGGAAGAACTCTACGCCTGCCTGGCCAACGAGGTCGGCCGTGAGGTCGTTCCCCTGTAGACCGCGAGGTCGTTCCCCCTTAGACGGCGGCTGCTGCCGGCGCGGCTGCCTGGCCTTTCCCTGTTCCAGTTCTCCCCTCGTTCACGCCCCTGGCAGTGCCTGCCCTCGGTCCCGTCGCGTCGCTCGTCTCTTCCGTCGCCTTTTCCTCCGTGGAGGCAATGGCCGCTAGGCTTCACAGAGAGAACTGTTCGACGAAGGCCAAGGCTTCGACGTAGCTGTTCTGCAGACTGTCGAGGGTCGCGCCTATGCTCTCGAGAGCGGTGAGGCAGCCCTGGCGGTCGTGGCTTTCGTGGGCGATGATCGCTTTGAGAAAGGGGGCGTAGGGGCCGGCGCCGTGGAGGAGGCCGTTCTTGATGTGGTCGCCCAGGGAGAGCCGCTCGCAGATGCGCGCCATGCTGCTGTCGAGCATGGCGTCGAGCAGGGAGAGCAGACAGAAGAGAAAGATATCGTCGCTCTTGGCGGCGAGGCTACCGGCCAGAGCGAGGGCCTCGGCGGTCTTGGCGCGAACGATGGCCAGGCGCACCAACTCCTCTGGCTTCTCGCTGCAGATCTCTGAGATGAGCACGAGAAGGAGGTAGCGGCGCATCTCCCGCTCGCCGAGATAGGCAATGGCCTGGCCCACCGACTCGACCTTGCTCAGCCGGTAGAAATAGGAGGAATTGACGTAACGCAGCAGCTTGTAGGTGAGGCCGACATCGCGCTCGATGATCTCCTGCAGCCGCCGGACGGTTGTCTTTTTGGCGCTGGCCTCGGCCAGCAGCTGCACGAGGACGATCTTCGTCGAGGCGATCTCCTGGATGCGGATATGTTCCGGCCGGCTGAAGAAGTAGCCCTGGAAGAGGGTGAAGCCGAGTTTGGTGGCCTGGTCGAACTCCTCGTAGGTTTCGACCTTTTCGGCGAGCAGCTTGAGGTCGTAGTCGGCGAGGCGGCGCAGGGTAGGGAAGAGGCCGTCGAGTGGGGTCAGGCGCAGGTCGATCTTGATGATATCGGCGATGGCGATGAGCGGTTCCAGGGAGCGGTGGTAGACGAAGTCGTCGAGGGCGATCTGGTAACCGTCCTCCTTGAGCTTGCGGCACACGGCGAGGATCTCCGCGGTCGGCGGCACGTCCTCGAGCACCTCCACCACCAGCAGGTTCTTGGGAAAGGAGGCCGGCAGGTTGCGCAGCAGCAGGTCGCGGGGAAAGTTGATGAAGCAGGGGCGCAGGCCGCTGATGGTGGCCAGCCCCTCGGTGAGGAAGGCGCTGGTGAGGACGCTGGTGGTGGCGCGGTTGCCGCTGGTGTTGTCGAGGTTCGAGGTCTTGGTGCCGCGGTAGAGCAGCTCGTAGGCATAGAGCCGCTTGTGCTGGTTGAAGATCGGTTGCCGGGCGATGAAAATCTCCATGGTGACCTCCCTGGCCTGTTCAGCCGTTGAGGATGTGGTGCAGCTTGAGGGCCAGATCCCGCTTCATAAAAGGTTTCTGCAGGAAGTTGACACCTTCCGGGATGATGCCCTGGCGGGCGATGACGTTGGCGGTATAGCCTGAGATGTAGAGCACCTGCAGTTCCGGGGCCTCCTTCCGAATGGCGGTGGAAAGGTCGTAGCCGTTCATTTCCGGCATGATGATATCGGTGAGCAGCAGCTGCAGCTGGCCATGGTGGCGGCGCGCCAGGTCGATGGCTTCGGCGGGGGAACTGGAGGCTATCACCCGATAGCCGAGACGCTGCAGGATGCGGCTGTTCATCTCGAGGATGACCGTCTCGTCCTCGACGAGGAGGATCAGCTGTCCCTGGCCGCCGGGGATATCCTCCACTTCCTCGCCGGGCGCCTCGCCCCTGTCGCCGAGGTACTGCGGCAGGTAGAGGCGGAAAGTAGCTCCCTGGCCCGGTTCGCTGTAGACCTTGATATAGCCGCCATTCTGCTTGACGATGCCGTAGATCATCGCCAGGCCGAGCCCGGTGCCCTCGCCCGCCCTTTTGGTGGTGTAGAAGGGCTCGAAGATATGTCCCAGCTGCTCCCTGGCGATGCCCATGCCGGTGTCGCTGACGGTGAGGACGACGTAATCGCCCGGCGTGGCGCCGGGGGTGTCGTGACAGTACTCCTCGCTCAGCGTGGCCCTGGCGGTCTCGATGATGATCCTGCCGACGCCGTCGATGGCGTCGCGGGCGTTGACGCAGAGGTTGGCGAGGATCTGGTCGACCTGCGAGGGGTCGATGAAGACCGAGGGCAGCCCCGCCTCGGGCAGCCACTCCAGGGTGATATCTTCGCCGATGAGGCGGCGCAGCATCTTCAGCATGCCCTCGATGGTGGCGTTGAGGTCGATGACCCGCGGCGCCACCGCCTGCTTGCGGGCAAAAGCGAGCAGCTGCCGCGTCAGTTCGGCTGAGCGCAGGGCGGCGGCCTTGATTTCCAGCAGCTCGCGCTGCATGGCCGACTCTTTTTTGGCATATTCCAGGGCCAGCTCGGTGTTGCCGATGATGACGCTGAGCATGTTGTTGAAGTCGTGGGCCACCCCCCCGGCGAGACGGCCCACCGATTCCATCTTCTGCGCTTGCTGCAGCTGCGAGTGGATTTTCTCCTTCTCCTCCTCGGCCCGCTTGAGATCGCCGATGCTCTCGAAAGCCATCCCCAGGCGGGAGTCGGGCAGGCGGAAGAGGCGGAGGCGGAAGGCGGCGGCAAGGTGCTGGCCTGCGTAATGGAGATCCTCGGTCTCGAAGGTCCTGCCGCTGCGCACCACTTCGAGCAACCTGGCGGTGAGGAGGCTGTCGGCGGTGGGCCAGATGGCCGCGAAGTCGAGGCCGACGAGGTCGGCCAGCTTTTTGCCGGTGAGCCGTTCCGCCTCGGGGTTACCGCTGAGCAGGGTGAGGTGATGCGGTTCGCGGTACTGGAAGATGAAAAGGCCGGCAGGCATGGCCCGCACCAGGTCGTCGGAGGTTTGCAGGGAGCGGCGCAGGGCCTCCTCGGTCTTCTTGGCGTCGACGATATGGTAGATGACCTCGGCGAGGTAGGAGACCGCCTCGACATCGCGGTCGTCGTAGTCGCTGGCCTTGTTGCCGACGCCGATGATGGCCACCACCCTGTCCTGGTGCAGCACCGGCACCACCAGTTCCCGCACCACCGGGGCATGCCCGGGGGGCAGCCCCTTTTTATGGGGGAGGGAGGCATAGTCGTTGTGGACCACCGGCTTGCGGGTGGCGACGCAGTCCGCCCAGACGCCGGCCAGGGCGAGGTCGTAGTGGCGGCCCTGGCCCTCGGCCTGGCAGAATTCCTGCCGCGTCCTCGTCGACCACTCCTGCAGGGCGAGGGTCTTCTGGTCGGGGAGGACGAAGTGATAAAAGCCGATGGGGCTGTCGACCAGCTGGCAGATTTCGTCGAGGACCTTGACGAGCAGCTGGTCGAGAGGGACGCTGGCGGCGCATTCGCCGATCTTAATGCGTTTTTCGGTAAGCCGGGCGAGAAAACGCGCCCGGCTCTGGTCGTGGATGACCACCGCCGCCCCGTTGACCCGGCCCTGGCCGTCGTGCAGGGGGGCGATGTCGATGGCCACCGGAACGTGGCCGCCGTCGGCGAGGACGAGGGTCGGCGAGCCTTCGCCGTGGGCGCCGTCGCCACCCGCCAGGACGGCGGCCACGGGATCGGGCAGCGGCCTGCCGCTCTCTTCGTCGACGAGGGTGAAGACCTCTGTCAGGGGGACGCCGACGAGATGGCGCCTGTCCCTGGCGAGCAGGGCCACGGCCGTAGGGTTGATGAGCTCGATGCGGCCACGGGCGTCGGTGACGACGATGGCGTCGTTGATGGAACGCAGCACGAAGGCGCTGCGCTCGGCGTTGCGGCGCTGCTGCTGCTCCGCGCCCAGCAGCTGCTCGGAGTGGAGGCGCCGGTTGCGATGCCAGGCAACCAGGCAAAAGGCCACCAGCAGGGCGGCGATGCCGCCGAAGGCGACGATGAGCAATGCCGACTGCCGGCGCCAGGCGGCGAAGGCCTCGCTGTCGTCCACCTTCGAGACGAGGAACCAGGAAGAGCCGGCAACGGGCATGACATAGGCGATGACCTTGCTGCCCCGGTAATCGGGGCCGACGATGATGCCGCCGGCTTTGGCGACGGCCCCGATCTCCGGGGTGGTGGCGCGACGCAGGGGCAGGCGCAGGGTCAGCGGGGGGTGTGCGGTATGGCGCAGGTTGTTGAGGTAGAGGAGCTTGTCGCCCTCGACGCGCAGCAGCAGCGACTCGGCGCTGTCGCTCTTCGTCGGCCAGTTTTCGACGAGCGGGAAGAGGTAGCGCCGCGGATCGCAGATGAGTACCACCGCCCCGAGGAGGCGAGCCCCGGCAAGGCCGTCCTCGAACAGCGGCGTGGTCACGGCGATGACCACTGCACTGTCGGCCGTCGCCGCGAAGAGGTCGCCGAGCACTGGGCGCTTTTCGGCGAGGGTGCGGGAAACCAAGGCGGCCAGGGCGCCGCTCTGGTCGAGATTGGCCACCTCGCCGTAGGAGACCACCACCTTGCCACTGATATCGGTGACCAGCACTCCGGGATGGTGGTGGTGGACGGTCATCGAGCGCAGCCGTTGCAGGAGGGCCTGGGCGTCGTCGAGCCGTGCGCTGGCGAGGTAGCGCTCCACCCCCTGGGCGAAGAAGGGGCTCTCGCCAAGCAGGGCGGCCTGGTCGAGCATCCCCTGACGCCACTTGGCGATTTCATCGGCCTTGAGGGTGGCAACCGCCTGGAGCTGTTCCTCCACCATCTGGCGCTGTCCGCTCAGCTGCTCCTGGAAGAGCCAGGCGCCGACCAGCAGGTCGAGGGCAAGCAGCGCCAGCAACGCTACCGGCAGGTGGCCGAGACGGGGTTCGGCCGCGGGGCTCGATTTCTCCATGGTAGGCCGGCGGGTCACGGCAGACTCACACCTTGAACTGGCTCATCAATGCCTGCAGGCGGGCTGCCAGCGCCGACAGCTGCTGGGCGCTGGACTGCACCTGGCTGCTGCCTGCGCCGACCTGGTTGGCCTCGATGTTGATCTCGGAGATGTTTTTGCTGATCTCCGCCACCACCGTCGTGCTCTGGGCGACGTTCTCGTTGACCTCCATGATGCCCTGGGAGGCCTGGGAGATGTTGCCGGCGATTTCGGCGGTGGCGGTGGACTGCTCGACCACCGCCGTAGCGATGGTGGCGATGACGCTGTTGACCTCGGCAATTACCGCCGCGATCTCCTCGATATCGCTGATGGTCGAGGAAGTGGTGGTCTGCATCTCGGCGATCTGGTTCTTGATGTCCACCGTCGCCGCCGCGGTCTGCCGGGCCAGCTCCTTGATCTCGTTGGCGACGACGGCGAAGCCCTTGCCGGCCTCGCCGGCCCGCGCCGCCTCGATGGTGGCGTTGAGGGCGAGGAGGTTGGTCTGTTCGCTGATCTCGGTGATCGCCTCGGTGACCTTGCCGACCTTGCGCGCCGATTCGCCGAGGGCGGTGATCTTCTCCGAGGTTTCCTGGCTCTGCCTGACCGCCTTTTCCGAGACCTCGCGCGCCTTCTCGGCGCTGCGGCTGATCTCGTTGACGGTGGCGGTCATCTCCTCGGTGGCGGTGGCCACCAGGCCGACGTTGCTCGCCGACTGTTCCATGGCCGCCGACACCGAGTGGAAGTTGCTGCTCATCTCCTCGGCGGCGGTGGCCACCGTGCTCGATTTCGCGGCAGTCTCGCCCGCCGAGGCGGAGAGCTGCTTTGATACCGCCGCCAGGTCGGAGGAGGAACTGGAGAGGGTATTGACGCCGGAGACGATCTCGCCGATCATCGTGCGCAGCTGGCCGATGGTGTCGTTCATCGCCCCGGCCATGACCCCGATCTCATCGCGTTGCTCCACGCTCAGCCGGGCGGTGAGATCGCCCTTGGCCATGGTCTGGGCGAGCTGCACCGTCTTGCTCACCGGGACGGTGATGGAGCGGACGATGAGGATGGTGGCGATGGAGCCAAGCGCCAAGCCGACCAGGCATAAAAAGGCAATGAGGATTTCAGCATTCGTCGCGCTCTCCTCGGCCTGGGTCGCTGCCTCCTCGGCTGCCTTGGCCTGGTAGGCGATGACCCCCTCGGCGGCGGTGAAGTACTTGCCCTGGGCTTCGCGCAGGGAGGTGAGCAGCAGCGGCTTGGCCTTGTCGAACTCGCCCGCCTTCATATGGCCGAGGTATTTTTCGTAGTTCTCGATATAGGCGGCGCGGGCGTCGAAGAGGGCCTGCACCTTATCGCGCCCTTCGCCACTGGTGGTGGACGATTTGAGCGTTTCGATGCTCTTGCCGATAGTCTCGCGGGCCTTGGCGATGCGCGCCCCTTCCGCCTCCTGGGTTTCTCGGGAAGGGTCGATGTAGATGTTGCGCAGGGCCCGGGCGATGACGTTGAGGTTGTCGACGACCGCGTTGGCCAGCTCGACCTTAGGCATGCGGTCTTTTGCAAGGACGGTGACTTCACCGTTGAGGTCTTCGATCATTTTGAAGGCCACCGCGCCATTGACGAGGAGAAAGAGCAGCAACAGGCCGAAGGCCAGGCTGAGACGGGTGCCGATCTTCATATTGGTAAGCATTGGGGCGCTCCTTGTGGTGGTTTGTGGCGTTGACTGGAGTCGGCAGGGAGAGGTGGTTCCGCTGCGCGACATGGGTTGGTTATGGTATAGCAAAATTCGTTCCACTGGCAGGGGGGAGGGGCGGGAAGGTGATTTCCGAGCCGTTTCGGCCCTCTCCTGCCGCCGCTGGGGGAGGCTGGTCATTTTGCTACGGTCGTCTCCCAGGGTGGGGCGGCAGAGGGAGGTAAACTTGCCACCATGGCCAGGGGTCGGGTAGGGGCCGGGGAGCGGGAGTACGGGCCAGCTCTGACGTTCTGCCGCAAATCAGGCATGTTGGCCGCTTTGGGCGGGTTCGGAGCAGGGAGGTCGATTTGCCTCCCGGGGCCGTTGCGTTTGCGTCTTAGAGGGGTTCCTGGCGTGGCGCGCTGCGCAGGGCCTGGCGGATGGCGGAGATGAGCTCTTCCGTATGGAGAGGCCGCAGCAGCAGGAAACAGACCTTGGCGGTGCGCAGGGCCTGCTCGATGGTGTTGCTCTCGGAGGAGGTGACGACGATGATCGGCGGGTGGTCGATGCCCGAGGTCTGCGCCATGCTCTCCAGGCGCTGCAGGATGGCGATGCACGAGCGGTTCTCGCCGAAGAGCTCGATGACGATGAGGTCGAACATCTCGGCGAGCAGGAAATCGGGGTCGAAGTCTTTCAGAGCGAGGCGCACCGGGGCAATGTGCAGCTCTGCCAGGGCCGCGGCGGCGATGGGCTCGGTCTGGGGTGTATCGACGATGAGCAGGACGTGGGACATATGCTTGGCGGAGGCGTTAGGGGCCCTGGAGTGAACGTGCGTCGCAACCGCAGTGGTCTTAGCAAATCCCGTTCCAGAGGCGAGGCATGGTTTTGCTGGATACCCTAAGGTCAAGGAAACAGAGTGGAAAAAAATATCGGCGGCCTGCCCTGGCGGCAGGAGGGGAGGTGTGGGGGTTGGGGGCGGGGCGAAAGGTGGCAGCTTTGCCTCCCCCGCTGGCGCCGCTCACTCCCGGGGGTGGCGGGGGCTGGCGAAGTCCTTCATCGCCAGGCCGAGTTCCTTGATCTTGGTGTAGAAGTTCTTCTTGTGCATGCCGGAGAGCTTGAGGGCCTGCTGCAGGCTGCCCTGGGAGAGGCCGAGGATCTTGAGGAGGTACTCGCGGTCGAACTCCTCGAGGGCCTTGTCCTTGGCGTCCTTGTAAGTCATCGCCGCCACCGGGCCGGCGGTGCCGAGGACGCGGCGCACGTCGGCGACGGAGATCTTGCGGCTGGTGGCCATCTGCGATATGCGGTAGAGGGTTTGCTTGAGCTGGCGGACATTGCCCGGCCAGTCCTTTTCGATGAGCATCGAGGCGGCGTCGGCGGAGATCTCGTAGGTGACGTTCTTGGCGGTGCCGAAGAGGTCGAGGAAATGCCAGATGAGGGGGAGGATGTCGCCCTTGCGCTCGTCGAGGGGGGTGGTGCGGATGATCGACGCCGAGAGGCGGAAGTAGAGGTCCTCGCGGAAGGTGCCGGCGGCGCACATCGCCTCGAGGTCGCGGTTGGTGGCGGCCACCACGCGCACGTCGGCCCGGCTGATCTTCGCCTCGCCGACGCGGCTGTACTCGCCGTCGTCGAGGAAGCGCAGCAGCTTGGCCTGCACGTCGAGGGGCAGCTCGCCGACCTCGTCGAAGAAGATGGTGCCGCCGTCGGCGGTGCCGATATAGCCCTTGGTGCTCTTCACCGCCCCGGTGAAGGCGCCGCTGACATGGCCGAAGAGTTCGGTCTCGGCCAGGCTGCCGAGCACGGCGCAGTTGACCGGCATGAACACCGCGGCGCTGCGGCCGCTGTTGCGGTGGATATCGCGGGCGATGATCTCCTTGCCGGTGCCGGACTTGCCGAGGATGAGCACCGGGATGTCGAGGCCGGCCAGGGTGGCGATCTCCTCGCGGATGTCGCGGGTCGACATCGACACGCCGATGTAGCCGCTGCCCTTGCGGTCGCCGGCGGAGGAGGCGACGAAGGCGTTGCGCAGCCGCTTGAAGTGCAGGGCGGCGTAGATGGTGTAAATCAGCTGCGACTCGTTGAAGGGCTTGAAGAGGAAGTGGGTCAGGCCGAGGCGCAGGCAGGGGTCGAGGTTCTCCTCGTCGGGGACCCCGGTGATGATGACGATCTCGGTGCCCAGCGAGATCTCGAGCAGTTTCTTGGAAAAGTCGATGCCGTTCATCTCCGGCATGTTGATGTCCACCAGGGCGAGGTCGAAGACCTTGCCACGGGCGCTTTTCAAAGCGGCGCGGGGGTCGCAGTGGCCTTCCACCTGGTAGCCCCCGGCGCAGAGGGCGGCGGAGATGAAATCGACGATGCTCGGTTCGTCGTCGACGACGAGAATATGGGCGTTCTTGACTGCCGGGGCGCTATAGGTGGACATCGAGTATCGCCTGTTCCAGTTGATCCATGGTGAAGGGTTTCTGCAGAAAGATGTTGCCTTCGGCGGTGTTGGCCGCGGGCTGCTGCTCGCCGGACATGAAAATCACCCGCACGCCGGGGGCGATGGCCGCCAGACGGCGACTGCAATCGTAGCCGCTGGCGTCGCGCAGGCCGACATCCATGAGCACGATGGTGATGATGTCGTGGAGGTGGTTGAACTCCTCTTCCGCCTCGGCGCAGCTGTCGACGCAGAAGACCATGTGGCCGCGGCGCTGCAGGCGGTTGAGCAGCAGGGTGCGCAGGGCCTCGTCGTCCTCGACGACGAGGAAGCACTGCCGCGCCACCTGGCGGGAGCGCTGGCTGGCCGTGCCGGCGCGCTGCGGGTCGGCGGCCTGCTCCTCGACAAGCAGGGGGAAGGCGACGCTGACCAGGGTGGTGTCGCCTTCGCGGCGCAGGCCGAGGCTGCCCCCGGCGCGGGCGGCGAGGGCGCCGGCGGCGTAGATGCCGAGGCCGCGGCACGAGGCTGCCCCCCTGCGGCAGTTGAAGGGGCGGCCGAAGGCCAGCTCCTGTTCCCGGGCGAAGCCCGGCCCGTGGTCCTGGAAGGTGAAGACGACGCGCTGGCCTGAGCCCCCCTCCCTGGCGCCGCCGCTTACCGCCGAGGGTTTTTCAAGGGCCACCCAGAGAGAGATTTCGTCGCCCTCGGGGGTGGCGTCGACACAGTTTTCCCCAAGGTAGAAGAGCACCAGCAGCAGCTGGCGCGGGGCGATGGCGATCTTCTCGCGCCGTATCTCGCCGCGCAGGCGGAAGCGGTGCAGGCGCGACACCGTGTTGAGCAGTTCCAGCGCCTTGCCGGCGACCAGCAGGGGCGACTGCGGGGCGCTCTCGGCAGGGTCGTCGCGGCAGAACTCGTAGAGGATGGAGGTCTGCTCGATGCCGCGCTGCAACAGGCTGTCGATCAGGCCGCGGCGCTTGTCGTCGGAGGCCTCGAGCGCCGCCTCCTGGCGGAGAATGGCCGTCTGGCCGCCGAGGCCGGTGAAGATATTGTTATAGTTGTGGGCCACGCCCCGCGAGACCCTTCTCACGGCGGCGAGGTACTTGTGCTGGAGGAGCAGCGGCTCGATATCCGTCGCGGCTGGGGGTGGAAGGGGCATCGGACCCGGGGCTGGCAGGGGATTGGGGTGGCGGGAGATGCGACCCCATGTCGCAAGGCGCCACCGACAGTGTAGCACAGGCACCGGCGCGAGAACAATGGCGGGGGGATGAAATTTTTCGGCTTCCTGTCACCGCAGGAGCTTTTCGACCATGGCGAGGAGGTCGGCCGGGTGGAAGGGTTTCTGCAGCACCTCGTCGGCGCCGAGCTTCTCGGCCAGGGACAGGTAGGTGCGCGGGTCCATCATGCCGCCGCCGGACATGGCGATGATCTTCGGCCGTGGCACCTCGCGGCAGAGTTCCATGATCACTTCCAGGCCCTCCTTGTCGGGCATGATGATGTCGGTCAGCACCAGGTCGGGCCTGGCGCTGCGGTAGGTCTTCATCCCTTCGACACCGTCGATGGCGGTGAGAACCTGGTATCCTGTGCGACTGAGGAGATCGGTTACCATGCGCAGCATGTTCTCGTTGTCTTCGATCACCAGGATGCTCTTCATCGCCTTCTT
>JANJUM010000228.1 GCA_024710585.1 Desulforhopalus sp.
ACGCCGCCGGGGATAACGACATCCATGAGCAGGCGATGGCCGAAGAGGCGGCTGTTGTCGCGCTGCCACAGTTCGCGCAGCCTGCCGCACTGGGCATGGGCGAAGGCGAAGCCGAAGCCGTTGCAGCAGGCGCCGATGTCGCCGAGATGGTTGGCGATCCGTTCGCGCTCGGCGAGAATGGCGCGGATGAAGGCGGCTCTTTTCGGGACCGTGACGGCGAGGGCCGCTTCGCAGGCCTGGCAGGCGGCCCAGCAGTGCGCCACCGGCAGCTGCACGGTGACCACCGGCACGGTGGCACCGCCAGGCAGGTCACCGAGAGGATGATGCAGGGGCCATGCGAAAGATCCACGATGCCGAGTCGGCGATGACCACGGTCTTGCGCGATAAACGCAGCAGGTCGCGGTAGGGCTGCCAGGGCGGCGCCCCCCTGCGGTTCTGCAGGAGGAACTTGAGCCACTTCACCCAGCCGGCCATGGGCGGCGCCAGGAAGATGACGCAGAGGGTCTTGATTATCGCCCACAGCAATCTGGTCATACGATTACCCAGAGGAGGAAGAGCAGGGTGAACAAAAGAAGAGCAGAGATTGACGCGCAGGTTGCCGCCCTGGATATAGGAGGTTCGCTCGGCGAGTTCAGCATGAGCTTGCCGATGAGCACATACAGGGCCAGTCATAGCCGGTCGTTGACGCGCATGATGTAGTGCGAAGACTTGCCGGGAGCGCCCGGCTCGACCTTCTCGACGATCAGCCAGAGAAACGAGAAAACACGGCGGATGGGCACGGCGAACGGCGAGGCGGTGTATTGCATGCGCGCGTCAAGCGGCTCGAAACCGCAGTCCCAGGCTGGGGCGATGCGGATACGGTTGTCACGTCGCAGGGGATGGAGCAGGGTGTAGACGATCAGCCAGCTGGCGAGCAGCTCGAAAAATACCGCCGGGGCGCCATAGGAGGCGGTCTGCGGGCTGACCGGGGTGAGCTACAGCCAGCCGTTGTCGATGGTGCGGGTCAGGCCGGTGCCGAGCAGGCCCTCGGTGACGCCGTTCAAGGCTCTGACCGTCCAGGTGGGAAAAATGCCGAAGGCGAGACAGCTGACGGCCAGCACGATCTGGCTGAGCTGCATGCCCAGGGAGGGGTCTTTGGCCCGGGCGATGTCCTCGCAGCGTGCCTGGCCGAGAAAGACGATGCCGAAGACCTTGATGAAGCCGGCGAGGATGTCGAAGGCGAGGAAGAGAAAGGTGCCGCCGACCACCGCCCTGAGCAGATAGATGAAGGCCGCGCTTGATTCTCGAGTTTCTGGTGTTGGAAGACGACGAGGAAATAGCTTGCCACCGACATCAGCTTCCAGGCGGGGATGAGCGAAAATCACCGCCGGCGCAATTGCCGACAGCAGCGCGACAACCACCGCTGCTTCCGCACTTGCCATTGTCATGGTGAGGGCTCTATCAGGAAATGAGAAAAGTTGCTGAGTTCGGAGGTCCCTGTGTTACGTCCCCAGGGTATCGTCCACCTGCCAGGTTCATATTCCGGCCAGGGCATGCCGGGGCCGGAAAACCCCATGCAGAGCTTGATATACATCTGCAACATGGCCATGTCAACGCGCGGAGAGAGGGATACGCCCCCTCTCCGCTCTTTGCGCGCCGGCCGCTTCGCCGGGAAGGCATCGGGAAGACATCTGCGGCTCTCGCTGGCCACCGCCATGGCCTCCCAGGGCCTCGTTCAGGCCTTGGGAGGGCGGCAGTAGAAGTCCGCTCGCAGCAGGCGTGTTGTCTTTACCCTTGCTTGACGACGTCTGGTAGTCTTACGCCCCGAAGCGTGGATAGTCGGTATAGCCTTGCGGGCCCGGCGTGTACCATGTCGACATGTCATCCCAGGGGGCCAGCGCCAGACCCTCGCGCAGTCGCGTCACCAGATCGGGGTTGGTGATGAAGGGGCGGCCGAAGGCAGCCAGGTCGAGTTCCCCGGCCATCAGCCGGCGCTCGGCGTCTTCCTTGCTGTAGCCGCAGTTGCCGATGATGGTGCCCGGGTAGTGGGCACGGAACTCGGCCAGGGTCATCGGTTCGCCCTGCCCATGGAACCCGAAGCCGAGACCGTCCATGATATGCACATAGCCCAACTGCAGCCTGGCCAGCTCCTTTATGACATGGAGGTAAGTCTCGCGGAAATCGGGGTGGCCCATGTCGTTGAAAACCCCGTTGGGCGAGAGCCGCACCCCGACTCGCTGCGCTGGCCATACCTCGAGCACCGCCGCCAGGACTTCGCCGAGGAAGCGATATTTGTTGGCCGGGGAGCCGCCGTAACGGTCGGTGCGCCGGTTGCTCTTCGAATCGAGGAACTGGTTGATGAGGTAGCCGTTGGCGCCATGGACCTCGACCCCGGAAAAGCCGGCCTCGCGGGCGTAGAGGGCCGCCTGGCGGAAGTCCTGCACCGTGGCGGCGATCTCCGCTTCATCGAGCGGCCGCGGCGCCTCGTAGGGTTTCTTGCCCAGGGGGGTGCGGATACCGTCCCCTTCGATGGGCACCGCCGAGGCCGACACCGGCGGGCGGCCCTGGTGGAAATCAGGGTGCGAGGCGCGGCCGCAGTGCCAGAGCTGCAGGAAAATATGGCTGCCGGTGGGCAAGACCCGCGAGGTGACGCGGCGCCAGCCATCGGCCATCTCCGCCGTGTAGATGCCCGGCGAGCCGATCCAGCCGATGCCCGCGGTGCTTATCACCGTCGCCTCGGTGATGAGCAGGCCGGCTTCGGCGCGCTGCGCATAGTGTTCCGCCATGAGGTCGTTGGCGATTCGGCTGTCGCCGGCCCGGCCCCTGGTCATCGGGGCCATGACGATGCGGTTTTTCAGGGTGAGGTCGCCGAGGGTGGTGCTATCGAAAAGTGAGATGCTCATAGGTATCGCTCCGTGAGATGGTTCGTGGGGTGGCGGGGCCGGGGGTGGCCCTGCCGTCTCGTAGCGGTGAAGACTATAAGCAAGCCCTGTTCCCTTGTCGATGCAGGGACATGGGATGGCAATCAGGCGGCAGTACTCTGGTTACGGGATAGTGGTCGGGGCCTGGCTGGAGCAGTCGTGATGACGCCGTTTTCCGGGCGAGGGGTTTAGCCCCCCTCAACGCTGCAGTCGCTGGCTACTGAGGGAACAGCAGCGCTGATGGGCGTCGCGGATCTTGTCGGCGAGGATGGTGAGATCGATGGGCTTCATAAGGAAATCGTCGGCACCCCGTTCCATGCCGGAGATGGCGGCATCGACCGCCCCGTGGGCGGCGAGGAGGATGGCGGCGCGGGTCGGGGAGAGGCTCTTGCAGTGCACCAGCAGGTCGGTGCCCTTCATGTCGACGAAATCCGAGCCGACGAGGGCGACGTCGAACGCCCCGCCCTCCAGTTCGGCAACCGCCTCGGCCGCGGATCGCGCTGTGTGCACCGCAAAGCCCAGCAGGCGCAGGCGATCGGCCAGGGTGGTGGAGAATTCTTCTTCGCTGTCGGCGAGCAGCACTCTGATCTTGCGTACCCGAGCCACAACAGACCTCTCGAAAGGGGAATGAGATTTACGGCGTTGTCTCGCCGATTGGTGCAGCCATGACCCCGGGCGTCTGTTGCCCGAGGCCATGGCTGTTTTCTGCTACTACTTGGCAACGAGGATGGGCAGCCCCTGCACCGGCCAGATGACTGCTACACACAGCCACACGGCGAACATGAGCACGACGCTGGCGAGGATGCCGTAGCGAAAGAACTCCCCGGCGGTGAACTGCTTCGAGCCATAGGCGATGGCATTGGGGGCCGCGCCAATGAGCAGGAAGAAGGGCATTCCGGCGGTGGCCAGCGAGGAGTAGAAGATGACCTCCCCGGCGACGCCGAGATAGGGGGCGATGACCAGGGCCACCGGCAGGGAGATGGCGATGGCGGCCACGTTCATGATGAAGTTGGTCATGACCATGACGAAGAAGGCGATGCCGAGGATGAAGACCACCGCCGGAGCTTCCTTGAAGAGGGCCAGCCAATTGACCGCAAGCCATTCGGCGGCGTGGGTCTGCCACAGGCAGAAGCCGATGGACATGGCTCCACCGAAGAGGAGGATGATGTTCCAGGGGATGTCTTCGAGGTCTTCCACTTTGAGGATGTTGAGCACGAAGAAGAGCAGGGTCGAGGAGAGGAGGATGGCGGTCTTGTCGATGGTCTTCAGGGCCGGCACCCAGTTCTTGGCGGCGATGAGGAGAATCACCGAGAGGACGATGACCAGGGTCATGATCTCGTTTTTGCTCCAGCCGCCGAGCTCGGCGTACATCTTCACCGCCCGCTCCCTGAGGCCTGGGATGACGCGTTTTTCAGGTTTGCACAGCACCATCATCATCCCCCAGATCAGGGCCACCATCAGCCAGCCGAGGGGAAAGAGGTAGTAAGTGAGCTCGAAGAAGCTGATCTCCTTGCCGGTCATCTCCTTGAAGAAGGCGATGGCCACGGCGGCACGGGCCGAACCGAGCAGGGTGATGATCGACCCGGCTCCGGCGACATAGGCCATGCCGATGAACAGGCCCTTGCCGAACTTGGTGGGGCGGTCGTCGTCGGAGTAGAGGGCGTTGATGGCCATGAGCAGGGGGAACATGGTCGCCGCCACCGCGGTATGGGCCATCATGTGGGTGAGGGCGACGGTCAGGACGACGCAGCCGAGGTAGATCAGTCTCGTCTTCTCGCCGACGAGGGCCAGCATCTTGTAGGCCATACGCTTGGTGAGCCCGCTCTTGGTGAAGACCAGGCCGATGACGATGGAACCGAAGATGAACAGCACCGAGGGGTCCATGAAGTCTTTGAAGGCCACCTCCGGCTTTCTGATGAGGAACATCGCCTGGACGACGCCGATGGCGATACCGGTGACGCCGATGGGCAGCACCTCGAAGATCCACCAGGTGGCCGCCAGGGCGAACAGGGCCAGGGCCCCCTTGCCCTCCGGGGAGAGGGCGAAGTGCTTGCCCATCGGGTCGATGGCGTCCGGCCACGGCGGGGCGTAGTAGATTATACAGAACAGCACCACGCCGAGAATGAGAAAAAACACCCTTTTCCAGTCGAACGGGGCCTTGGCCTCCGCTCCTTCGACATATGTTGATGACATGTTGGGAACCTCTTTCTATTTTGAGTTGAGCGCAATGAGCTGATCGCCTAAGGCTCCAAAGACCTCGGCCAGTTTGACGACACCGACGAGTTTGCCGGTATCGACCACCGGCAGCACCGTCTCCTTGCAGATGACCATGGTCGACATGGCGTGGATGAGGTCGGTGTGTGGAGCCAGGGTGCGGACATTGCGTTCGATGACCCCGGTCAGCGTCGCCTCGAGATGGTTTGCGCCTTCCTTGAGCATCACCCCGTTGAGCAGCGTGGTGAGATCGCTGAACTCGGCGGTCTTGCCCTCAAATTTCTTGATGTCGACCGCGTCGAGCAGGGAGGAAAAGAGCACGCGCAGAATCCCCGGCTGGGTGACCCGGCCGACCAGGCCGCCCAGGTCGTCGACCACCATCAGTTCGGTGAAGCCGCAGGGGCCGCTGCTGCCCAGAGGGCAGAAGGAGCGGAGCTGCCGGATTGCCTCCTGTACCGTTCCCGATTCCTTCATGCGGGGAAAGCCGGACAGGGGGATCATGATATCCCTGACTGTCTGTTGTTGTGTCGCCACGATGTTTCTCCTTGCTAAATTGTTCTTATGCGCCGGAGGCAGGGGGCCCCTCCTGCCGGCGCCGGGTATCGGGGATTATTTGTTCTTTGCTTCCTGTTTGGCTGGAGCCTTGCCGTTTTGCAGGGCTATGGCCACCTTCTTGGCCTTGCAGTTCTCGACGGTGCAGGTTATCGCCGGCTCCTGGTGGAGGCGACTGCTGGAGGGCTGCCAGCCCCAGACGAAGAAGAGGACGAAGAAGCCGACGATATAGGCCAGGGTGACATGCCAGCCTTTGCGCAGCCAGAGCACGACGTTGCGGCCTTCCGGAAACTTGTTGGTGATGGCGACGCCGGCCGAGGAGCCGAACCAGATCATCGAGCCGCCAAAGCCGACGGTGTAGGCGAGCATGCCCCAATCGTAGTGGCCCTGTACCAGGCAGAGCTTGGTGAGCGGGATGTTGTCGAACACCGCCGAGATGAAGCCGAGGGCGAAGGCGGTCATCCACGAGGCGTCGGGCAGGGTCTCCACCGGCATCATCGAAGCGCACATGACCAGGCTGAGGAGGAAGATGGTGCCCATGATCGACGCCGGCACTTCCTTCCAGGGAATGGGGCGCAGCAGGGCGCCGATGAGGATGGCGATCCATACCCCCAGGGCGGGCATGTCGAGGGTGTAGTTGGTGACGATGGCGCCGACGAGGATCATGGCAACGATGAGGATTTTCATCCAGTCGATCCTGACGTGGCTGGTGTCGGCGACCACCACCGGCTGCAGCTTATACTGCTGGTGCCCGGCGAAGAAAGCGATGATGAGCAGGGCGGCGATGGCGGCGATGAAGGCATGGAGGACGTCCAGGGGGCTGACCCCATCGATCCACATCATGGTGGTGGTGGTATCGCCGACCACCGACCCCGAGCCGCCGGCGTTGGAGGCGGCAACGATGCCGGCGATATACCCTATGTGGACCTTGTTTTTAAAGACGACCAAGGCGATGGTGCCACCGATAAGCGCCGCGGCGATGTTGTCGAGGAAAGAAGAGAGAATGGCGACGAAAATCAACAGCACCGCCGGCCCCATCCAGCCGGAAGGCAGGAACTTGGGAAGTTTCTCAGGAAAGCCGCATTCCTCGAAGATCTTGGCGAGGATGCCGAAGCCGAGCAGCAGGCCGAGGAGATTGAGCACCACCGGCCATTCCCCCTGACGCAGGTGCTTGTCGGTCAGCTGTTCGAGCAGGGGCAGTTGTCCGAAGAGGTGTTGGCTGAGGTTGAAGCCGCCATCGAAGAAGATTTTGAACAAAGTGATGACGATCAGGCCTGAGACTGCCACATAGAACGTGTGATGGTGAAAGAGGGCGACGCCCAGGAGCACCAGGGCGAAGAGGATGAACTCGACGCGGATACCGAGGAAGGTTGGTACATTGGGGTCGACGACGCCGCCGTGGGCGCCGCTGGCGAAGGCCAGAGCCGGGGCGAAGAGGAGCAGCAGGATGGCCGCTGCGCCGGTGAGGTGCTGGGTTATCAGTCGTTGTACCAGGTTCATGATTCTCCTCTTGGGGCAAAGGTTGACGTGGGGCGGGTTTCGTTATCGCTGACGGCAGGAAGCGTGAGGCTGTGCCGGTCGTCGTCGCTTGTTGTCAGCAGGGTGAAGGTGAAGGTGCTGCCGTGGCCGGGCTGCGAGGTGACGCTGATGTCGCCGCCATGGGCGCGGATGATGGCCTTGCAGATTGCAAGGCCGAGCCCGGTGCGGCCGCTCTCCTTCTTGTCGACACGCACGAATTTCTCGAATATTTTCGCCTGGAATTCCGATGGGATGCCTATGCCGTCGTCGCTGACGCCGATGGCCACTTGGCCTTTATCGGCCACGGCGGCGAGGCGGATATGGCCGCCTTCGTCGACATAGCGCAGGGCGTTGGAAACCAGATTGGACAACACCCAGATGATTTTTTTGATATCGGCGCTGACCTGGGGCAGAGCGGAGGTGTCGTCGATGGTCAGGGTAACGCCCTTGAGAGCTGCCTGGGTGCGGAAGATGTCCTGTACCTCGGCGAACAGTGCCGTCACCGGGACCGCTTCGAACTCCAGTTCGATGCGGCCGCTCTCGATCTTCGACAGGTCGAGCAGATCGTGGACCAATCCCTTCATGCGCTGCACCTCGTCATGGGCGGTCTGCAGCAGGTCTCTTTCCCGTTCCGGAAGATAGTGACAGGCGTGTTCGAGGAGCAGGTCGACACCCATGCCGAGGCTGGTCAGCGGGGTACGCAGCTCATGGGAGGCAGCCATGACGAACTCGCTTTTCAATCGTTCCACCTCGCGGAGGCGGGTGATGTCACGCAACAGCAGCACGACGCCGGAGAACTTTCGTGACGACTGGCGGATGGCTGTGGCAGAGAAGAGGTACTGGCGGTTGTCCTCACCCTTGCCGAGAGAAAGGATGCGCCGGTCGTCGGGCAGGTTCGGCTGCACGCCGGTAGCCGCCGTTTCGGCGATGATGTCGCAGACTCCAGGTGCGGCGAGCAGGTCGCGGCAGAGGAGGGTGTCGCCTTCCTTGAAGTCGATGCCGAAAATGCGGCGGCCGGCGGGGTTGATGCCGGTGACCCGGCCCTCGGTGTCGAAGACCACCAGGCCGTCCTCGATGGAGGCGAGGATGGCCTCGCCCTTGTTGTGTTCGGCGACGATGCGGTCGACGTTCATCAGGTGGTAGCGGCGGAGTTCCCCCGCCATGCGGTTGAACTCCGCCGCCAGCTCGCCCAGTTCGTCGCTGGTCTCGACCTCCAGCTTGACATGGAACTCCCCGGCGGAAATGGACTTGGCCGCCTTGACCAGGCGGCGCAGGGGCAAGACCAGGCGCTCGGCGAAGACGAGGCTGAAGAAGAGGGCGATCATGGCGGCGAGCAGCGCCACCGAGGCTTTGGTGTAAATGACCCTCTTGGCCTCCTCGCGGGCCTCTTCGCTGGCGGCGTACATGGTCCGTTCGTTCATGGCGCGCAGGGCCAGGCAACCTTCCTTGACCTTGGAAGAGTAGGGGAGGATGGATTCCTGGTAGTTCTTAGGGGACAGGGCCTCATCTTCCCCCGCCGAGGCCAGCTGCATGAGGCGCTCCCGGTAGTGGTGATACTCGGCCTTGATGGCGGCTATGGCCTCCCGCTCGCCCGCGACGGCGATGCTCTCCCGGGAGCGGTCGAGCCACTCGAGAAAGAGGGTGTCGCTCTCGGCGAGGCTGGCCCTGCCGCGGGCTGTTTCGCCCATCAACAGCAGCAGCACGCCAACATCCTGGCGGGCCAGGGCGTCGAGCATCTTCTCTACCGCGTTGATGCTGCGGTAATAGTCGCGCAAGACGACGTCGGTGGCCTGGCCGAAGGACCAGAGGTTGACCATCGCCCAGGTGACCACCGCGCCCATCAGCGTGATGGCGACGGCATAGCCCATGAGTATTTTCTGTTTGAGGCTCATAGCGACCTTCAGCGTTGCCGCGGGAATGCCCGCGAGGGGCTGTGCTCCTCAGGGTAAGGCAACAATCATGCCAGGCATGGCATAATACCAAGATACTGAAAACGCTACGTTAGTTCCTCATTGCGATTGGGGCGTCGTGCAATTTGAAAGAGCCGGCCGCGGTGATCGTGCAAAGCGCAAGATCATTGCGGCGAGGTGGCGACTGGCGTGGACAGGCGAGAGGGGGCAGGCGGGAGGAGGCAGGAGTGCGCGAGATCGGGGGAAGGTTACATCCCGTAGATTTTGCGCTTGCGCCATAATGTGGCGGGGTCGATGCCGAGGGTGTCGGCGGCGTTTTGAATGGAAGTGGTCCTGGCAAGGACCATCTTGATATGCATTTCTTCCAGCTCGGCCAGGGTCACCATGTCGCCGACGCCGGGAGGGCTGGCGGCGGGGGCGACGTTCTCCGGCAGGTCGGCGGCGGTGATTTCAGCGCCGCTGCCGAGGATCACCGCCCGCTCGATGGCGTTGCGCAGTTCGCGCACGTTGCCGGGCCAGGAGTGGTCAAGGATGGCTTTTTCGGCCGAGGCGGCGAAAGAGAGTGGAGGGCGGTGGTTGGTCTTGCAGAAGTGGGCGCAGAAGTCCCTGGCGATATCGAGGATGTCCTCGCGCCGCCGCCGCAGCGGCAGGACATTGATGGAGATGACGTTGATGCGGTAGAAGAGGTCTTCGCGGAAGCGCCCTTCGGCGATGCGTTGCTCGAGGTTGACATTGGTGGCGGTGATGACCCGGACGTTGGCCCGGCGCGACACGGTCTCGCCGAGACGCTCGTATTCCTTGTCCTGGATGAAGCGCAGCAGTTTGGCCTGGATCGGCAGGGCCATGTCGCCGATTTCATCGAGGAAGAGGGTGCCGCCCTCGCAGGCGGCAATGCGGCCGGGGTTGTCTTTCACCGCCCCGGTGAAGGCGCCTTTGCAGTGGCCGAAGAGCTCGCTCTCCAGTAGTTCGCCGGGAACGGCGGGGCAGGAGACGATCATCATCGGTCGTCGCGACCGCTTGCTGAGGTTATGGATGGTGCGGGCGAACACCGACTTGCCGGTTCCGCTCTCGCCGCGGATGAGGATCATCGCCTCCGAGGCGGCGGCCTTGTGGACGGTGTCGACGATGCGCAGCATGTCCGGGTTCTTGCTGTACAACAGCGATTCCGGAGTGAAGCGGCGTCGGTCCTCGCGCAGCACGGTGAGTTCGTTCTCGAGGTCGCGGATATGGCCGAGGGTGCGGATGAGCAGCTTGATCTGCGCGCTGGTGAAGGGCTTTTCGATATAGTCGGCGGCACCGCGGCGCATGGCCTCCACCGCCGTCTCGATGCTGGCGTTGGCGGTGATGACGACGATCTTCAGCCACGGTGTCTCGGCAAGCAGTTGGGGGATGAGGTCGAGGCCGTTCTCCCGCTCCAGGCGGAGATCGATGAAGGCAATGTCGAAAGTGAAGCGTCGCGCCTCGGCCAGGGCCTCCTTGCCATCGGCGACGGCGATAACCGTGTGCCCTTCCGATTCGAGGCAGTAGGAGAGGGTCTTGCGGATGTTTTTTTCGTCGTCGACGACGAGGATATTGAGCTTGCCCTGGTTCATGGCCATCTCACGCAACGGAAAACGGGGTTCTCGAGTCGCCCGGGGTTATGGCGGGGAAGATGGTTCCTTGCCCGCCATAGCCCCCGCCTCTCTCAGGGGAAGATCCTGATATTGGGGTACATGCCCTCCCGCGGGCCGAACTGGTAGGGCTGGATGGTGTTCAGCGACAGGCGCTGGTTGCGCTGGGCATGCCCGGCCTTCTCGCCATCGGCGAAGAAAGCGC
>JANJUM010000014.1 GCA_024710585.1 Desulforhopalus sp.
ACACTTCGCCGAGGCGGGCAAACCCATCGCCGCCATCTGTCACGGGGCGCAGCTGCTTGCCGCCGCCGGGGTTCTTGCCGGCCGGGAGTGCTCGGCCTACCCCGCCTGCTCGGTGGAGGTGGGGCTGGCCGGCGGGAAATATGTGGCCGTGGCCATGGACGACGCCCATGTCGAGGGCAACCTGGTCACCGCCCCGGCCTGGCCGGCGCATCCCGCCTGGCTGGCCAAGTTCGTCGCCAAGCTCGGCGCGAAGATCGCCATCTGATGCTTAGGGCAGAGAAGGCGGGGCACTCCCGCCTTCTGTTGCGTCGGGGAAGCACGGATCGGAGCGGCATTTCCTGGCGCTGTGAGGCAATGTTGCGCCGAGGTGGAGTGGCATGGCCGGCAAAGGCCACGGAGCGATGAGAGAAGGCAGCGGCCGGCCGAGACCAGCAGAGGCTGGCGCTGGTATAACGCTGGCGATGACCGCAATGCACCAAGTGGTCTTGGCAGGGTAAAGGGGCGGCTCCGGCAGTGCTGTCGGGGCTGCCAGTGAATTTTATTTCGGGAGGGATGGCAGTGGTTGAACGTTTGCAGAAACTGGCGGAGGAAATGGTACGGCACGACTTTGCGGCAATGGCGCTCAACGCCGGGCCGACCCTCAGCTATCTCACCGGGCTCAACTTCCACCTTATGGAGCGGCCGGTGCTCATGGTCTTCGTCCCCGGCGCCGACCCGGTCATCGTCCTTCCCGAACTGGAGTTGCCCAAGCTGGAGTCTCTGCCCTTTGCCCTGAGGGTCCATCCCTACGGCGAGAATCCCCTGGGATGGCCGGCGGTGTTTGCCCGCGCCCTGGGCGGGCTGGGTCTCGGCGGAGAGAGGATTGGGGTGGAGCCCCGGCAGATGCGCCTGCTGGAGTATGAATTGCTGCGCACTGCCTGCGGCGATGCCCGCTGCCTCGATGGCTCGGCGGTGTTTTCGGCGCTGCGCGCGAAAAAGGGTGCGGCGGAGGTCGCCGCCATGCGCCGGGCGGTGACTATCGCCGAGGACGCCCTGACCGCCACCCTGGCCAAGGTGCGTATCGGCACCACCGAGAAGGACATCGCCGCCGAGCTCTTCCTGCAGCTGCTTTCCCATGGCTCCGACATTGCCCTGCCCTTCTCGCCGATCGTCGCCGCCGGGCCCAACGCCGCCAACCCCCACGCCAAACCCTCGGCGAGGCCGCTCTCGTCCGGCGATCTGCTCATCGTCGACTGGGGCGCCGCCTGGCAGGGCTATGTCTCCGACCTCACCCGCACCTTTGCCGTCGGGGACCTCGACGATGAGAGCAGAAAAATCTTCGCCGCCGTCCTCGCCGCCAACGAGGCCGGGCGGGCCGCCGGACGGCCGGGGGTGAGCTGTGCCGAGGTTGACCGCCGCACGCGGCAGGTCATCGAGGACGCCGGCTACGGCCCCCGCTTCACCCACCGCACCGGCC
This sequence comes from Desulforhopalus sp., assembly GCA_024710585.1. Taxonomy (GTDB): domain Bacteria; phylum Desulfobacterota; class Desulfobulbia; order Desulfobulbales; family Desulfocapsaceae; genus Desulforhopalus_A. The sequence goes on from JANJUM010000014.1 coordinate 1,457, forward strand.
ATGGCCTTGGCCGCGAGTGCCATGAAGACCCTTATATCCGCGGCGACAACGAGCAGCTGCTGGAGGAGGGCATGGCCTATACCGTGGAACCCGGCATCTATCTGCCGGGGCGCAACGGGGTGCGCATCGAGGACGATGTGGTGGTCACCGCCGATGGCGCCGAGTCCTTGAGCACTATGGCCAGGGAGTTGCGTTTCATCGTCTAGCGCTGCCGTCCGCTGGGAAAAGGGCGCCGCTCTCCACGAGGCGGCGCCACAATCCCCGCGGCACTTTCCAGGCGGGGCGCCGCTTCGCTCACGGCAGTTCCTTCCGGCAGAAGCGACATTTTTGCAGGATTCCCGGGCTTCCTCCACATTTCTGCAGCTTTCCGACAGAGAGGCTTTTGCAGACGCTGTCCGGCACTTCCTCTCTATTTATTTGGAAAAAATTAGGTTTTTCTTCTTTTGCGCTCCTGGCCCGATCCTTGCTTTTCTTCTCTGCAAATGGGGCTGGCCTCCGGCGGCGCTCGTAGCGGAGCTGTATCTGTCGCGCCGGAGGTCACCAGGTCGAGAATCAACCTCAAGGGAGAGAAGCGTCATGAACGGGAAGCTTTGGGTGGCAGTTGGTGGAGTTGCCGTGACTATGCTGTGCAGCGCCTTGCCGGCGATGGCCGAGGAGGCTGACAAGCCGACGGCGGGCCTCGATGTCGGCGCGTTCAGCAAGTATGTATGGCGGGGTCTGGAGCTGAGCAAGGACAGCATCGTTATCCAGCCTTCGGCGACCATCGGCTACAAGGGGGCGAGCGTCAATGTCTGGGGCAACCTCGATACCGACAACGAGGCCTATGATGGCGCCAAGTACAACGAAACCGACCTCACCGTCTCCTATGCCACCACCCTCGGTCCGGTCAAGGTGGGAGGCGGCTATATCTATTACGGACTCGATGGCCTCACCGATTCCCAGGAAGTGTACGGTTCCGTCGGCCTCAACACCCTGCTCAACCCGACCATCACCGTCTACCGGGAAATCGCCCACACCCCGGCCTGGTATGTCAATGTCGGAATCTCCCACTCCCAGGAACTGGTTAAAGATATCACCCTCGATGCCGCCGCTTCGGCCGGCTACTACCATTCCGACGACAGCGGTTTCGCCGAAGCCGGCGACCCATCGGAGAAATATCGGCAACTTCATAACGGCCTGGTGTCGCTGGGGATGACTATCCCCTTCGGCGGCTACTTCACCGTCAAGCCGGTTGTTTCCTATTCCTTCCCGCTCACCGACAAGGCCGAAGAGTATATCGAATCGGTCAGTCTGAGCGACGAGTCGAGCTTCTTCTTCGGTGGCGTCACCCTGTCGATGGCCTTCTGAGCGCGCTGACAGGGCGCGGAAGGGCGGTCTTTCGTTTCCCGTGAAACATCCGCCCCTTGCCTGCTGCCATGCGGTTTTTGTGTAGAAGTCAATGGCCCGCCAGGCCCCCGCAAGGGGGCTCGGCGGGCCATTTTTTTTATGCCGTTTTTTCACACGAGAAAAAGCGCCTCCTCGTCCACTTGATGGGGATGGGGCGCCGGGGCGTCGAGGATCGGCTCGGACAGGTTTGCCGCGGCGGGGGCGAGAGCCTCGGCAGTGTCGCTGCTGGGCGGGCCAGTGGCGATATCGGCGAGCAGCTGGGTCACCAGTCGGTCGACCTCGATGGCTAACGCATCGTCGTGTTGCGTGGCCGCGTTGCCGTGAGAGGGCTCGAGCGGCTCATCGGGGATTTCTTCCTTCGTGGTCGCGGCGGCAGAGGCGATGGCTGCCCCCCCTGGCGGTGGGTTTGTGTACAAGGAGGAGGCGGTCTCTGACGCGGGCGGCGCCATGATGGCGGTGGCGCAGGCACTACCCTCCTGGCTTGCCGGATCGGTGGTCGGCGCCAGCGCCGCGACCGCCGGCGATGTGCTGGCGGCGCTGGGAGGTGCACCTGCCGGTGTTGCTGTGGAGGCTGGGTCTACGCCTTGAACAGCCGAGCAGAGGGTGTTGTCGAGGGGAGCAGAGCTTTCTGAACCTGTTGTCTCTTTCGATACTTCCCCCGCCACGGTGACCTGCCCTAAGCTGGGTGGGGAAACGGTTTCCTCCTCCATCGCCTTGGCGAGGGACTCTCCCGCGGCACCCGGCACCAGCAGCAGGGGCGTGCTCCTGCCGGGTGCGCCTTCCGCTGTGGTGTCGGCGAAGGCCTGGGTGCCCTCCGAGCCCTTGGCAAGGCCGACATCGCCGAGCAGGCCGACGGTGCCGTCGCGCATCGCGTAGCTGCCCATGCCGAAGACGAGGTTGCCCTGCTGCAGGCCTATCTGTTCGTCGCTGGTCAGGGAGATGGCTGTGATGCCCATGTGTTCGAGGGCGGCGAACTCGCCGGGGCTGCAGATGCCATCGCTGTCGCCGTCCCGCCACACCCCGAACTCCTTCCAGGCCGTGTCGCCGCTGTCGAGGCTGCCGCTGCTGTCGCTGTCGAAATGGCGCAGACCCTCGAGGTCGGTGGTCGCCCCGGCGAGGTAGCCGGCAAAGGACAGCTCGCGGCCGCTGCGCACCACACCGTCGCCATCGAGGTCCCAGGCGAGCAGGCCATCGTCGCCCCCTACCCAGCCGCAGGATTGGGGCTGGCCGTCGCCGTTCCAGTCGAAGGCGATGCCGGCGGCGATATCGAGGAGCTCGACACCATCGCCGTCGAGGTCGAGGACCACCGGGGTGTAGTGGTGATACCCATCCTCCCGCGAGAGGCGGCCGACCTCGACGAAAATGGTGCCGCTCGCCCCGCTGGTGTCGGTGACGGTCAGGGTGAGGGTGGCCTCCTCGGTATCGCCCTTGAACTTGAAGGTATAGCCTTCGTCGGTCAGCGAGCCCTCGCTTGGCGCCGAGCAGGAGATGCCGACGATCTCACCGGGGTCGCCCCAGGTGTTGCCGCCGTTGGGGTCGGAGGCGTGGAAATTGAACCATACCGTATAGCTGTTCTTCCAGGCGATATCGTAGAGCCCTGAAAAGAGCGGGGCGAAGTTGTGCTCGTGGATGTCGGGGATGGTCAGCCGGCTGGCGACCACGCCGCCATTGCCGTCGGAGACGTTATAGGCGATGACGACCCGGTCCTCGCGGAAGGCTGGTTTGACCCTCAGGTCGCCGCCGGACATGGTCACTTCGGCGTCGCCCTCGACCACCCTCGGGTCGACGATGCTCAAGCGGTCGCCGTCGATATCGAAGTCGTTGGCGAGCAGCCCGCTGATGCTATAGGAGTTCCACACGCTGTCCTCGGCGGGGGAGGCGATATCCTCCTCGACCAGGGGCAGGTCGTTGACCGGCTGCACGAAGATCTCGGAAACAATGGAGGAGGCGGCGCCATAGCTGTCCACCACACCGTAGGTGAAGGTATCGACACCGCAGAAATTGGCGTCTGGCACATAGAAGATGGTGCCGCTGCCCTGGTCCCAGCCGATGCTGCCATGGCCCGCCCCGCCGACGCCGGTAAAGCTGATGGCGTCGCTTTCCCAGGGGCTGGCCATCTCGACGTCGCTGTCGTTGGCCATGAGGTCGGCCACGGCAAAGGAGAAGGAGTTGTCCTCCACCGCCCCGAAGAGGCGCTCGCCCTGGAGAATCGGGGCGTCGTTGATCGGGGCGATGTCGAACATGGCATAGGTCCACACCGGCTCGCTGATGCCGTCGCTGACCGTATAGCGGAAATAGGCCTGGCCGGGATGGAGGCTGTTGAAGTTCTGTTCCGGCGTAAAGAGGATCGAGCCATCCGCCTGCAGGCTGACCTGGCAATGCTCGGCCTGGTCGACGGCGGTGATGGTCATGGCGTCGCCGTCGATGTCGCTGTCGTTGGCGAGCAGGGTGGCCTGGGGGATGGCCGAACGGACGTCCTCCTCGGTGAGGAGCAGTTCGGCGTAGACGTCGGGCGGGGTGTTGATGCGCACGTCGAGCCAGGCGGTGGCGGTGGCCGTCAGGCCGCTGCCATCGCTGATCTCGTAGGTGAAGCTGTCGACGCCCACCCAGTCGTCCTCCGGGGCGACATAGCGCAGCAGGCCGGAGGGATCGAGGCTGACGCTGCCATATTCCGCCGGGCCCACGGCGACAAGTTGCAGGGGGTCGCCATCGACGTCGAAGTCGTTGGCGGTGAAGGTCGAGGGCCGGTAAACATTCTCCCAGCCGCCGTTGGACCAGGCGAGGATGCGCTCGTCATCCGTGGCCACCGGGGCGTCGTTGACCCCGGCGATGGCGATGTCCACCCGGCCGATGCCAACCCCGCCCTCGCTGTCGACGAGGCGGTACAGGAAGGCGCCATCGCCGAAGAAATCGCTGTCGGGGAGGAAATGGACACGCCCCTCGCGGTCGATAGAGACATCGCCGCCGCAGGAACTCTCGAAGCCGGAGAAGCGCAGATCTGCGCCATCCTCGGTGTCGCTGCCCTGGGCCAGCAGGTCGGCCACCTCCAGGGTGAGCGCCTCTCCCTCGACGCCGTCGCGGAAGAGGGGAGCCACCGCCGGCAGGTCGTTGACCGGGGCGAGGAAGATGGCCAGCCGACCGGCGACGGTTTCTCCTGCGGAGTTGCGCGCCTGGTAGGAGAAGCCGGCCTCGCCATAGTAGTCGGCCAGGGGGATGAAGGCCGGCAGGCCGCCCTGTGTGGTGAAGACGCCGCCGGTGACCTCGTCGGCCGTCTCGATGGCGAAGTCCTCGCCGTCGCCATCGTAGAGGAATTTGGCGATTTCCTCGGGGGTGAAGACCAGCGGGGTGTCCTCGCGCCAGTGGAGGCGGTCGGCGATGACGACCGGGGCATCGGGGATATTGCGCACCTCTACCCCCACCCAGGAGGTGGCCTGGTGGCCTTCCTCGTCCTCGACGCGGTAGGCGAAGCCGGCCGCATCGCCGCTATAGTCCCGGTCGGGGACAAAGCGCAGCAGCCCGCCGTCGAGCGCTACCGTGCCATGGCGCTCCTCGGCTATGCCGATGAAGGTCAGCGGGCCGTCGTCGTCGTGGTCGTTGGCCAGGAGGTCGGCGATGGCGATGGACACCGCCTCTTCCTCGTCGGTGATCAGGGAGTCTACGCCGAAGCGGGTCGGGTCGTCGACGGAGAGGATCTCGAGATCCAGGGCGCCGGCGACGGTGGCGCCGCTGGGATCGCTGGCGAGGAACTCGACCTGTCCCGGCCCGTGGGCGTTGGCCTGGGGGGTATAGGTGTAGAGGGCGCCGTCGTGGCTGACGCTGCCATCGTCCCTCGCGATCAACGACAGCAGGGTGAGCGCCTCGCCGTCACGGTCGGCGATAAAGCGGGCCAGCGTGTCGCTGTCGAAGAGCAATGGCCTGTCTTCGTTGAGGAGGAGCGTGGCGGCGACCTGTTGCGGGGCATCGTTGCTGGCGAGGACGCTCACCGCGACGTGGCCGAGGGTCCGGCCGCCGCAGAGGTCTTCGACGGCATATGTGAACCCGGCAGCTCCGCAGTAGTCGGCGTCGGGGGTGAAGACCAGCGTGCCCTGGCCGTCGTCCGCCACCTGGCCATGGTCGAGGTCGACCACCCCGGCAAAGCGCAGGTCGCCGTCCTGGTCGAAGGCTCCGGTGAGCAGCGAGAGGGTGGTCAGCGATACCGCCTCGTCCTCCGCCGTGGCAAGGTCGACCGTCGGCAGGGTGGCCGGGTCGTCGACGGGGAGGATGGTCAGCTGCAGGATCGCCGTGGCCTCGGTTGTCCCATCGCTGATGGTAAGGCGCATCTCGCCGGGGCCGTGGTAGTTGGCATCGGGAGTGAAGGTGAACAGGCCGGCCTCGCTGGAGACGGTGCCGCCGCTGGCGGAATCGATGGCGGATACGAGCAGCGCTTCGCCATCGATTCCGCTGGCGAAACGGGCCACGGTGGCCTCATCGAAGCGCAGGGGGCTGTCTTCAAGCAGGGTGAGGCTCAGGGTGGTGAAGGTCGGCGCGTCGTCGCGCGGTGCCACTGCTACCGCCACCCGGCCGGAGCTGATCAGGCCCTGATCGTCGGCGACCAGGCAGGTGAAGCCGGCTTCGTTGCCGAAATAGTCGGCATCGGGGGTGAAGCGGATCTCGTCGCCCCGCACCTCGACGGTGCCGTGCTCGGCCGGGCCGAGGCCGGCGAAGAGGACGCTGGGGCCGTCCGGGTCGTGGTCGTTGGCAAGCAACTCGGCAATGGGGACCGACACCGCCAGGTCCTCGGCGGTGCTCAGGTTGTCCACGCCCACCGTTACCGCGTCGTTGACCGGGAGGATCGCGAACTCGAGGTGGCCTGAGGCGGTGCCGCGATGGTTGTCGCTGACCACATAGTCGAAGGAGGCGGTGCCGGAGAAGTTGTCGGTGGGGATGAAGGTGAAAAGGCCGGCCGAGGCGACGAAGCTGCCGCCGCGCACATTGTCGACGGCCTCGAAGCGCAGGCGGTCGCCATCCGGGTCGAAGACGAAGGTGGCGATCTCCTCGGCGGTGAAGGCCAGCGGGCTGTCTTCATATATGGGCTCACGGCTCGACGCCACCACCTGCGGCGGCTGGCGAAGATCCTGCACCTCTACCGCGACGTAGGCGGAAGCGTAGAGTCCCGAGCCGTCGGTGACAGTGTAGGAAAAGCCGGCTCCAAGGCCGGAGAAATCGGCCGCCGGGGTGAAACGGATAGCGCCGTCGTCCATGAGCTCGACGCTGCCATGGTCGGCCGGGCCGAGGCTGACCAGGGTGAGCGACTGGCCGTCGTACTCGCGGTCGTTGTTCAGCAGACGCCTGGCGGAGACAGTCAGGCTGCGACCTTCGAGAATGAGGAAGCGGTCGTCCTGCGCGGCCGGGGGCGTCGGCGTGTCCCCGTAGCTGAGGGTGACCCTGGCCATGGCCGGGTAGGCAGAGCCGTCGCCGGCCCAGTAGGCGAAGGTGACCTCGCCGCTCTGGCCGGGATCGGGCAGGAAGGTGAGTTCCCCGTTGCAGAGGGCGACCCGGCCACCGCTCAGGCCGCTCAAGTGATCGACGAAGAGTGCGTCGCCATCGGGGTCGTGGTCATTGGCAAGCAGTCGGGCGAGGGAGAAGGGTTCGCCCTCGGCGAGGGAGAAACGGTCATCTTCCAGGGCCGGCGGCCGGTTGACCTCGTCGACGATGATCGTCGCATGTTTTTCGATGAGGCGGCCGGAGGCGTCTTCGAGCAGGTAACTGAACGAAGCGGTTCCGGTGAACCCCGGCGACGGCTGGAAGCGGCAGTCGCCGTTGGCGTCCTGGAAGACCGTGCCTCCCACGGCGGCGCCGAAGGAGACGAAGCGCGGGCTGCTGGCGGTCTCGCCATACTGACCATGCTGCAGGTCGTCGCTGAGCTCGGGGAAGAGGAAGCGCAGCAGGGTATCGGCGGCCATGCGGAAGATTGGCCCGTCGGCAGGAGGCGGGCCTTCGGGGAGGGCGGCGGCCTCCTCCGCCCCGAGGCGATACCCGCTAAAGCTTTCCCCTAGACTGTGGCGGGGTTCGGCTTGGCCATCGCCGGCGGCTTGCGGCGTATTCGCCAGGCTTGCCGCATTCGACGCGGCCGCGCCGGCTTTCGCCAATGGTTCGAGATCGTCGCTGTCCGGGCGGCCGCGCCAGCCGCTTCTGCTGCCATCGCCTCGCAGCTCCAGCCAGTCATGGGGGTCATGCAGGAGTGGGGTGCCGATGCTCTCCAGAGGTGGCAGCGGTTCGAGCCAGGGCCTGGTCGCCGCAAGGGAGGTGGCGCCGCTCGGGGCGATTTCATCGGCCTGTCTGCCGCCTCGCGCGCTATTCCCGAAAAGGGCGGGGTCTTCGGCGGGGAGGGAATCGGGCTCCGCGGCCGCATCCCTGGCCTCATCGGGAGAAAGGGGGCGGCCGTTGCCGAGGGGGAGGGGAAGGGGCGCCGCGGCGGCGGTGCCGGCGGCCAGGCCGGCCAGGCCGCCGGACAGGCCCAGGGCCATGAGGAGCAGCTCCGTGCCGACCCCGGAGAAAGTGTTGTCGAGGCCGATGACCTTGAGGATCTCCCCCATGCGCTGGCCGGGGAGCTGTTCCTCGCGCAGGGGCAGCGACTGCACCGCAGTGGCGGTGAAGTGCTGTCCCTGCGGGCCGGCGTTGCCGCCGCCGCGCAGAACGCCGCTGCCTGCGCTGTAGCCGCGCAGGTCGCCAGTCTCGCCATAGGTATAGGTGATGCCGTTTTTAGTGAAGCCATATCCGGCCATGATGGCGTCCACCATGGCCAGATGGATGGCGCCATGCACGTCTCGGGCGACCTGCACCGCCGACTCCAGCCGCTCGCCGCGATCGCGGGCGATAAGCACCGTCTGCAGCTCTTCCAGTACCCCGGACATATCGTCGAGGCGGACGCTGACCTTGCCACCGCTTTCGTTGCGAAAGGCGATGGACGAGCTTCCCCCGTCGACCATGGTCAGGCAGGGCAGCATGCCGTCGATCTCCAGGCGGCCGCCGCTCTGCCGGTAGGCCTCCATGACCTCGATAAAGAGCGGGGCGAAGGCATTGACCGTCTCCCTCATCCCCTTATCGCCGCTCAGTTGGGTCTCGATTTGGCCGTCTTCGCCGAGGGTGAAGCTGAGCGTCGCCTGGGGCGGGTCGTCATTGCCGAATAGGGCCATGCCGATTTGCAGGGCGATGGCGGCAATCCACCCGTAGACCGGAATGCAGTAAAGGGCATAGGTCGCGGCGGCGAGGGCGATTTGCTCGACGCCGGCCTGAACATTGCCATCGGCAATGGAGAGGATGCCCTGGGCGACACCGATGGCGCAGCCGATGGCGGGCAAGGCGCTGCCGAGGGAAGTTGCGGTGGCAGATATCGCCGCCCCGGTCATGGCTGAGGTGGCGTGAGCGATCGAGACATAGGTGGAGAGCCCGCTCTGCACCACCGAGAGGGTGGCCTGGACCTTGGCGATATCGCTGCCCGACTGCATGACCTCGGAGAAGTTTCTGATCGACATGCCGAGGCCAACCAGGGAGGAGGCGGCCCCGGCATATGCGGCGCCGCCAGCCAGCTGGACCGAGCTGCTGTCGGCCTTGGGATCGCTGAACCAGTTATAGGCACGGATAGAACTGCCGACCATGGCGGTGGCATTCTGGGCGATGGCCCAGCCGTCGCCGTCTTCCAGCGCCTTCTGCAGGCCGATAAGGCCGCCGATGGCTCCGGCCAGCTGCAGAGTCCCGCCGATCTCCTGGCCATATTCCTTGCTGAAGGCTTGGTAGGCCTCGCTGTTGGAATGGACGGAGGCGTCGAGGGACTGCAGCAGACCAACCGTGCTCTGATAGATCTGCAGATCGTTCCCGCTCTTCAGGGCGGCGACCAGCGACTCCATCTGATTCCCGACCCCTTCGATCTCCTGCACAGCCCCGGCGATCTCGGTAAGGGATTGCCAGAGTTCGGGGAGTTGCGAGAAGATGCTGGGCATTGAGGTGAAATAGATAGAGTTACTGTCTTCAATAAGGGTAGTTGGTGGATGAGAGGAAAGGCTGTCGCCGAGCGAAATCCTTTCGTCAAAACCTGGTTCGAGCACCCATGGGAAATCATAGGCGGTGATACCCATGATATCTGCAAACGTCGAATACACGGAATTGCTGTTGGCTGGCTCGCCGAGCAACCCGTAAAGTTTGCCTAATCCACCAAATTTGGGATACGAGAGGTTTTGCTCATTTATTGTCTGTATCGCAGCCACTGCAGTGTTCCAACGATCGAGCGCATCAGGCCCTGTATAAATCTCTTTGGAATTTTGGTTTTCATGGACGTAGAATCCACTGACTTCATCTTTACATCGTGTCAGGAGATCTGGAGGCAAACTGTTTGCGTATTCATCAGTATGCGGAATGACATACGCATAAAGTTTATCTTCATCTCTGAAGCCTATAGGAATTGTTTTGCCCTGAGATGGAGAGAATGCGAGCCCATGCAGTTCAGCAATGATCTGGTTTTGATCATTTTTCAGAACCCAAAAATCATGCGCAGCTGGCCCAATGGACAATTGCCTTGCTTCTATTGTGAAGTTTCCCATATGTTATGTATGTATTACCAATCAAATGGTTTAATTGATTGAAAGCTGACATCAATGTCAATCTTTGTAATTACAATTTTATTGTTAGAATTTTTCTTAAAGCGATAGATGTATGGAACCTTATCAATCCTCTGGAGTTTTGGATCGCTACAAATAGTTTTTTGTGTGTATCTTGTAAGTTCTCGAATTACACGACAAGTATATCCATCAGTGATGGCATCACTCCAACAGGTCCCACCTATTGAATTGAAGTATTTCATAACTTCTTGCTCATCTTTATAGGAAGAAAAAAACTGACTTGTCAAATCTTCCCATTTTCCTGGTCTATAACGATCGTATCCTGTATCTTTGATCATCAGGGAAACGATATCATCTCCTAGAGATGATCGGTCTGTCCATACTGCGTAAAGAGGTAGGCATTCACATCCAGAAATTGACAAAGATAGTAATGCTGTAGCCGCAGCCCTCAATAGAAATTTTTTAGAGAGAATCTCGGTGCGGGTCACTCGTCGACTGAAGCAAGTGATCATGAATAATATTTCATTCAACAAATTTTTTGCCAACATATCACTGGACCTAGATGACCACTGAAGGTATTTATTGGTTGCAATGAATATGACTTTCTTGGCTGGAAAAATAAATGAATCTCGGGTGGTGTGGAAAATACAACTGTAGATGTGATATTTGGTAGTGACATTTCCTAGAGATTGAAATTTTGAGATTGCCAGATCTATCTCTCGCTGATCAAGGTATTTGAGTGTTTCACTACTCATTGCGTTCCCTCCTCGAAATAAAAACCGGATGTTCTTCAAGGAAACTCCAATCGGTCTTACTGGGATAGATTTCGTACTGTTTTCTGTGTTGGTAGAGCCTCATAGGACCTTTAGGCCAGGTGCTTGGCCGTCTATCATCAGGCGGAGATATAAGATAGACATACAACTGTGGACCTTTAACGAAAAATGTCACTGCATATTCAGTAAGTTTAACAGGGAGACGGCCGGAAAAATCTACCCGATCATCAAAAACCTGGCCGCTTTGTTTGTCTCGCCATTTCACATAAAGAAACTCGCCTCTTGCCATGACTCCACTAATTGACCGTTTGGTCATGCCACCTTCGAATTCTTTGTAAGTGCAAAATTGTCGACTGCTGCCGTATTGGTAATCGAGAACTTCCATGTTTGGGC
>JANJUM010000080.1 GCA_024710585.1 Desulforhopalus sp.
CCATACCTGGCTGCCCGACGCCTACTGCGAGGCACCCTCTTCCACCACCTTCGTGCTGTCGGCGATCATGGCCAAGATCGGCGTCTATGGCGTGATCCGCTTCGTCGTGCCGATATTCGAGCCGGAACTGGCGCGTTTTGCGGTGCTGCTCTCCCTCGCCGGGGTGGCCGGCATGATCTACTGCGGACTGGCGGCCATTGCCCAGAAGGACATGAAGCGCATGCTCGCCTTCTCCTCCGCCTCGCACATGGGCATCATCGCTCTGGGTGTTTTCTGCCAGAACGTCCAGGCTCTCACCGGGACCCTCTTCCAGATCGCCGCCCACGCCACCAGCACCGGCGTGCTCTTTCTCTTCGTCGGATTGATGGAGGAACGCCGGCAAAGCCGGGAGATCGCCGATTTCGGCGGTATCGCCTATCGCGCCCCGGTCTTCGCCACCTTCTTCGCCATCGCCATGCTGGCCTCGGTAGGCCTCCCCGGTACCAGCGGCTTCATCGGCGAGTTCCTCATCATCCTCGGGGCCATCGAATTCAGCGGCTTCATCGGCTTCCTCGCCGGCACCTCTCTCATCGTCGGCGTCTGCTACATGCTGTGGATGTTTCAGCGGGTCTTCTTCGAAAAGCCGCGGGAGGACTGCCAGCCCTTCACCGATCTCACCCTGACCGAGGCCCTGACCTTTCTGCCGGTGATTGCGCTGATCCTCGGCATGGGCATCTTCCCCAATGCCTTCATCGCCAAGATCGAACCCACCGCCCAGATCTATACTCCCGCGCAGCAGGCGGTCGTCGCCGAGATTGCTGCACCGTCACCAAGGCCCATGGTGGTACTCAGCGAACACAAGAACTAAGGCAGGTTACCGATTATGAACGATTTCCTCTCCTTGCTGCCCCTCCTCGTCACCTGCTGCGGAGCCATCGCCCTCATGCTGCTGGCTGCCCTTGAGAAATACCGCCCGGAAAGTGGTGCCCTTCTCAGCCTTGGCTTTCTGGCCGCAGCCTTCTTCCTGCAGCTGACCACCCTCGGGGAACCGGCCAGGCCACTGTTCCGAGAGCTCTTCAACGGCATGGCCTCGACGAGCGGCTTCAGCGCCGCAGCCGGCGCCATCGTCATCGCCTGCGCCTTCTTCACGGTGATGATCACCCACACCTACTTCAAGGAAAACAGCTTCGCCACCCTGGAGTTTTATGCCGTGCTGCTCTTCGCCGTCTGCGGCATGCTCCTGCTGACCCTCGCCAGCGAGCTCATCTGCGCCTTCATCGCCCTGGAAATCATGTCGCTCGCCGTCTATGTGCTCGTCGGCTTCAACCGCAACAGCCTGCGGGCCACCGAAGCGCTGTTCAAGTATCTGCTCCTCGGCGCCTTCGCCGGGGCCTTTTTCACCATGGGCACGGCCCTCGTCTACGGGGCCGCCGGCAGCACCAGGTTCTACGATATCGCAGTTTTCACCCAAAGCGGCGGCGCCAGCGCGCCATTGATGATCGGCGGCGTTTTCTTCCTTCTCGTCGCCCTGCTCTTCAAAGCGGCCGCCTTTCCCTTCCACGCCTGGGTCGTCGATGTCTATGACGGCGCCTCCGTCCCAGTCACCGGATTCATGGCCACCGCCCTTAAAACCGCCCTCTTCGCCCTCTTCGCCAATTTTCTCGCGCAGAGCGCCGGGCTGCACGACAAATGGATCACCTTTCTCTTCGTCGTCTCCGTGCTGACCATGTTCGGCGGCAACCTCATCGCCATCGGGCAGGACAATCTCAAGAGGATGCTCGCCGCCTCCGGCATCGTCCACTCCGGTTATCTGCTCATCGCCCTGGTGGCCATCAAGGCCGATCATTTTTCCGGCAGTGTCATCGCCTACTACCTCGCTGCCTACGGCGCCGGCACCCTTGGCATGTTCGCGGCCCTCTCCTACCTCGGCGGCAAAGACGAGCGGCGCGTCAGCTTCGAAGATTTCAAGGGCCTCGCCAAGGTCCGCCCTTTTTCTGCCGCCGCCATCACCGTTTTCCTGCTCTCCATGGCCGGCATCCCTCCCACTGCCGGCTTCATGGGCAAGTTCTATGTCATCACCGCCGCCATAAGCGCCGACCAGATGGCTCTGGCGGTGCTTGGTATAGTCAGCAGCATCCTGTCGATGTGGTACTATCTGCGTCTTATCGTCCTCATGTATTTCCATGAGGCGGAGGAGGGATTCGACACCGGGCACTGCGGCTGGGCCGGGACCGGCACCGCGATCCTCGTCGCCTGCGTCTTCGTTATCGGCATCTATCCCATCATCATCTGACAGCGGCCACCCCGAGCCGCAAAAAACATTCGAATTCCTCCCCGCTGCCCGGTGGGGCCACAGCCAGATCCCTGGAGCAACCACACTCGGAGATTCCCCATGAAAGTGAAAGACATTCTCGCGGTCAAAGGCAGACAGGTAGTCACCATTCCCAAGGAAACAGGCGTGATCGAGGCGATGTCGATTTTCTCGGCCAACCGCGTCGGCTCACTGGTGATCGTCGACGAGGAGAAGAACGTTCTTGGCATCATCGGTGGCCGCGACGTGCTCATGGCGGTGGTCAACCACCCCGATTCAATCAAGGATCTCAAAGTCGAGTCGATCATGACCACCAACCTCATCATCGGCACCGAGGAGGACGACATCGACTACATCCAGGCCATCATGACCGAGAACCGCATTCGTCACGTTCCGATCATGGATGGCCGCGAACTGAGAGGCATGGTGTCGATCGGCGACGTGGTCAAGGCCCTGCTCAAGGAGAAAGACGTCGAAAACCGCTACCTGAAGGATTATATCGCCGACAAATACCCCGGCTGAGCTGTTTCTTCCGAGACCACTGGCTCTACTGCTGCCAGGCCTGCGGTCGGCTGAATGCGCTGTATTCCCCTGCTCCATTGTCGGCCGCGAAACGCTTGTGGAGATGCTTCCCTTGCCTTCATCTCATCACGTCGTGATGCCCCTCGCCCACTGGAGCCATCTTCTTTGTGTCACCTAACGGCTCTGTCCTGGACGTCTTGGTGCCTGCCTCCTGAAGTTCCTCCTCTCCAACCTTCCTATGGCCCTTGTAAATGCTTTCTCGGAGCAGGCCAGGCAACCGTTTCCGCGTCCCTCTTCCATTTTTCAGCTGAAGTTTGACCCCCAGAGTGCAGCCACCCGATCCGGTGCCCTGCAGACCGTCAGAAAAAGGTGTACTTTTATATCATATTGCTTATGGTCATATCAGGTCATCGCATCACTGAACCGCAAACCTCTACACTTCACAGCGAGACAGATTATGACCAAGGACGAATTCTATCTTGCCCGCGGCAAGCTTGGCAAAACCCAAAAACAACTGGCCGAACTCCTTGGAGTGTCGATTCGTACCGTTCACAGTTACGAACAAGGCTGGAGAAATATCCCCGAGCATACCGAGAAATACCTTTATTTCCTTCTTATCAACCAGAAAGCGCGCAAGGAGGAGGTCGTTCCCTGCTGGGAGAGGAAAAACTGCACCGAAAAGGAAAAATGCCCGGCATGGGAATTCGATAGCGGCCATATGTGCTGGTATATTTGCGGCACCCGCTGCGAATGCACCAAAGACGCGTGTAAACACCAGAAAATCGTCATATGCAAAAAATGCGATATCTTTAAATCCCTCCTCAGGTAAATCTGCCCGCACATATCGTCATCGCTCTTTCCTTGCCTTTGTTCTTCTCACTCCCAACATCATGGCGCTTCTTCGCCCATCATGTGCTCTCTTCTCGAGCTGCTCCACTTAAGGCTACCTTGAAAAATCACCTCACTGCCCGATTTTCTTCAAATCGAGTGTGGTAATATCAATATGATAGATGCCTCTTGTTTCGCCAAAATCGCATTTTTCAAAGCAGCCTTAAGAGAAAGTTCAGCCACTTCCGATAAGCCCCGGTTCACCCTCCGACCCTTGGGCGCATTACGGGCCGTTGTTCCATCGTGACGATAAGCAGGCATCGATATTTCTCCATCGGCCACCGTGAGTTCTCTCTTCCAACCCTCCATTTCGTCCCATACAGGCCAGCAACAGGCCCGATGGCCATTCCGGACATTTCATGGCCAATGCTTTTCACGGAAGCATTTCAGTGCTGGTGTTACCCACAGGTGTATCCTCAATTGCTCGCCACATCTCACTCGGCCAGTTCGTTCGCTGCGCCCTCCATTGCTCATGTTCCGAAAGTAACCCTGGCCCCACGATTTCACGGCCCCTGCCAGCTTTCCGGCCAGCTTCACAGTGTTTTCACATTGTCATCTTGTGCATCTCTCTTGAGATGAGTCGCGATTTTCCGGGCAGGATCATTCTGTCTTTTTCCATTACGACGCTTCTCTACTTTTTCCGTTTCTCTTCCCGACGGGTTCCAGTTCAGGTCCTTCGTGACAGCTCTTTAACAATACCCAATATTTCTTCTCAGTTATCGTCGCGCCTTATCACAATGTAGCAATATTCAGTTTACTACAATGTGATATCATTAAATTATTACATATAGTTATGCGACATAATCTTGTATTTTTTATTGGTCATAGTGCTAGGATGTGGTATTCTTTGCCGAATACGAGAAGAGTCTCGTTATCATTATCGCGATTTTTCACGGGGGTTGACACATGAACAGGGAAGATTTCAAGCTTATTAGAAGGAAGATGGGCAAGACCCAAAAACAACTCGCCGAACTTTTAGGCATTTCCCTAAAAACCATTCACAGCTATGAGCAGGGGTGGCGGGCGGTTCCGACCCACGCCGAAAAACTTCTCTATTTTCTGTATATCAATCAACGGGGGCGCAAAAATGCCTCACTGCGCTGCTGGGAAGAGAAAATTTGCCCTGTAAAAGAGCAATGCCCGGCCTGGGAGTTCGACAGTGGCCACATGTGCTGGTACATGTCCGGAACTTTGTGTGATTGCACCAAGAACGTCGACGAGAAAGAAAAAATCAAAATCTGCAAGACATGTAAAATATTTCTCAAACTCATCAACTCCTGATTCTTTACTCTCCCCCTCTCGGCTCCTGGCGCTGAACCCCTACAGTCTGCTCGCCAGGAGTCACTTCTCATTGCTAGAGTCTTCTGAAGCAGAATCCTTCTCTGCAGTTCCACTTCCTTTAAGTCCTCCTTTTCCTCAGTCTTTGCTCATAATTCACCATCCCACAAAGTCATATTTTTGCGGAATATTGTAGTACTCCCACAATGTAGCTATTTGTGAGTCCTACAAAGTGACAGTTTCATCGCAATTACAAGAGCTTAAATCCATTTTTTTAGCATTTCGTCCCTTGTTTTGGTGCTAGGATGTGGTATACTGAAAGTGAGACATTGTGGTTGTTTCTTTTCTTCTCTCACAGCCCCGAAAACCAATCCGGTCTCATCAGTTACAATGGCCGGGAAACTTCAACATATTCTAGGAGGACCAACTATGAAACGGGACACCGCACTCCAGGAATTCAGGAAAATGTGGATATGGCTCTATAAGCATCCCGCCCATGACAAAAAATACTACGTGCAGAACGTCGCCAAGCCTCAGCCAGTCTGGCGGAACGACTGCCCCCTTTGCGCCCTCACCGAGGAAGGGGAGTGCAACGAGTGCAAGAGCCTTTGGGCAACCACCCGAGGAAACCTCTGCAGCGACCCAGATTCACCACTGAGTCAGTGGCGGAAAACTGAGAAGGACAACCCCGATATGAGAACCTGGTATGCCGGGAAACTTGTCGACCTTACGAGTCCAGGCAAAAAATGATCACACCAGGCAATAGACTGCCTGGAATCTGATGCACCGCTCATGCACCCGCCTTGACTTGTACGACGTCAGGTTTTTCACCCCGCCCAGGGGAGGAGATCGCTCCCCTGGGCGGGGCGCTGACATTTGTTTCTTTCTTGCAGACTGTCACTTACGTTTGCCCATATTTCGTACCTGTCTGTCTTTTGCCTTGGCCTTTTCCCAATCTCCATACAACTGAGTGTCGAACTGAACACCTCGTTGGCAACCGCCGCGCCGACTCGTTCACAAATATCATTTCTTAAACGCATTCCTTCAGCGCATCCGGACCTACATTTTTCCAGCGCACAAACCTCTGTAACGGGTTTGGCGCGTCGATCGCAGCGGACAGGCGTCCAACAGGAGACTGGGTTGTTGCCTTTGCCCCGAGTCTTCCCAGCATATGGAAAAAACAGCACGTCCAATGCCTCTTATTCTCTCTCTCCAAGACACTTTTGTTACCCATCCAGGCAACCGCCAGCTGTTGTGCAATCGGTGCACTCAAGCGCACAAACGAAAAGACACCACAATGTGACAGTCCTAGCAAAAATATATCACGTTGTGTGTATGTCACAATGTAGCCGTCAAGCTATACTACAATGTGACATTTGTTCAATTATTACATATAATTATCCTATATAGGAGGTGATTTTTCAATTGAACAAGTGCTAGGATGTGGTATAATTATCACCAAGGAATCGGATCAATCGAGGCCTCCACTTCAAACTCCTTCAATCTCCATAACGAGTTAGCCACACAACCACTCCTTCTGTCTCTAAGGCGGGGGGTAGCCCACAATCCCAGTTGCGGAGGATAGAAACATGGAAAGGCAGGAAGCACTCAAGGAATTCAAAAAAATGTGGACTTGGCTGTACAAGCATCCGGCCCATGACAGCAAGTATTACGTCAGACATGTCGCCAAACCGGAAAACGAATGGAAGAACGACTGCCCTCTCTGCGCACTGTCCGACGGAGAGTGCAAAGAGTGCAGCGCGCTATGGGACCAGGGAAACGGCAGCCTCTGCAGCGATCCGGAATCGCCCTTTTCCAAGTGGCGGAAAACCCATTTGAACGACCCCAATTTCAGGACCTGGTATGCCGGAACGATAGTTGATCTGGCCGACCGGGCACTCAAGAAATAACCTCGGCCTCAGGGAAAGCTAAACTGGCGATTGTTGACAAGAGGTCGTCGATTCTCCGGCTCAAGGAACATTAAGGCCAACTACCCAAGCCACTTCTCGACTAGCAACGGTCAGGGAGGGTTTTGATTGTCGGTCCGACCTCCAGGGGTTGTCCCAAGGCCGTGAGACAGGCCATTTACCCATCACAGGCGACATGAGGGGGACAGTTTTGAAGAATTACAGTATTGATCAAAACCTATACAGCGAGATCAAGCGATTGGGCGCCAAGGACATGGAGACGTGTATGCAGTGCGGCAACTGCGCTTCTGCATGTCCACTGTCATCGGGCGAAAACACTTTTCCTCGAAAAATCTATCGCTACCTGCAACTGGGCCTGAAGGACAAGCTCCTCTCATCCCCCGAGCCATGGCTCTGCTACTATTGCGGTGACTGCAACAAGGATTGCCCACGTGGCGCCGAACCGGCAGAGACAATGATGGCCGCACGAAGATGGCTTACCACCCAGTACGACTGGACCGGGCTGGCGCGACTTTTTTACAGCTCGCCGAAATGGGAAGTTGCCGCTTTCGGAATCATAGCGCTCTTCGTCATCTCTCTTTTTCTTATTTTCCATGGGCCGGTGGTAACAGATCGCGTCGAGCTCAACACCTTCGCCCCCGTTCACTGGGTGCATATCGGCGACCAGATCATGATTCTCATCGTCCTCGGTCTGCTCGCCTCGAACGCGGTCAATATGTATTTCAAGATCATGCAAGGCACAAAAGTGCCGTTCTACCTGTACCTGACCCAGGCACCGGTATTCATCGCCAACTATTTCACCCAAAAACGCTGGCGTAAGTGCGGCACCGGTCCGGCCAGCGCCTGGACCAGGCACTTCTTCCTCTTCTCTGGCTGGGTGGCCATGGAGATTCTGGTCATGGTCTTTCTCGAGGCCTTCCAGACGGATGTGGTGCATCCATTTTGGCACCCCACCAGAATCGTCGGGTATTACGCCACGGTCGCTCTCATGCTCGGTTCGGGCTACATGCTTTACAGCCGGATCTACAAGAAGGAGGAAAACCTGCACCGCTATTCCGACTTCACCGACATGTTTTTCCTCGGGTTGATCTTTACCATCGCCATCACCGGCATCATGGTCCACTTTGCTCGATTGATTGGCCTCCCTCTCATCACCTACACAATCTATGTCATCCATGTGGCCATCTGCGTAGGCATGCTGATGATCATGCTGCCTTTCGGCAAGCTCTCCCATCTCATGTACCGCCCGTTGGCCATCTTTCTCATGGCTGTCAAAGAAAAGGCGCTCAAGCAATCGCAGGTGACCCAAGAACGCATCGCCACCGCCATCGGCGAAACCTTCAAGACCTGTATGCAGTGCGGCACCTGCACTGGTGTCTGTCCTTCGGTCAATATCGCCGGATACAGCCCGCGCCTGGTACTGCGCAATATCGCCCTTGATCGAAACAACGACGTCAACGTCGATACCGCGTCCTGGAGCTGCGTGACCTGCAACAGTTGTGTCGCAACCTGCCCGCGGGGCATCGGCATCGTCGATCTGGTGAAGTCGATCCGCCAGCAGACCGTCAACGGGGGCCTCCTCGCGGCGGCACTGGCTTCTCCTGTGGCCAGCCTGAAGAAAAACGGCAACCCGTGGAACGGCAAGTCACAGGATCGAACCAAGTGGGTGGGCTCGCTGCCCCTGCCAGTTTTCAACAAGGACAAGGAATACTGCCTGTTCAGCTGCTGTACCACCGCCTATGACCAACAGGGGCAAAAAGGCAGCGAAAAGGGTGGCAGAGCCCTGGTGAAGCTCCTTGAAATCGGTCAGGTCAGCTATGGCAGCCTGGGCACCGCCGAAGTCTGTTGTGGCGATCAGCCTGAAAAAATGGGAGCCGAGGCCGTAAACACCGCCCTGGTCGAGAAAAACAGCCAACTCTTCCTCGACCAGGGAGTGCGCAAGCTGCTCACCGTCTCACCGCACTGCCTGAACAGTTTCTCGAAAAACTATCCACAACTGCAGGGCAAGGTGGTCACCGAGCACTACACCGATCTTCTTGCTCGATTGATCGACAGCGCCAGCTTGACCCCACTGACCCAAGTCAAGGCCAAGGTCACCTACCACGACCCCTGCTATCTTGGCCGCCACAATGGCCTTTACGAGGCTCCGCGTCGCATCCTCAAATCCATTCCAGGCCTGACGCTCATCGAAATGCAAAACAGCCGCCAACGCAGCCTGTGCTGCGGCGGTGGCGGTGGCGGGGCCTGGCATATTCGCCCGATGGATGAGAATCATGGCGTCACCAGGGTGAAGGAGGCCATGGCCACCGGCGCCTCGATTATCGCCACGGCCTGTCCCTTCTGTATCCGCATGCTCAACGACGCCATAGCGAAGCTTGGCGTCGCCAACAAAATACAAGTCCGTGATGTGGCAGAGCTTCTCCTGCAGTCGGTGGAAGTTTCCTATGGATCGGACACCCATACCGGTACAACCAGAAGCGCAACTCAGGAGGAGCAACATGTCTGAACGGATCGGATTTTTCATCTGCCACTGCGGTATCAATATCGCCAGCAAGGTACGGGTCAAGGAGGTTGCCGAATATGCCGCCACGTTCCCTGGGGTTGTGGTCTCCAAGGACTACCTCTTCATGTGCTCCGATCCCGGCCAGGAATTAATCGAGAAAGAGATCAAGGAGAACGACCTGACCCGCATCGTCGTCGCCGCCTGCTCGCCGAGGATGCACGAAAAAACCTTCCGGTCCGCCTGCGAGCGATCGGGCCTCAATCCCTACCATGCCTTTCACCAGGTATGCGTCCGTGAGCACGGCTCCTGGGTCACCGAGAGCGAAGACCTGGCCACGGAAAAGGCCATCACCATCGTCCGTGCCGGTCTCTCCCGTGTCTCCTATCAGAGCGCGCTGTTCCCCAAGACGTTCCCGGTCAACCCCAACACTCTCATCGTCGGCGGAGGCATTGCCGGCATGCAGGCGGCCCTCGATATCGCCTCATCGGGTAATCGCGCCTACCTGGTAGAGCGACAGCCCACCGTCGGCGGGCATATGCTGCAATACGACAAGACCTTCCCCACCCTCGACTGCGCTGCCTGCATCGGCACACCGAAGATGGTCGCGGTTGGGCAAAACAAGAACGTCGAACTGATGACCTACAGCGAAGTCGAGTCGGTCAACGGCTTCGTCGGCAACTTCAAGGTCACCGTCAACCGCATGGCCCGCTACGTCAAGAGCAACTGTACCGGATGCGGTGACTGCGCCAAGGTCTGCCCGGTGGAAGCGCCCAACGAGTGGGACGTCAACACCAAGATGCGCAAGGCCATCTATATCTCCTTTCCCCAGGCGGTGCCGGTTCGCTACGTCATCGAAAAGCACGATCGCGGCCCCTGCGTGCAGACCTGCCCGGCTGGCATCAACATCCAGGGCTTCGTGGCATTGATCAAGGTCGGCAAGCACCTGGAAGCTCTGAACCTGATCATGGAGAAAATGCCTCTCCCCGGCTCTCTTGGCCGAGTCTGCCCCGCCCCCTGCGAATCCGCCTGTCGGCGCAAGGAAGTCGACAAGCCTCTGGCGATATGCGCTCTCAAGCGTTTTGCCGCCGACCAGGCGGACTGGGACAACCTGCCCATCCCCATGGTCGAGAAGAAGCCGGCCACGGAGAAAGTGGCGATCATCGGCGCCGGCCCGGCCGGCCTGACCGCCGCCTACTTCCTCGCCAAGGACGGCTACCACCCGACGATTCTCGAGAAAGCCCCGCAATCTGGCGGCATGCTCCGCTACGGCATCCCTGATTATCGCCTGCCTCCGGCGGTTCTCGACCGCGAGGTCAACCATATCAAGCGACTGGGCGTCACCATCGAACATGGTGTGGAAATCGGCCGCGACAAGACCATCGACGATCTCTTCGCAGAAGGCTTCAAGGCGGTCTACATAGCCGCCGGCGCCCATAAAAGCGGCAAGATGAATATCGCCGGCGAGGATGCCGTCGGGGTAGTGCACGGCATCGACTACCTTGGGCTGCTCAACCGCAAGAAAGAGGTCAAGACCGGCGAGAAAGTGGTGGTGGTGGGCGGCGGTGACGTCGCCATCGATGCCGCCCGTGAAGCCTTGCGCCAGGGCGCCAAGGAAGTGACCATGGTCTACCGCCGCAGCCGCAACGAGATGCCGGCGGTGAAACGGGAGATCGAGGCTGCCGAAGAAGAAGGCATCAAGATCGAATTGCTGGTCAACCCGGTCGAAGTGCTCACCGAAAACGGCAAGGTCAAGGGGGTCAAGTGTGTCAAGATGGGCCTTGGCGAACCCGACGAGTCAGGCCGCAGGCGTCCGGTGCCTATCGCCGGCTCCGAGTTCGACATCGCCTGCGATATGATCATCCCGGCCATCGGCCAGAAGGTAGACAGCAATTTCCTCAAGGGTGCGGCAGGCATCGAGCTGACCCGCTGGGGCACCATCGATGCCGATCCGATCACCTTCCACACCGGACGCCCAGGCGTCTTTGCCGGCGGCGATGTCTTCACCGGTCCGTCCATCGCCGTCGAGGCCATCGGCGCCGGCCAGGAAGCGGCCATTTCCATCGCCCGCTTCATGCAGGGCGAGGAACTCTTCGAAAGCCGCCAGCAGCGGCCCACCGGCGAAAACTGGCTGCCAATCCCCAAACGAGCGGTCCCCGCCGAGCGTGCCAAAATGCCTGAGCTGGCGGTAACCGAACGTGTCAACAACTACAAAGAGATCGAGCTGGGCTTTGCCGAGGAGACGGCAATTCGCGAAGCCTCACGCTGTGTCGACTGTGGCGGGTGCTGCGAATGCAAGCTCTGCGTCACTCAGTGCAAAGCGCAGGCGATCGATCACGACGACGTCGACAAGAAAGAACAGATCGACGTCGGCTCGATCATCATCGCCACCGGCTTCGACCCGATGAACCCGGCGCCGATGACGCAATACGGTTATGGCAAGTACACCAACGTTTTCACGAATCTCGAATTCGAGCGTCTCTCCAACGCCACCGGGCCCACCTCGGGCAAGCTGCTCAAGCGAAGCCTGGAAGACCCGATGAAATTCACCGATCCACCGAAAAGCGTCGCCATTCTCCACTGCATCGGCAGCCGCGACAAAAACTATCACGAGTACTGCTCGCGCACCTGCTGCATGTACGCGCTGAAATACGCCCATCTGCTCAAAGACAAATGCGGTCATAATACGGAAATCTACAATTTCTATATCGACATGCGCTGTTTCGGCAAGGGCTACGAGGAGTTCTACAAGAAAGTCCAGGAAGAAGGGGTGCGGATGATCCGCGGCAAGGCTGGTTCGATCACCGAGAAAGAGAACGGCATCCTCACCGTCAAGGCTGAAGACACCCTTTCCGGACGGCTCGTGGAAGTCGACGTCGAGATGGCCATCCTCTGCACTGCCATGGAAGCGCGACCGAATGCTGAAGACGTCATGCGCAAGTTCGGTATCGGCATCGGGCAGGATGGGTTCTTCCAGGAAGAACATCCCAAACTCGCCCCGGTCTCCACGCCATCGAGCGGTGTCTTTCTCGCCGGCGCCTGCCAGGGCCCCAAGGACATTCCCGATACCGTCGCCCAGGCCAAAGGGGCCGCCGCAGAATGCCTCGCTCTCAGTTCGGCCGGAGTGGTGCAGGTTCCACCGATGATCTCGAGTATCGATCCGGATATCTGCGTCGGCTGCCAGCTGTGCATCAAGCTCTGCCCCTACGGAGCCATCGAGTTCAACGACTTCGCCGGTGTCAGCGAGGTCAATTCGGCGGTATGCAAAGGCTGCGGCAGTTGCTCAGGCGGTTGCCCGAGCGGCGCTCCCAAAGTGAAGCACTTTACCGACAAACAAATATTTGCTGAGATAGATGGGTTGTTAACCAATTAAGCGAGGAGAGATGCGATGAGTGAGTTTGAACCGAAGATTGTGGCCTTTTTCTGTAACTGGTGCACCTTTACCGCCGCGGATCTGGCTGGCACTTCCCGTCTGACCTATCCACCGAACATCAAGATCATCCGTGTCATGTGCAGCGGCATGGTCGACCCGAAGTACGTCATCAAAGCCTTCCTCAACGGCGCCGATGGCGTGCTCATCGGCGGCTGCTGGCCTGGCGACTGCCACTACATCAACGGGAACCTCAAGGCGCGCCGTCGGGTGGCCCTGCTGACCGAACTGCTCAGCCAGTATGGCATCGGCCCCGAGCGCCTCTGGCTGCGCTGGATCGCTGCCAGCGAAGGCACCATGCTCAAGGAAGTGGCGGAGCAGATGACCGCCTCGATCAAAAAACTGGGACCGAGCGAACTCAATAAACCGCAGGCCATGGTCGCGTGAGAAAGGGAGATACACAAATGGCAAAGTTTAGCAAATTGGCCTTCAATAAAGGCGAACTGAACAATCAGCTCTCCGCGTTTTTTGCGGATTTACTGGAAAAAAATGCCGTTGACGCCCTGCTCGCGCCGATGGCCCAGCCAAAGAAAGGGGTCATGCAGACCCTCGTCACCAGCAAGCAGAATCTGTCCGGCGTTGATCCCTTTGCCCCGGTAGTGCCGGTAAACGGCGCGCGGCTCGCCTCTTCCCTGACCTCGAACCCCTCTGGGAAGAAGATCGGCATGGTGCTGCGCTCCTGCGAAGTCCGGGCCCTGGTTGAGTTGGTCAAGCTCAAGCAGGCCAATCTCGAAGACGTCGTGCTGATCGGCCTGGACTGCTACGGTCGTTATGAAAACACCGACTTTCTCAAACTCCGCGCGGCCGGGGCCACCACCGAAGACTTTCTCGAAAACGCCCAGGCCGGCAAGACCGAGACCGACGGCTGTGACGTCGCAGGCGCCTGCAAAATCTGTGAATTTCCCACAACCGACAACGTCGATATCCGCCTCTGTATCTTTGGCGCGGGTCAGGGCACGCTGTTGATCGAGGCGGTAACCGAAAAAGGTGAGGAAGCTCTGCAGACGGCGGGCCGCAAATTTGGCGACAGCCCCGCCGGCCGCGCCGAAGCGGTGAAAAAAATCACCGACGCCCGTGTCGCTGCCAAGAACGCCGCATTCGCCGAATACCGCAACTCCACCAATACCTTCGATGCCTTGAACGAGCGCCTCGCCGCATGTATCAACTGCTACAACTGCCGCGTGGCCTGCCCGGTGTGCTATTGCAAGGAATGTGTTTTCGTCACCGATACCTTCCGCCACAAGGGGGAACAGTACATTGGCTGGGCCAGCGGCAAAGCGCTCAAAATGCCGGCCGACACCACCTTCTATCACATGACCCGCATCACCCATATCGCTGCATTCTGCGTCGGCTGCGGACAATGTACCTCCGCCTGCCCGAACGACATCGACCTGATGCCTATCTTCCGCACCTCGGCGGAGAAAGCCCAGGGTCGCTTCGAGTATCTGGCCGGTCGCAGCCTGGACGAACCGCAACCCCTGTCAATCTTCGACCACGACGAGTTGGTGGAAGTAACTGGTCAGGTCAAATAGGAGATCGATTATGGCAGAAAACAAGCCGATCGGCACGGTCCTCGTGGCCGGCGCCGGTATCTCTGGAATAAAAGCGGCCATCGAACTGGCGGAAACCGGCTACAAGGTTTTACTCACCGATTCGTCCACCCAGGTGGGCGGCATTCTCGCCAAGCTCGACTACCAGTTCCCCTCAGATCACTGTGGCATGTGCCGCATGCTGCCCATGGTGGGCCGGGAGTACTCTTCGGAGTATTGCATGCGCAAGAGCCTTTACCACGAAAACATCGAGATCCTCCCCTTTACCGAGGTGGTTTCGGTGGCCGGCGACGCAGGCAAATACAAGGTTGAGCTGAAGAAAAGAGCTCGCTATGTCAACTCCGAGGTCTGCAACGAACTGGGCAAGTGCATTGAGGCCTGCCCAGTCGAAACGGCCGACGAGTTCAATCACGGGCTGACCACGCGAAAGGCCATTTACAAATCGGTCCCGCATAATGTCCCGCAATTGCTGTTAATCGACAAAAGCGTCTGCACCGAGTGCGGTGAGTGCGTCAAGGTGTGTTCCACCGGCGCCATCAACCTCCACGCCCAGGATGAGGTGGAGACCCGCGAGGTGCACGCCATCGTCCTCGCCTCTGGCGTCAAGCTCTACAACACCAAAGAGTACGAGGATGCCAAGTCCTATGCGGTATCCCCCGACGTGGTCACCTCTCTCGCCTTCGAACGCATGCTCAGCGGCACCGGCACCTATCGTGACGGCATCATCAAGCGCCCCTCCGATGGCAAACCGGCCAAGAAGATCGCCTGGATCCAGTGCATGGGCTCGCGCAACAAACGGCAGAACCGTGACTACTGCTCCTCGGTGTGCTGCATGTTCGCGCTCAAGGAGGCGGTACTGGCCAAGGAAAAAGGTGGCGACGATGTCGAAACGACCATCTTTTACATGGATATGCGTACCTTTGGCAAAGGGTTCCAGCAGTATCGCGCCAACGCCGAGGAAGAGCATGGAGTCAGACTGGTGCGCTGCCGCGTTCAGGAGGTTGTCAGGGAGCCGGACGGCAACCTGCGCATCCGCTACTTCGATCCTGAAACCAACGAATTCCAGATTGCTCACTACGACATCGTCGTTATGTCCACCGGACAGATCCCCTTCGACGATCATCGCAAATGGGCCGAACTGGTCAACGGCGAACTCAGCCCGACAGGCCTCCTCGCCACCGAGAAGTACAGCAAGGTGCGGCTTGCCGGCAAACAAGGCATCTTCATGTGCGGCTCTCTGATGGGACTCACCGACATCAGCGAGGCCATGGCCAGCGGTATCGCCGCCGCCGGCGAAGCTACCAGTTTCCTCAACGCGATCGGCACCGACAAAGTCAGCTTCGAGGACATTGCCGAACCGGTCACCGATGACCGCCAGCTCCCCAAGGCTGCGGTACTGCTCTGCAAGTGTGGAGAATTCGCCGGCGCCGAAGGCATCGATCTCGATATGATCAAGACCGAAGTCATGAAGCATCGGGGCGTCGGCACTGTCCATGTCGTCAACTCGATATGCTCCGAGGAAGGCCAGAAAGAAGCCTTGGATGTACTCAAAAAGGCCAAGTGCAACCGCCTGCTGATCGGCGCCTGCCAGCCCTTCATGTACCGCCGCAAGGTCCGCGACATCGCCAAGAAAGCTGGCTACAACTCATCTCTGGTGCAGATCTTCGACCTCCTCGGCATCGCCCGCCGCGGCACCGAAGAGGCCTCGAAACTCGCCTGGACCCGCCGCACCATCAACGAAATCAAAGCCGATCTCGAGTCCATCAAGCAGAAACCCGCCCTGCACGTACAATCGGTGCCGATCAACCCAACCGCCCTGGTGGTCGGTGGCGGCATCGGCGGGATGCACTCCGCCCTGTCACTCGCCAACCGCGGCATCCCCGTCCACATTGTTGAAAAATCGGGGGAACTGGGTGGCTTTGCCGGCAATCAGATCGCCGCCACCGTCGATGGTCTGAAGCCGATGACCATGGCCAAGGACCTGAAGCTCAAAGTGTTCGAGCACAATAAGATCACCGTCCACCTCAACTCCCAGGTGACAAAAACCGAAGGAACGCTCGGCGCCTTCGAGTCGAAGATCGTCTCCTCCGGCACCGACCAGAAAACCTACCTCCATCACGGGGCGGTAATCATGGCCACCGGCGGTCACGAAGGCCAGACCGACGAGTACGGCTACGGTCAGAGCGACCGTATCGTCACGCAGTTCCAGTTCAAACAGCAACTGGAGAGCGGCGCCATCGACCTTTCCGCTGTCGAGAACGTGGTGATGATCCAGTGCGTCGGCTCGCGCGAGGCCGGCAAAAGGGAATACTGCAGCCGCATCTGCTGCATGTGGGCTGTAGCCAATGCTTTGAAAATAAAGGAAATGAACCCCGACGTCAGGGTCTACGTGCTCTACCGCGACATCATGACCTATGGCTTCCTCGAACAGTACTACACCAAGGCGAGGGCCGCCGGCGTCATCTTCGTCAACTACGACCTCAATTCGAAACCCCAGGTGGAGATCGCCGACGGCATGCCGGTGATGCGCTTTACCGAAAACATCCTCAATACCGAGGTGGAGATTTCCCCAGACTATCTGGTGCTGTCCACCGGCGTCGACCCCGAAACGAGCAACACAGAACTGGCCGAGGCCTTTTCCCTGCCGCTCAACAACGATGGGTTCTTCAGCGAGGCTGACTCGAAATGGCGGCCGATCGAGTTCAAGCAGATCGGCTCTTTCCTCGCCGGGGTCTCCCACTCGCCGATGCCCCTGCCCGACGTCATCATGCAGGCCGAGGCGGCGGCGCAAAAGGCCTATACGTACCTGTCTGGCGGCTCGATCAACACGGCTCGGGTCATCTCCACTGTCAAGGATGCCCTGTGCATCCGCTGCCAACGCTGCATCGCTGCCTGTCCTTTCGAGGCCAGGTCGTACAATGCGGCGGAACACCGTATCGAAGTCGACCCGGCCGGCTGCCAGGGTTGCGGCATGTGCGCCGTCGCCTGCCGCAACAACGCCGCCGAGGTTTCGGGCTGGAGCGACAAGCAGATGATGTCGGTCATCGATGCGAAACTGGCGGACGATCTGCAACCGTCCACCGCATCATAGAGGTTGAATCATGAATCCGCAAACCGAAGCCAACAAAGACTTATGGAAGGCCATTTACAATACCGGCGATCTGCAGCACTGCTTCAACTGCAGCACCTGCATTTCCGGCTGCCCCGCCTCCTTTGGCGACCCGCCGCTGCTCGTCCGCAATCTGGCGCGTAAGGTCATGTACGGTCTCGAAGAGGCTCTCTTCGAGGACGACACACCCTGGGCATGCGTCAGCTGCTCGCGCTGCGAGGAAATGTGCCCCATGGACGTCAAGCCCTTCGAAATGATCCTGCACATTCGTCAGTGGCAAGCCAGCAACGACGAAACCAGGGTGCCGCCGTCGATCGTCGAGATCTACAAGCGCGGCTACACCCAGGCGGTGGGCACCAACGTCGAAACCCGCCAAGCCCTCGGCCTGGATCCGCTGCCGATTATCACCAACAATCCAGAACAGCTCGCCATGTTCCGCGAAATGCTCATGAAAACCCCGGTGGTAGCGGCAAACGACTATATGTTCGGAGGCTGATGGCAGTCGTCCCCTTTGCAATGAGGTGCATACAATGGAATTTTGTCTCTTTTTAGGCTGCAATACACCAGCGGTGCGGCCGGACGTGGAAAAGGCGATCCGCGCCTCCATGGACGAACTGGGGGTGGACCTGGTCGACGCGGACAATTATGTCTGCTGCCCGGCTTTCGGTTCTTTCCCTTCCACCGACGAGGACAGCTGGCTGGCCACCAGCGGATGGAATCTCTCCATCGCCGAAGGCAAGAAGCGCGATATCCTCGTGCAGTGCGGCTCCTGCTACAGCTCGTTACGCATGGGACGCGAACATATCATGCATAGCGACGAGAAACGCCAGCGCGTCAACGAGTTGCTCGAGCCGACCGGGCGGACGGTATGCGGTTCTTCCCGCGTGCGCCATGTCTCTGAAGTCCTCTACAAGGAGATCACCCCTGCCAGGATCGCCGAGAAAGTGAAGATCAGTCTCGAGGGCCTGCACGGCGTCGTCCAGTACCCGTGTCATACCCTCTACCCCAGCGAGGTGGTAGGTTTCGAAGACTCACCCCGAGAGCCCAAAGGGATGCGGCAACTGGTCGAGGCCCTCGGCGCCACCGTCGATGGCTACAGCCGTGAACTTCAGTGCTGCGGCGGGGCCGGCGGCTTCATGAAGAGCACCCCGGAACAGGCCATCGAATTCGCCAAGACCAAGTTCGACGCCATTCTCGAAGAGACCAAGGCCGACTTCATCGCCGTCTCCTGCATCACCTGCCTGATGCACATGGAAAATGTGCAGAACACACTCAACAAGCGAGTCGGTGAGGAGCGCTACAAGATCCCGGTTTTCGACTACAACCAGCTGCTCGCCCTCTGCCTCGGCAAGGAGCAGAAACAGGTCTCGGCGATCTGCAACGTCTCGCGCGACAAGGTGCACCAGTTCATCGCCAACGCCAAAGTCGCCGCCTAGGGCGGGCGTCGGGCGGATCACACCCTCGAAGCGGCCGGGGTTGTCGCCAGGTAAAAGGCGATATCTTCCGGCCGTTCGGAATCTCTGCAGCGGAGGAGTCATGAATTTTCATTCCATCGACCATATACTCGAGTTCGCCATCGACAAGGAGAAGGAGGCGGTCACCTTCTATACCGACCTCAGCAAGAAGGAAAGCATCGCCTCCCTCAAGGAGACCTTTCGCGAACTGGCCCAGGAGGA
>JANJUM010000095.1 GCA_024710585.1 Desulforhopalus sp.
CTACGACCCCAGTCTTGGCCGATTCACCACGCCCGACTCGATCATTCCCGGCATATACGACTCCCAGGCGTTCGGTTCCTATAACTATGTCGGCAACAATCCGGTCAACTATACCGATCCGAGCGGGCATGTCAGGGAAACAGAAATTGCCAACATTCTCGGCTGGCTGCAAAAAGGACCAACGAACAGGGCAGCAATTCCAATTCTCGAGACACTCTATTGGATATTCAGACTTGAAAATGCTCTCGGTATCTCCATAGAGAGAACCGTGGGAAATCGAGTCTATTGCCAGTTTTACTCGAAAAAGCAGTCCTTAATGTCAGAATGTCGCAAGCTGCTTGGATATACAAAAAGAAGAAGCCCAATATCATCTTTCTATTTCGCACCATTCCTAACTTTTGAATTTAGAATGCAAGTCAACGCCATGTTAGCGAACATGAATCATCAAATCGATGGCGAGGACGCCTGCCTGCCTGGAGTCCTTGCAGCACTTTACAGCAGCCAATTCGAAGGTATTCATGTAATAATGAATATTCTCCATGAGAGTGGTGAAATCATAATACCTGCGGCAACGGCAACTACAACAACTACAACAACGACAACAACCACAACAACCACAACAACCACCGCAGGCCACATCGACAATATCAACACAACATTAATCCCACCCCCTGTCCTTCAGAATGATCAAGAGCAGCCACAAGATCGACCGCCAATACCGAAGACCTCAATTCTGTTCTTGCTAAATCCTCCCAATAAACCACAATGAAGTCAAGATAATGCGATGAGGGAAATTTGGTTTTCACCACGGTGGGCTGCTCTTTTTATTACAGTCGCTCTCGCGTGTCGAGGACCTACAGAGGATGCTTAGTGACATCAACAGAAAGACAGACAACAAGGTAAGGCCATGGCATATAGATATGTTCCAGGAGGTACATATCCACATGGAGGATACACGGAGTCGCAGACCCGTGAGTATCACCAAGAACCTGGTCTCATACTGCTGTGGTGATTGGCCATAAGAGAAACTGTGAGCCCCGTTTGATTCTTAATAGGCACAATATTTAGCGAACATATGTTGCGCTCCGTCTATGAAAGAATTAGACGGAAGAAAAACTTATCGCAAGGCTCTGGAAGAAATGCGTATCAGAGCGGAAAGCGTGTTGAGGCAGGCGAAAGCCCGGAAGTTGTCATCAAAGCATTGGGCCTTACCTGCCCACGCATCTATGAATGGATAGCGAAGTATCGTGAAGGCGGAATAGAAGCTTTCCGTAGGCGCAAAGCGCCTGGCAAAACTCCGAAACTTGCCGGCCATCAGTTGATGAAGATGCGCCAAACAGTTGCGTTTGTAATGTCCGAGTTACAGGGTTCCCTCGGCTATGCGCTTGAAGTACCTTATCCAACCTCACCACGGTCAAAGTGCGACGTCGTGCTCTCCAACCCCGAACTGTGGTCAATCGAATTCAAGATGCTCCGAATGATGGGGGACAATGGCAAACCGAACGACAACATTTTAATGCATATACTTTCCCCATATCCCGAACATCGAAGTGCTTTAACGGATACCGAAAAGCTAGTGCGCTCAGGCCTGCCTGGTCGTAAAGCAGTTGTAATATATGGATACGACTATTCTCAATGGCCAATGGAGCCGGCGATATTGGCATTTGAGACTTTAGCTCGAACCGTAGTTCGCCTGGGCTTGAGATTTGAAGCTGAAACGGGTTCGCTCGTTCATCCCGTCCACCGAAGCGGAAAGGTCTTTGGATGGGAAATTGAAGAGCGATAATTTTCAAACCGTTTGAGGCGAACTACCACTTGTGGTTATAGTGAGAACAGCAAGGGAGGAACCACTCATGAGCTGTCCACTGCCAAAGTACAAGGGCCAGATAGTGCCACCGATACCACCGCTGTCGACCGGGCCACCGGAGAGCCCACCGTACAAGACTCAGGCGCCGACGTCTACTGCACCACCGGCACCACCAGGAAGAAGATAGGTCGATCAAGACCAACGTCAGGCTGCCCGCCTCCTCGCCCTCCGAGGAGACCCTCCAGGCGCTAATCCTTGACGCTTGGCGCCTTACCACGATCCCCCTTCATTGAGGAGCATAACATGAGGGTACGAAAAGTCGGACGCCCTATCGGGGACTTGTCAAAGCGGAAAACGGCCAAGGAGATCGGTGACGAGATAGCACAGGCGATGGTGCGAAACCTTAACCACAACGTTCTCAAGGAGGACGTAGAGCAAAACGCCGAGCAGGAGAAAAAAGCCAAGCAGCAGAAGTAACCCCGCCGGCCACGCCGCCACCACTATTTCCGATAATCCTGCAGCCAATGCTGAGTTGGCCGGCAAGACCCAAAATCCTGGGCAAGTCCCATGACCTTTTGGTCATTGATCTCATCGGTGCCCCGGCCAAGTTCGCCGGCCTCACTTCCCGTAAGCATGCCTTGGCTGCTTACAGCATCGTGGCCCCGGGCCATCTAGCCCCCCCCGGGTGGGGAGAAGCTCAAAGGAGCCTTAGATGTTTACAGAAGGCCCAGGAGACCCTCCTGGCGCCTTACCACATTCTCCCCCTTCACTGAGGAGAGCATATACATGAGGGTACGAAGAGTCGGACGTCCTATCGGGGTGTCAACGATGACAGCACAAGAGAAAGCGGACAGGATCGGGCAAGCGATGGCGCGAAACCTGAACCACAATGTCCTCAAGGAGGACGCAGAGCAGAAGGCCGAGCAGGAAAAAAGGCCAAGCAGCAGAAGTAGCCCTCCCAGCACACCATCTGCCAAGCCGTTCATAGTGTTGTCCACCTTGCCCCTGTGAGCCAAGCTGCACCCCATCAGGCTGCATAGCTGACGCTGGTTGTGCTTCAAGATCAGTTGACGCAATTTGCGTAGGAGGCGGTCCGGCCCACAGAGTGCGTTTGGTATCGATCGAATGGGCAGAGGGCCCACCCCCAGGGGGGCCACCCTCTACCCCCGTCGGGGGCCCAAAGGGGGGCCCAATTGAGATGGAATGTGGGCAGAGTTTGTGAGGGGAAAAAACGAGCTGATCGTCTCCAATGTCCCCTTGTTGTCCCCCGAACGAAACCAGCCACCCACCGGCAATGCGGCAAGTGGCTGATTTTACTGGTACCCTCGGCGCGAATCGAACGCGCGACACCAGGATTAGGAATCCTGTGCTCTATCCCCTGAGCTACGAGGGCAAGATGGTCAATGCGAATGTGGCGGAATAATACCTGAGTTTTTTCAAATCGCAACGGTTTTCATGGCGTACGTAGCGGGCAGTCACGTCGGAGGTCTGCTGCGCTCACGACTTGTCCCTGTTGATCAGCGATTCCCCGTCGGCAAGCGTCTTCCCAGAGAACTTATCCTCACCAACGCCGCTGTCGACGACGCAGTTGCGGCCGACCTGCATGCCGCTGGGGATCGACGACCCCTTGCCGATCAGGCTGATTCCCGTATACAGGTGACTTGGCTTACGGAGATTGGCGCAACCATGGTTGTCTCCACAGCCGACCACTGCCCTCTCCCCCACCCGCACCCGCTTGTCGAGGATGGCGAGATCGACAACCGCGTCCCTGCCGATCACGCAGTCTTCGAAGAGGATGGAGTCCTTGACTACCGCCCCCTCCTCGACCACCACCCCCGGCGACAGCACGGAGTTGATCACCGTCCCCTCGATACGGCTGCCGGCTGAGATCATGCAGTTCTGCAGACGGCAGTTCCCGCCATAACGGGCAGGGGAACGGTCAGCCAGGCGGCCCTCCGTGTCGACATTGGTGCGGATCTGCCACTTCTGCGGCGAAATGCCGCTATCCCTGCGCAGCACATCCATATTCGCCTCCCAGTAGGCCTGGATGGTGCCGACGTCGCGCCAGTAGCCATAGAAGGGATAGGCGAAGACATTGTCCTCTGCGATGGCCCGAGGCAGGATATGCATACCGAAATCGTTTTCCTCCCGGTCACGGGCCAGAGAATCGAGAAGGTACCGATAATCAAAGACATAGATGCCCATGGAGGCGAGATTGGTGCGCGCCACCTTCGGCTTCTCCTCCCACTCGACAATGCGGTCATGACGGTCGACGATGCCCGCCCCGAATTGATGGATCTGGCTCTTGGGGACGGTCATCATGGCCACGGTGACGTCGGCCTTCTTCGAGCGGTGATACTCGATCATCGCGTCGAAATCCATATGATAGATATGGTCGCCGGAGAGGATCAGCACCTCCTCTGCGGTATTGTGCTCAAGGAAGTCGAGGTTGCGGCGTACGGCATCGGCCGTCCCGTGGTACCAGTCCGACTCCTTCTCTCCGGTGCGTGGCGGGAGAATCTTGATGCCGCGGCTGCGGCCGGTGAGGTCCCAGGCCTCCCCGGAGCCAAGATGGCTCATCAGCGACAGCGGCTTGTACTGGGTGAGCACCCCGACCTTGGTGAGGCCGCTGTTCATCACATTGCTGAGGCTGAAATCGATAATGCGGTAAACGCCGGCAAAAGGCACCGCCGGCTTGGCCCGCTTCTGCACGAGGATATTGAGACGGCTGCCGACACCGCCCGCCAGAAGGAGCACCAGTGCTTCTTTTGCCCGTTTCATCGCAGCACCTCCCCTTTTTCGACCCGGTTCGGCCAACTGCACGAGATATTGGGGTAGATTGTCGCCCCCTCGCCGATGAAGGTGCTTGCCGGGATGGTGTTATTCCAGCCGACCACTGTCACCTCGCTCTCATTCCGGCACACCTCCGGGCCTATGACGACATTGGGCGCAAACACCGTATTGACATCGGCCACCACCTTGTTGAAACGGCAGTTCTCGCCGATGGTGTTGCTGTAGAAGATGACGCTGTTCTCGACAACCGCCCCCTTGTCGACGATCACCCCCGGGAACAGGATGGAGTTGCGCACCGTTCCCTCGACCCGACAGCCATTGTAGATAAGACTGTTCTCCACCCTGGCGCCGTCCCCCATCTGCGCCGGCTGAAAATCGCGGATATTGCGATGGTCGAGGTTGGTACGAAAGACCCACTTCTCCATATCGATCTTCGGGTCCGGCCCGAGCAGGTCCATATTCGATTGCCAGTACTCGTTGATGGTGCGCGTATAGCCCCAGTAGCCGGAAAACTTGTAGCCATAGACGCGCCTGCCTTCTCTGAGCAGTACCGGTATGATATCGCGGCCGAAATGGTAGGAATCCCCTCTCTGGTTCTCTTCCAGGGCGGCGTAGAGCACCTTCGGCTTGAAGCAGAGGATGGTCATCGAGGCCCAGTCCGATTGCGGCTGCTCTGGTTTTTCCCAATAGCTGGTAACGCGGCCGCCCTTCTCGCCGTCCTCGTCGTTGAGTTGGGCGATGCCGAAACGGTCGGACCCGGCGCGCGGCACCTTGGTGAAGGCGATGGTCAGGTCGGCATCCTTGGCGGTATGGTAGTCGATCATATCCTGGTAGTCCATCTTGTAGATATGATCGCCAGAGAGGATGAGAATCTCCTCTGGTTGATGGTAATGCACGTAGTCGAGATTCTTGAAGACAGCATCGGCGGGGCCGCGATACCAGTCGGCGGCCTCGGTGCCGAGGAAAGGCGGCAAGACGGAGATGCGGCGGTAGCGGCCAACCATATCCCAGGCGGCACCGGTGCCGATGTGGTTTATCAGTGAGTAGCTGCGGTATTGGCTGAGGATCGCCACCTGCTCGATCCCCGAGTTCATCAGATTGCTGAGGGAGAAATCGATGACCCGGCCCAGCCCCCCGAAAGGAACCGCCGATTTCGGGCGGTAGTAGGTGAGCACGTTGAGTTCGTCGACCCGTCCTCCCGCCAGAATCATCGCCAGAGTAGTGGGTTTGAGCATAAGCACCTCCGTTGACTCTGCCGCCACGCAAGAACGGCGGGAGACACAGACCCGCCGCATGACATCGGATAACGTACTTATGGTAAAGGATATCAGGTCAAGGCGCAACCTTTCCAGGTCGCAGCGTGCGAAATCGCCATGGATTGCCGCCCCATGGCGGGTCAACACAGAAGGTGGCGGGGCTGAAAGCGGTAATGGGCGAGATGCAATCACCGCAGCACAAGGCGAATCAACTCGCCCCGCCTGTCGCTGGAATCGCCAAAACCCTCCTCGCGGAGAGCTCTCAGATATGCTGTTTGATGAAGCGCTTCAGGGTTTCGGAAGTCAGTTCCTTCTCCCCCAGTTGCAGGTTTTTCAGGGGTACTTCCGCCCTCGCCGCGCCCTTATGACCACCGGCCGACCCAAGCGCGCCGAAGATGCGCTCGGCAAGTTTGCCGGCATTCTTGCGGTAACCGTCGCAGCGGAAAATGACCACCAGCTTCTCGCCATGCACCCCGGAGACGAATACCCAGTCAATCTCGCCAACATGGTTGAGGAAATCGGCGACAATCACCAGAACATCTGGGCTTCGCACCCGGCCGAGGTGAGAAAAATAGCGACCCTTGGAATATTTCAGCTCTGCCAGGGCGGTGGCGAAGTACTTGAGCTCGGAGCGGCGCAGGTCGGTGAGTTCAAACTTGCGCACCAGGTCGCGGTTGGCGATGTTGAAGAGATAGCGAAAGGAAATGCCGTCAGCAAGAACCGACTTGTGCTCGAAGTCGTGGGTGTCGACCTTGATGCCGTAAAATAGCGCCGTGGCCAGGGTCACCGACGGCTTCATCCCGGCGGCGCGCAGATACTCGACCAGCATCGACGAGGTCGCCCCGTAATCGGGACGGATGTCGACAAACTCAATCTCGCCCACGTTGGTGACCGGATGATGATCAATGATCGCGTGGACCTTGATCTTTTCAAAACAAGGCAAATGATCGGGCTGTGAATCGACCATCACCCGCTTGCTGTAATTCTCAAGCTTGACATCCTTGAGGCGCTCCAGCGGGATCTTCAGCCGCTCGACCATGGCCTGGTTATTGAGGCGGCGGATCTCGTTGGGGTGGGTGATGGTGACGCTCTTGACCTTGTAGCGCAGGAGACGACGCACCGCCATGGCGGCGGCGAGAGCGTCGGGGTCGGCGTTGATGATCACCAGGACGTCGTCGTCCTTGGCGAACAGATTCCAGAAGGCTTGTAACCGATGGGTAGCGGTGTTCTTGAAGAGAAGTTTACCGAGCAGCGGGTCTTTCTTCTTTCTTTTGATCGCCATAGAGTACCAGTATAGTCGAGTGAAGAGCGCGGAGCGACATGCGGACGGCCTCTGTCAAGGCTGTCATGATGCGGTGCATCAACTCCATCGCCACAGCTCCCCCATTTGCGGCAAGTCGATTTTCGCCAGCCCACCGACCCCACTGCCGACACGAAATGAAGGGCCACCCCCAAAAACCAGCCTTCTCCTCTTGATCTCTTCCACCAGCAGACCGACGACACCGAAACAGTAACGTCGGCGACACCTTCGGGCGCCATGGGGCGAAAACGTCGGCGCACCCCGCCGGTTCGACAACAAGAGCCGACTATACCACAGGGCGCCGAACCATTGCAAGGGCTTGAAAATTCCCCTTCCCCGCGGCCAGCCCGATATTGACGGCGGTGGTCGTTAATGGTACCTACAAGTGACCGCCGCCCTCCGGCCCCCAAAAAAGGCGCCTGGCAGTGCCGACCCACCCTGTGCCGCCACACCGTTTTCGGCGGCTTTCGCCCCCGTATGCCGAGGTAGCCTCGTGACCCTGCTCAACCGATACCTGCTCAGCCAGTTCATCAAATATTTCCTGACCGTCAACAGCGGTTTCGTCGCCATCTACCTCCTTGTCGACTTCTTCGAGAAATATGACGATTTCGTCAACGCCGGCAAACCGGCGAGCATGGCCCTGGAATACTTCCTGCTGACCATCCCCTTCGTCGTCGACCAGCTGGGCCCGGTGCTGATCCTCCTCGCCGGAGTCCTCACCCTCGGCATTCTCAGCCACTCCAACGAACTCACCGCCCTCAAGGCCGGGGGGGTGCCGCTGCGTCTCATCGTCCGCCCCATCCTCATCGGCGCGCTGGCCTTCACCCTGCTCTTTTTTGCCGCCGCCCAGTGGCTGCTGCCGGTGACCATCGGCAAGACCAACAACATCTGGTTCGAACAGCTTAAGGGCAAGGTCCCACTCGGCATTCTGCG
The DNA here is from genome assembly GCA_024710585.1 of Desulforhopalus sp. Lineage (GTDB taxonomy): Bacteria > Desulfobacterota > Desulfobulbia > Desulfobulbales > Desulfocapsaceae > Desulforhopalus_A. Next base: position 8,090 of record JANJUM010000095.1, read on the forward strand.
CAACAACCGCTACTACTACAAGGGCGCCGACGGCTTTTATTCGTTCGCCTGGCCGAACCCCAAAGTCCACGAATTCAAGGAGTTTTCCTACTCCCTGTGGACCGATGACTACAACATGAAGGCCTTGATCACCGCCTCCTTCGCCAGCTACGACGAGCCGTCCGACAAGTGGCTGCTCAAAACCGGCCAGATCCAGCAGCGCCGTGACGACGGCCACTACGACATCATCAGCTTTGCCGACCGCGAATTCGCCTTCAGGGAAAAGCCCGAGGACTTCCTCGTGCCCGTCAACAAGGCGGCGGAGCAGTCGCTCTCCGGGCTCTATCTGGAAATCGAACGCTCCGATGTCGCACACGAAGTGCAATCGGCCTGGACCGCCTTCCTCGGCCGTCTCTCCTATATCCTTCTCGGCATTCCCCTGCTGCTGCTCGGCCTGCCGATCCTCCTCTACTCGTACCGCAAGTGGGGCCGCGACCTGTCGGTGGCCATCCCTGCCAGCTGCGGCCTGGCCTTCATCGCCTGGGGCATCTGGGGGGCACTGCAGTCCCTGGCGGGGGCGGGTTACGTCAACCCCTTTTTCGCCGCCGGAGTTATCCACGTCGTCTTCTCCCTGACCGGCCTCATCCTCCTCGCCCGCAACGACCGCTGACGACAACGGGCCGTCCCCCGATGATGAGGAACGGCCCGTTGCTTTGAGAAGATGGTCTATAGCGGCGACATCCGGTCGCCGCCTTCGCCTTATTTGGCAGCCGGCTCGCCGATGGAAATCATCTCGACGTCGAACACCAGCACCGAGTTGGGCTCGATCATCGGCGCTGCGCCGCCTTCGCCATAGGCCAGCTCGGAGGGAATCACCAGACGCAGCTTCGAGCCGGGGTTCATCAGCTGCAACGCCTCGCTCCAGCCTTTGATCACCTGATCCACCTGAAATTCGGCGGCTTCCCCTCGGGAAACAGTACTGTCGAACTCGGTGCCGTCGATGAGTGTGCCAGTGTACTGGACCTTGACCGAATCGGTGGGCCCGGCATTCTTGCCCTGTCCCTTCTTGACCACCTCATACTGCAAACCGCTGGCGGTCACCGTAACCCCAGACTTTTTCTTGTTCTCGGCGAGATAGGCCTCGCCAGCGGTCTTGTTCTTGGCCTTCATCTCATCGAGCATGGCCATCTGCCGCGCCTGCATGCGCGCAGCGAACTCCTTCTTCACCGCCAGCATGTCTTCGGCACTCATCGTCGGCTCGACGCCCTTGAAGGCATCCTCGATGCCGATGAGGAGGAACTCCTTCTGGATGTCGCCCCCGGCGCGCTTGAAATAGCTACCCACCTCGAAGCCCATGCTGTAGCTGAGCTTGTCTTCGAAGCTTGTCGGCGGGGCCGCCGAAGAAAAGGCGGGAACGGCCAGGACCAGTCCCAAAGCGGCGGTCATCAACGATGTCTTCATCTGCTTTTCCTCCCATCAAGGGGTTATTGAATGTGGAACTTCGCGACCCTCCGGTCGCAGAGAGAGGTGCCCGGCTCATGGGGCCGGCCACCGATAAGGCGCAGGGATCAGGCCAGCAGCACCAGAGTGATGCCGGGGTTGCCCCGGCCAAGGCTGTGATGTGCGGCCAAGGCCGGGTAGCGTTGCAGGAGGGCGCGCACCCTCCCGGACTTTTTCACGAAATCTTCTCCACAGAGATAATCGGCGACGATGTTCTTCTCCCTCATGAAGTCGAGCATGCGCCGGCATTCTTCACGAATCACCCCGCCCTTGCCGCTCGAGCCATAGCCGTGGATGAGGGTGAGGACGGTGACGCCCTGACGCAACCCGTCGTCAACAGCCTGCTCGAGGCGGCGCAGCGCCACCTCGACAACCGGCCGGCCCGCTTCGAGATTGACGGTCCGATGGCAGAAGGCAGGTTTCGGACGCCCCTCGTCGACCTTTTCGGCAGCCCCGCAGTAGGGGCACACTGCCCCTCCCGCAGGCCGCTCGTTTCCACAGACCGCACACAGCATCGCCGCAGAGGATGGTTACATCCTGCGCACGGCGATAACCGCCGGCAGTTGCCGCAGGTGCTGCAGCAAGGTCTGCAGATGCTCGAGGTTGACGACCTCGAGGGAGATGGTCATCTCTGCCAGATCGGTGGCGGTGGTGTGGGCGGAGATATCGACGATATTGGCGTTGTCGGCGCTGATGGTGCCGCTGATCTCGGCAAAGATGCCGCGCTGATTTTCAGCGCTGATATGGATGGAAACCTTGTAGCTCTTCTCGGTGATGCCGCTCCAGCTGACATCGATCCACCGCTTGGGGTCGGAGCTGAGCAGGTTGACGCAGTCGGCCTTGTGAACCGACACCCCCTTGCCCATGGTGATGAAGCCGACGATGGGGTCGCCCGGCAGAGGCTGGCAGCACTGGCTGATCTTCACCAGCATACCGTCGACGCCGTCGATATTGATGCCTGGCTTGCCTTTGCCGGCCCCCTCGCTGTGGGGATGTGCCTGGGAGGCGAGGAGTGCCGCCAGCTCCTCGGGGGGCAGGTCGTGTACCGCCGACTCCGCCTCCTTGCGCAGCTCCACCGGCTGCAGAGCGCGGATGAGGTTCTGCACGGTGATCACCCCGCTGCCCACCTTGACCAGCAGGTCGTCAAGGGAGTTGCAGCGCAGCTGCTTGAGGAGCAGACGGATATGACCGCTCTTGATGATCTTCTTCAGCGAGGTGTCGTATTTGCGGATCTCCCGCTCGCAAATTTCCCTGCCCAGCTTGAGCGCCTTGTCCTTCTCCTCACGGCGCAGCCAGGACCGGATCCTGGTGCGCGCGCGGCTCGTCTTGACCAGATCGAGCCAGCCGCGCCGCGGGTTCTGGTTGGGGGCGGTGAGGATCTCGACGATATCGCCGGTCTGGATCTGGTACTTGAGCGGCACCTGCCGCCCGTTGACCTTGGCCCCGACGCAGTGGTCGCCGACCTCGGTATGGATGGCGTAGGCGAAATCGATGGGACAGCTGCCGGCGGGAAACTCCTTGACCTCCCCGGTGGGGGTGAGGGCATAGATCTCCGGATCGTAGAGCTCGCCGATGACGCTGTCGAGGAACTCGCGCGGGTCCTCGACCTCCTGCAGCGAGGCCACCAGTTTCTTCAGCTCGCGGAACAGCCGGGCATCGTTTTTGTTGATCTTCTGCCCTTCCTTGTAGGCCCAGTGCGCGGCGACACCCTCCTGAGCGACCCGGTCCATCTCCTCGGTACGAATCTGGATCTCGATGAAGTGCTCGCGCGGCCCCACCACCGTGGTGTGCATCGACTGGTAGTTGTTGGCTTTCGGCACCGAGATGAAATCCTTGATGCGCCCCGGCACCGGCGACCAGTTGGCATGGATGACCCCCAGCGCCTCGTAGCACTCGTTGACGGTGTTGACAATGATGCGGAAGGCAACCTTGTCGTAGACCCGCTCCAGGGGGATGTTCTGCGCCACCAGCTTTTTATAGATGGAGTAGAGGTGTTTGGGGCGGCCGATGATGCGCAGCGGCTTGATGCTGTTTTCACCAAGCTTCTCGTCGAGGATCTTGATCACCTCGTCGACATAGGCCTGACGCTCGTCGAGGGAGGTCTCCAGGGCATGGGAGAGATTATAGTGCTCCTCGGGGTAGAGGAACTTGAAGGCGTGATCCTCGAGCTCCCGTTTGAGCCAGTCGATACCGAGGCGGCTGGCCAGGGGGGCGTAGACGTCCATGGTCTCCCTGGCGATATCCAGCTGATGCTCGCGATCGACCATGTCGAGAAGGAAGAGATCGAGCAGGCGGTTGACCAGCTTGACGAGAAGCACGCGGATATCGGCGGCCATGGCGAGAAACATCTTGCGCAGATTCTCCGCCTGACTGGCCAGCTTGCTGTTGTACTGCACCTGGGTGATGCGGGTGGTGCCCTCGACAATGGCGGCGACATCCTTGCCGAACATCTCCGCCAGTTCCTCCACCGTCACCCCTGGCCGACCGGTTTCCTCTTCCTTCAACACCCCATGCAGGAGGCCGGCGAGTACGGTGTCGAGGTCGAGGCGCATCGACGCCAGGGTCGAGGCCACCTCGAGGAGGTGGATGACGTAGAGCTCCCCGGAGAAGTGGCGGCTGCCCTTGTGCACCCGCGTCACCAGTTCCCAGGCCTTGTCGATCCGCGACAGGTCGACGCCCTGCAGATAGGTGGCCGCCAGGACCTTGAGGCCCTGGGGATTTATTGTCGTTTCGTTGGCCATCGCCCTCTCGCCCCGACACTTCCGGGGCGTTCACAGTCCCCCGCCGTGGGGGATCAGCTGTTCGGCGCGGCGGAAGGTACTCGCCGCGCCGTGATGATCACTTCTTCAACTCGGCGCCGATACGCTCGCGCAGGAATGCCACCGTCTCCTCAGGGGTGAGTTCCTCCATCACCCCATCCCGCCGCCGCCGCACCTCGACCTTGCCGCTCTTGGCATAGCTGTTGCCGACGGTGACCCGGTAAGGGATGCCGAGCAGATCGGCATCCTTGAACTTCAGGCCGGGGCGTTCGTCGCGGTCGTCGAGGAGCACCTCGAGGCCCGCCGCCTGCAGGTTGCCATAGAGACTTTCGGCGAGTTCGCAGAGCTTTTCGTCCTTGCCGCCGAGATTGAGGACGATGACCGTGAACGGCGCCAAAGGCACCGGGAAGACGATGCCATGCTCGTCATGATTCTGCTCGATGGCGGCGGCGACAACGCGGCTGACGCCGATCCCGTAGCAGCCCATGACGAAATGCTTGCCCTGGCCGTCGCTGTCCTGGAAAGTGGCGTTCATCGACTGCGAATAGCCGGTGCCGAGCTTGAAGACATGGCCGACCTCGATGCCCTCGGTGAGGGAGAGCCGGCCCCCGCACTGCGGGCAGGGATCGTCTTCGGTGATGCGCCGCAGGTCGCCGACCGCCTCGACCTGGAAGTCGCGGCCGAGGTTGACGTTCTGCAGGTGATGGTTCTTCTCGTTGGCGCCGACGGTGAAGTTGCGCATGGCTGCCACTTCCTGGTCGGCGACCAGTCGCAGCGCGAGCCCCACCGGCCCGAGGTAGCCGGTGGGCACCCGGGTGGCGTCGAACACTTCCTGTTCCCCGGCAAGCTCGACATCAGCGACTCCGAGGAGATTCTTCAGTTTGACCTCCTCCACCTCACGGTCGCCACGCAGCAGCACCGCCACCGGAACGCCGTCGGCCTTGTAGACCATGGTCTTGACGAGGGTCTCCGGCCCGATGCCGAGAAACTCGCATACCGTCTCCACCTTGCGCTTGCCGGGAGTCTCGACCTTGGCCATCACCCGCAGCGGCTCGCCCTCCGCCGCCGGCCGCAGCACCACCGCCGCCTTCTCCTTGTTGGCGGCGAAATCGCAGCTGTCACAGATGACGATGGTGTCCTCGCCGGTCTTGGCAAGCACCATGAACTCATGGGAGAAATTGCCGCCGATGGCCCCGGAGTCGGCCTGCACCGCGCGGAAATCGAGGCCGCATCGAATGAAGATGCGCCGGTAGGCCTCGTACATCTTGCGATAGGAGACCTCCGCCCCGGCGTCGTCGACATCGAAGGAATAGGCGTCCTTCATGATGAACTCGCGGCCGCGCATGAGGCCGAAGCGGGGACGGATCTCATCGCGAAACTTGGTCTGGATCTGGTAGAGGTTGACCGGCAGGTCGCGGTAGGAATGCAGTTCTTTTCTGGCGATATCGGTGATGACCTCCTCGTGGGTCGGCCCAAGGCACGACTCGCGCTCATGGCGGTCGTGAAAGCGCAGCAGTTCCGGGCCATATTTCTTGTAACGGCCGGTCTCCATCCACAGGTCGGCGGGCTGCACCATCGGCATCAGCACTTCCTGGGCACCGGCACGGTTCATTTCCTCGCGCACGATCTGCTCGACCTTGCGGATCGCCATGAGCCCCAGGGGCAGGTAGGTATAGATGCCGGCGGTGAGCTTGCGGATGAACCCGCCCCGCAGCAGCAGCACATGGCTGACGACTTCCGCCTCGGATGGCACCTCTTTCAGCGTTGGAATCAGCAACTGAGAATAGCGCATAGTGGTCTTCCCGTTATGGTGTGTTGATGATGGAGCCCCGCCCGCCGCCGACCAACCACGGGGGCCTGACAGTTCACTCTTTTGTAGCAGATTTTCCCTGACCGCGCCGCTCTTCTTCCATGTTCTGCAACTCGGCGAGAAAGACCGGCAGCAACTCGTCCTCGTTGACTTTCTTCCAGATCTCGCCGCGCTTGAAAATGATACCGACGCCGTTGCCGCCAGCCACGCCAATGTCGGCATGTTTCGCCTCGCCGGGGCCGTTGACGACGCAGCCCATCACCGCCACCTTGAGCGGGCTTTCCATGGTCTGCAGAAAGCGCTCCACCTCTTCCGCCAGGGCGAAAAGGTTGATGCGCGTCCGGCCGCAGGTGGGGCAGGAGATCAACTCCGGCCCGCGCTCGCGGATCTTCAGGGCACGCAGCAGCTCGAAAGCGACCCGCACCTCCTCCACCGGCTCCCTGGTAAGGGAGATGCGCAGGGTGTCGCCGATGCCCTCGCTGAGCAAAATGCCCAGGGCGACACTGGACTTCACCGTACCGGCGATGAGCCCGCCGGCCTCGGTGACGCCGAGGTGCAGGGGGTAGTCGGTACGCTGCGAGAGACGGCGGTAGGCGGATATGGTCGTCAGCACATCGGCGGCCTTCACCGAAATTTTGATGGCGTCGAAGCCATGGCGCTCGAGCAACTGGACGTTGCGCAGGGCGCTGGCTACCAGGGCCTCGGTGTTGTCGGCGCTGGGATAGCCATGAAGGGCGAGGAGGTCCTTCTCGATTGAGCCGCTGTTGACCCCGACACGAATCGGCACCCCATGCCTCTTGGCTGCGTCCACCACCCTGGCCGTCTTCTCGGCTCCGCCGAGATTGCCGGGGTTGATGCGTATGCCGTCAGCGCCGTTTTCCATGGCGGCGACCGCCAGGCGATGGTCGAAATGGATGTCGGCAATGAGCGGAATGGCGATAGCCGCACGGATGGCGGCGATGGCCGCGGCGGCCTCGAGGTCGATCACCGCCACCCTGACGATGTCGCATCCGGCCGCCTCCAGCCCCTTGATTTGCACAACCGTCCGTTCGATATCGCGAGTGTCGGTGTTGGTCATCGACTGTACGGCGATGGGGCTGTCGCCGCCGATGGCAACCTTGCCGACATGGATGACCCGGGTCGCTCTCCTCTTACTCATCGCCCGCCCTCCCCTGCACCTTGCGCAAGTTTTCTGGCCAGATTGAGCTCGGCGTCCGAGCCGCGCACATAGAGCGGCATCCCCTCGATGGGATCGAGATTCTCGCCACGGACAGCCTTCTCCCCCGCCGCCAGGCCGAGGGCCGCCGCCGACGGTTCGTGGAGGAAGGCCGGGGCGACTCGCCCCCTGCCACCAAGCAGCGGGAGCAACTCCGCGCCATAGAGGCGCGCGCCGCTGCCCACCAGCAGCACCGACTCATCGGCCTCCAGCATACCGAGCAGCTTGGAAGCCAGGGCGACGGGCGGCAGCACGAGCGGGCCAGTGCACGCCACCTGCCTCCCCTGGGCGTCACGGCGGTACAGGGCGGCGTAGACCTCCTTCTTGCGGGCATCGATCATGCTGCACACCAGGGGGGCTCCGGCGCACTGGGCGGCAAGGACATCGAGGGTCGAGACCCCGTACAGCGGCCTGCCGGCGGCACTCGCCAGCCCCTTGGCTGTAGCCATGCCGATGCGCAGGCCGGTGAAGCTGCCCGGCCCGAGGCCAACGGCGATGCCGTCGACATCCTGCCAGGTGGTGCCACTCTCGCGCATGAGCACGTCGATAAGGAGAAGCAAGCGGCGCGAGTGAGTCTTGCCGCCGGCCATATTGAGGCAGCCGCGCACCTCGCCGTCGTCCGCGGTGCCGGCAGTGAGCGCCAGGGCGGCACAGGGAGTGGCGGTGTCGATGGCGAGCAGCAGGGGGCGAACCGCGGTCATCATTTGAAGAGGCGCACGATGTCGTTATAGAAGACAAAGACCATCAGAGTCCCCAGCAGGCCGATGCCTATCTGCTGCGCCACGATCTGCGCCCGCAGGCCAATGGGCTTGCGACGCACCGCTTCGAGGGAGAGAAAGGCGAGATGGCCGCCGTCGAGCACAGGGATCGGCAGCAGGTTGAGCAGGCCGAGATTGACGCTGAGCAATCCCATGAAATAGATGAGGTTGACCCATCCCGCCTTCATCTGCTCCCCGGCGATCTGGGCGATGAGGATCGGCCCGCCGATCTCCGAGGCGGGAACCACCTGCTGGACGATCTTGACGAAGCCGATGGCGGTGAGGGAGATATACATCCAGGTCTGCTGCAACGCGCTGTCGATGGAGGACAGCAGCGTGCTCTCCTCCCAGATCATCTCGTCGGCTTTTTTGATGCCGATCATATAGCGTTGCTCGACCTCCTCGCCGAAGACGTTTTTGACCACGTCCATGGCCGGGCGCACGGTGAGCGACACTTTCTCCTCGCCACGCTGCACCACCACGGTGATTGGCTGGCCGCCACTGTTCTTGACACCGTCGAGGACATCCTGCCAGACCATGGTCTCACGGTCGCCGATACGCAGGATGAGGTCCCCCGGGCTCATGCCGGCTTCGGCAGCTGGCGAGCCGGGGCTGACCGTGCCGATCCTCGTCCCTTCGCCGGCACTGGGGATGCCGAGAAAGAAAAAGACCAGGAAGAAGAGGACCACGGCGAAGAGAAGGTTGAAAACAGGCCCGGCGAGAACGATGAGGAAGCGTTGCCAGGTGGCCTTGTGGGCGAAGGAGACGCGGCGATCTTCCGCGGAAACATCCTGCTCGTCGGGGTTTTCGCCGAACATTTTCACGAAGCCGCCCAGCGGAAAGGCGGAAACCACATACTCGGTCTCGCCGATCGTGCGCCCGAAGACCTTCGGCCCAAAGCCAAGCGAAAACTTGAGTACACGCACTCCAAAGAGCTTGGCGAAAATAAAGTGCCCCAGTTCGTGGACGAAGATCAGCAAGCCGAGAACAACAATGAAGGACAACAGGGTATTCATAGCACCATGCGATCGCCCGCAGGAAGGTTTCCCGGGCGGATAAGTTACGTGTTCACCCCCGCGCGACGGTTACGGAAAGAGGCCTGCCAGCGGAGGGTTGGGCCATTTATCAGGGTTACCGGATCCTGGCCATCAGCTGCCCGGCCAAGGCCCTTGCCCGGGCGTCATCGTCAAGGATCTGGTCGAGCCCGACCTCGCCCTCGGTTCCTACAATATCCATTGTACGGGCCACTGTCTCGGCAATTTGCGGAAAAGAAATACGGCCCTGGAGAAATGCCTCCACCGCCACCTCGTTGGCGGCGTTGAGCACCGCTGCAACCGTCCCCCCTCTGGCGAGGGCGGCATACGCCAGTTTCAGGGAGGGGAACCTCTCATGGTCGGGGGGAAAGAACTGCAGCTCGCCACAGGTGGCGAGGTTCAAGGGCGGCAGAGACAGCGGCAGCCGATCCGGGTAGGACAGGGCGTAGGCGATGGGGATGCGCATATCGGGGATACCGAGTTGGGCGAGCACCGAGCCATCCTGGTATTCGACCAGGGAATGGACGATGGACTGGGGGTGGACCAGCACCTCGATAGCCTCTGGGGCGACATCGAACAGCCAACGGGCCTCGATCACCTCCAGGCCCTTGTTCATCAGGGTCGCCGAATCTATGGAGATCTTCCGACCCATGCTCCAGTTGGGGTGGCGCAGGGCTTCGGCGGCAGTGACCTCGGCCAGCCGCGTACTGTCCAGCCCCCGGAACGGTCCGCCTGAGGCGGTGAGAAGGATCTTGCGCAGGTCGGCGCGCCGGCCTGCCTCGAGCGCCTGAAAGATGGCTGAATGCTCGGAGTCGATGGGCAGGAGTTGCACAGCGGCCTGTTCCACCGCCCGCATCACCAACTGCCCGGCCATGACCAGGGTCTCCTTGTTGGCCAGGCCGATGTCTTTGCCGGCCTCGATAGCGGCCAGGGTCGGCAGCAACCCCAGGGCACCGACCATCGCCGACACGGTGAAAACGGCCTCCTCGTGGGAGGCCACCTGCATATTGCCCTCGGTGCCACAGAGGACAGTGCAACCATGACCAGGGGGAAGAAGGTTGAGAAGGGCAGCTCTGTGCTGTTCGTCGCACACCGAGACAAGCGACGGAGCGAACTCCTCGACCTGCCGGGCCAACCGCTCGACATTGGTGCCGGCGGCGAGTGCCACCACCCGATACCGCTCGGGGAACTGCCGCACGACGTCGAGAACGTTGACACCTATGGAGCCGGTCGAACCGAGAACGGCGAGAGTTTTCATCAGCTGCCGCTCAACATGACGAAATAATAGAGAAACGGGCCGACCAGGAGGAGCGAGTCGACACGGTCGAGAATACCTCCGTGGCCGGCGAGGCAGCGCCCCGAATCCTTGGTGCCGGTGCCACGCTTAATCACCGATTCGGTGAGATCGCCAACAATGCCGACCAGACAGAGAACGGCTGCGGAAACCAGCAGGAATGGCCAATTGACCTGGGGCAGGATGGAGACCGCAAACGCAGCGGCCGCGGCTACACCCACAACCACCCCCCCGATGGCTCCTTCAATGGTCTTGTTGGGACTGACGTTCGGGCAGAGCTTGTGCCGGCCGAACTTCCTTCCGACAAAGTAAGCACCTGTGTCGGAACCTGCGGTTATGGCGGTGCCGATGATGAGCCAGGCTGCGCCCTGGGGATGGTAACGCAGGAGCACCAGATGGGCGCAGAGAAAGCCAAGGTAGACGGTGCCGATGCCAAGACGGCAAAAATAATCGAAACGGTTTGGCAGTACCGCGTAACGCGACAGAAAATAGAGAACGATCAGAAAAAAACCAAGGAGCAGCCCAGGGCCGAGGGCTGCGACATCCGGTATTATGCATACCGTCAGGGTGGGGGTGGCAAGGCAGACGTTGACCAGCCAGCGTTCGCCCACGCCGAGCGGTCGCGGATCGATCATGCGCAAGTACTCGTCAGCAGCCCAGAGGGCAAGAATGGCCACGACCAGGCAGAAAAGCAGCGGGGGTCCCTTGAGCAGAAGGAGCAGCCAGAGACCGGCGATGAGCAGACCGGGGGCGATGCGTGTCTTCATGTGCTGTTATGCTCGTACAGTTGGTCTCCGGTTTTCCCGAAGCGTCTTTCCCGCTTCTGAAAGTTGTCGATGGCCTTGAGGAACACCGCCTCGCGGAAATCTGGCCACATCACCTCGGTGAAATAGATTTCAGCATAAGACGCCTGCCAGAGAAGGAAGTTGGAAAGCCGTGCCTCACCCCCAGTGCGAATCAACAGGTCGGGGTCGGGCAGCCCGGCGGTGTCGAGGGCTGCGGTGATGGTCTCTTCGGTGATCCGTTCTGGCTCGAGATGCTCTTCGCGGCATCGTCCGGCGATGGCCCGCACCGCCCGCACCAGCTCATCGCGGGCGCCATAGCTGAGGGCAAGCGTAAGGGTGAGATGGGAGTTGTCGGCGGTTGCGGCGATGGTCCGCTGCAGGGTTTGGCGGACCGTATCCGGCAACCGCGAATGATCGCCGATGGCCATGAGGCGGATGCCATTTTTCTGCATGCGCGGCAGTTCGCTCTCGAGATATTTGCGAAGGATCGACATCAACCCCGAGACTTCCGAGGTCGGCCGCTGCCAGTTCTCGGACGAGAAGGCGTAAAGAGTAAGATGGCCGATGCCAATCTCGCGACACACACGGACGATATCGCTGACCGAGTCGGCCCCGACCTTGTGGCCATAAAGGCGCGGCTGGTGTCGCTGTTTGGCCCAGCGGCCGTTGCCATCCATGATGATGGCAACGTGACGGGGAAGGCGTTGAGGATCAATGGAAATCGATGCAGAAGTCATCCCCGATACCAGCGTGCTGCCTTGTTACCTGCGGACATTGCGGTGCGGTGCATTGCCATTACTCTCCAGCGATGGGTCTGAGAAAGGCTGAAATATCGACGGCGGCGTCACGGCGACGCCGCCGGGAAGGGCATCCCACAAGGGGAAAAGAACAAAGGAGGGGAAGAGCAGAGGAGAGGAAGGCCTACACCTCCATCACTTCCCTCTCCTTGGCTGTCGTCGCCTCGTCGATCTTTTTGATAGAGGCATCGGTCTCGCTCTGGGCTTCTTCCTGCAATTTGAAGAGATCGTCCTCGGAGATTTCCTTGTCCTTTTTCTGCTTCTTCAAGGTCTCGATGGCGTCGCGGCGCAGGTTGCGCACGGCGACGCGAAACTCCTCGGCAACTTTCTTCACTGCCTTGACGAGTTCCTTGCGACGCTCCTGGGTCAGCTGCGGGATGTTGAGACGAACCACCTTGCCGTCGCTGATCGGGTTGAGACCGATATCGGACTTGAGAATGGCCTTTTCGATGGCCGGCAGCAACTGCGGGTCCCAGGGCTGGATGACGATCTGGCGGCTCTCGGGAATAGTCAGGCTGCCCACCTGATTGAGCGACATCGAGCTGCCATAGGCATCGACATGAATTCCGTCGAGAATCGCCAGGGAGGCCCTTCCGGTGCGCACCTTGGAAAGTTCCTTTTTGAAGGACTCGAGGCTCTTCTCCATCTTGTCAGCCATCTCGAGAATTACATCGTTCATTGTCGTATCCTTAAAGTGATTGAAAAGGCCCGAGCCATCAGACGCTGATGACCGTGCCGACCTTCTCTCCCAGCGCAGCGCGTTTGATGTTGCCAGGCACCGCCATGTTGAGGACCATGATCGGCAGGTTATCTTCTTTGGCGAGGGCAATCCCGGCGGCATCCATGACCCGTAACCCCTTTTGCAGAACCTCGTCGTAGGTCAGTTGCTCGTACTTCACCGCCTCCGGGTGAAGAAGCGGGTCGCAGTCATAGACCCCGTCGACACGGGTGGCCTTGATGACGATTTCGGCATCGATCTCCAGAGCGCGAAGCACCCCGGCGGAGTCGGTAGTGAAGTAGGGATTGCCTGTGCCGGCGGCGAAGATCACGACTCGGCCCTTCTCGAGGTGCCTGGTTGCACGACGGCGGATATAGGGCTCGGAAACCGACTGCATTGGGATGGCGGACATCACGCGGGTAATGACACCGATGCGCTCCAAGGCGTCCTGCATGGCCAGGCTGTTCATAACCGTGGCGAGCATGCCCATATTATCGGCAGTCGTGCGATCCATCCCTTTACTGGCCCCGGCAACACCCCGAAAGATATTGCCGGCGCCAATGACCAGGCCAAGTTCGGCACCGATATCCACCACTTTTTTGACCTCGGCGGCGACGAACTCAAGCACAGTGGTGTTGATGCCATAGGCGTCGTCGCCCATCAAGGCCTCTCCGCTAAGCTTCAACAGCATTCTTTTATATTTCAACACGTCACCCATCGGTCGCTCCTCGAGCAGAAGGTGATTCTTGGCGGAGATTTCTCCCCACAGAGCGAATGCAGCTAAAGAAAACGGAGTCGGGGCTTATTCCACGCCGACCTGGAAGCGCGCGAAACGTTTGATGGAGATGTTCTCGCCCATCTTGCCGACCAGCTCATTGAGAAGATCCTGGATGGATAGATCGGGATTCTTGACGAATTTCTGCTCGAGCAGTGCAACTTCGGCGAGGAATTTCTCAATCTTGCCACCGACCATTTTTTCGACGATAGCTGCTGGCTTGCCGCTTTCCAAAGCCTGCTGCACGAAGATGTCTTTCTCGCGGGCGAGAACCGCCTCCGGAACCTCATCGCGATGAATTGAAATGGGGTTGGCGGCAGCAATATGCATGGCGATATCTCTGGCGAACTCGCGGAAGTCGTCGTTCTTGGCCACGAAATCGGTTTCGCAGCCCAGCTCGACCATGACCCCAAGCTTGCCGCCCGCATGGATATAGGTTGCGATGACACCTTCGCTGGTAGCGCGCCCGGCGCGCTTGGCAGCCACGGCGAGTCCTTTCTGGCGCAGGAAGTCGACGGCCTTCTCGAAGTCGCCATTGGTCTGCTCGAGGGCTTTCTTGCAGTCCATCATCCCCGCCTGGGTCTTATCTCTCAGATCCTTCACCATTTTCGTTGTAATGGTCATGGGAAATCTCCTTTGTTGAATTCCGCTATGATGCGGAAAAGGCGCGGTGCGCCCTTTCCAATCGAGATGTATCCTGAATACGAAAAAGGGGCGGTCGTTGACTGCCCCTTGTACTGCATAGCCTTAAAGGCTGCGTCGGCGAGTGTTGTTATTCCTCGCCTTCGCCCTCACGGCCTTCCATTTCCTGACCGGCATCGCCCATGACAGCAGCGACTGCCTCTTCGGAGGCCTCATCCCCATCGCGCATCGCCTGTCCGGCGAGGACCGCTTCTGCAATGTAGTGGCTAATGAGGCGGATGGAACGGATGGCGTCATCGTTACCGGGAATGATGTAGTCGATCCCGGCGGGATCACAGTTGGTGTCGGTGATGGCCACCACGGGGATGCCGAGTTTACCGGCCTCGCTGACAGCGATATCTTCCTTGCGGGGATCGATGACGAAAATCACCGAGGGCAGACCGCGCATATCCTTGATGCCCCCGACATTGCGCTCCAGTTTGACCCTCTCCTTCTCCATGATGAGAATTTCCTTTTTGGGGAACCGGTTAATGGAGCCGTCAGCCTGCATCGACTCGATAGCTTTGAGCCGGTCGATGCTGTTCTTGATGGTCTGGAAGTTGGTGAGCATGCCCCCCAACCAGCGATGATCGACATAAAACATGCCGCAACGCTTGGCTTCTTCACGAATGATTTCCTGGGCTTGACGTTTGGTGCCGACGAAGAGGACCGACCCGCCTTTTTTTACTTCTGTGGAGATGAAGTCGCGGGCCCGGTCGAAGAGCTTCTTGGTAATGTCGAGATTGATGATGTAGATGCCGTTGCGGGGGCCATAGATGTAGGGTTTCATCTTTGGATTCCAGCGTCTTGTCTGGTGCCCGAAGTGAACACCAGCCTGCAGCATGTCGCGTACCGATACAGTAGTCATGTCAGTCTCCTTTCCTGGTTGGTTCCGCCATCTTCTTGGTCGCCATCCCGGATCAGGGGGGCAACACCAGGCTTGGTTCGAAGATGTGTGGGATAAGTAATTTCAGCCGACTATTTGGCTGGTGAAAAAACAACATTGTTGTTTACCACGACTTCCCTTCTTTTGCAAGAAGTTGGATCTCGAGCTTGTTGAACCTGCTCAATTTTTGAGGAGCGAATGTGATCGTTTAAGAATCATTTTTAGCCATTCGAACCCGAATTTGAGCAATTCGCCGTCATCGGTGGAGATGCGACGGCGCTGTTCCTTCGCAAGACGGAACGAGGCGATAATCTTCCTTTCTTCAACAAAACGACGGAATCCGTCAATGTTGTAGCAGACCAGAAAGGCGAGCTTTTGCATTTCCCCTGCTGCACCCTCCCCTTTCCAGGGATTTTCGGCAAACAGTGTATCCATGTCCGCCCACAGGTCGTTCATGGTATTGAAGTCGAGCAACTGCTGGCCCCGCAGCCACGTTTTGACGGTGTTGGTCTTAGCTTCGCCATGCCCCTTACAGTACTGATGTTTTGTAAGGAAATAAAACTCCTCAGGCCCTCGCCGGTCGTGGAAACGCTCTCCGGCACGCTCAAGTGGATAGGTGCGGCAAGCGGTGGGCCGATCGGCATACACAGCGCATCCTTCCTTCTCGAGAAACGGGCAGGGATTACCCTCGCCCTCGACCAGCTTTAGTTTAAGGGTCGGGACGAAGGGATTGTCCCCGGGCACAAAGCGAGTATGTCGCCTCAGAAATTCCTCCGAATCAAGCTGTAGGCGAGTCTTCAGTCTGATTATGTCGTAGGGATAGAGAATGAGATCGACATTGCGGCAGCAGACGGTGAAACAGGCCACTCCGGGATGGCAGTCAAAACTGAACGGCGTCCCGGCCAGCGGTACCATTCCCTCGGGAAAC
>JANJUM010000127.1 GCA_024710585.1 Desulforhopalus sp.
ACGACCGCCACTTCCTGCGCTCCCTGGCCACCCGGGTGATGGAAATCGACCACGGCCGCATCCTCTGGCACGAAGGCAGCTACGCCAGCTACCTCCGCCAGCGCGAGGCCCGCGCGGCGGCATAAGCGTCGGGCCGGGCCGTGCCCGGCACCTCCGTCACGCCCCCAAAACTACAGGCCTCGCCCACCGTGACGAGGCGCTTCTCCTGCAGGAAGAAGGCCACCCACCCCTCCCGGCCTCGAACTTCCTGGGGCAGTTCCTCTCTCCTTTTTTTGACCCGTTCTCGCTCGACCAAAAATCTCCCGTTTGCGCGGCGCCGCTTCCGCGGTATGCTGCTCCGCAGGATGACAGGACCGCCCCCGGCTGCCGGCGCGGCGGTATGACGGGCAAGGGATACGACTGCCGGGGGGCATCATGGGTTCGCTACTGATAACGGGGACGATGTACGCGGTCATCTTCGCCACCGGCCTCACCGGCCTGATCTACCAGGTGACCTGGCAGAAGTACCTCGGGCGCCTGCTCGGCAGCGACAGCATCGCCACCGCCATCATCCTCGCCGCCTTCCTCGGCGGGCTCTCACTGGGCTACTACCTCTGCGGGCAGATGACCACGAGGGTGCGCAACCACTTCCGCGGCTACGCCCTGCTCGAGCTCCTCATCGGCCTGTGGTGCCTCCTCTTCCCCACCATCTTCGCCGCCACCGAAAGCTTGACCCGCAACTGGAGCTTCGCGCCGCCCTGGCTGATCATCGTCCAGGGGCTGCTCTGCTGCTGCCTGCTCATCGCCATCCCCACCATGTGCATGGGGGGAACCATTCCCTTTCTCACCAGCGGGCTGTCGCGCTCCCTGGGCGAGGCGACACGCATCCACGCCCATGTCTATGCGGTCAACACCGGCGGGGCCTTCGTCGGCGCCCTGCTCGCCGGTTTCTGGCTCATCCCCACCTTCGGCCTGCCGACGACCATGCGCGCCACCGCCCTGATCAACTGCCTGGCCGGCCTCTTCTTTCTGCTGGTGGCGGCGCGGTCCGGAGAGCGGGCCGAAGTCCTCCCCGAAGCACAACCGGCGCCCCTCCCCGGCGACGGCTGCGGCGCAGGGAAACCCCATGCCCCGGCAGCGCTTTACCTCATCGCCTTCCTCAGCGGCTTCTACGTCATGACGCTCGAGAACGTGCTCATCCGCGTCACCAACCTCTCCCTGGGCAGTTCCTCCTACTCCTTCTCGCTGATCGTCGCCGCCTTCATCCTGTCCATCGCCATCGGCAGCAGCCTCGTCGGCCGGCTGCGCCGCCTGTGGCCGCCACTGCTCTTCGTCAACCAACTGGCCATCGCCGCCCTGCTGCTCGTCATCTTCTTCTCCCTCGACACCTGGCCCTATTATGGGCACCTGCTGCGCGTCGCCTTCCAGTCCAACCTCGCCGGCTTCTGGGCCTACTATGCCGCCGCCTTCCTCGCCCTTCTCCTCCTCTTGCTGGCGCCGGTGGCCCTGATGGGCGCCACGGTGCCGATCACCTTCCACGAGATCAAGCGCGACCTCGCCTTGGTCGGCCGACACTCAGGGATGCTCTTTTCCTGCAACACCCTCGGCAATCTCACCGGCAGCCTGGTGGGCGGCATCGTCCTCTACTCCCTGCTCGACAACGATGGCGTCTTCCGCGTCGCGCTCCTTTGCGCCACCTTTTCGGCGCTGCTCGCCACCCGCCCCCTGGGAGGCGGCTGGCGGGCGGGGGCCGCCACGGCCACGGCCCTTGTCGCCGTGATCGCCTTCCTGCCAGCGCTCTACGACAAGAGCCGCTTCATGATCGGCACCTTCCGCCTGCCCTACGTGGTGGCCACCTCCTTTTCCGGGCCGACGGCTTTTTACCAAAGCTATTTCGAAGATAGCAACCTGATCTTCTATCGCGACGGGGTCGCCAACACCGTGGCGGTCACCGAACAAAGGGACGAGAGCGGCAGCGAACCACCCGCGCGCTCGATCATCGTCAACGGCAAGTCGGACTCTTCGACACGGTGGGACACCCATACCCTCAAACTGAGCGCCCACCTGCCGGCCCTCTTCTGCCGCAACGAGGCGAAAAGCGCCATGGTCGTCGGCCTTGGCACCGGCGTCACCGTCGGCGAGCTCGGCCTGCACCCCGGCATCGAGCGACTCGAGGTGGCGGAGATCTCGCCAACGGTCATCGAGGCGCTGCCGCTGTTTGGCGACTACACCCACCAGGTGCACCAGGACCCGCGACTGACGCTCCATCAGGGCGACGCCTTCCGGGTCATCGGCCGCAGCCAGGGGAAGTGGGACATCATCATCTCCGAGCCCTCCAACCCCTGGGTGACCGGGGTCGACATGCTCTTCAGCGACCGCTTCTACAAGGAAGTGCAACCCCATCTCAGCGAGGGCGGCGTCTTCCTGCAATGGGTGCAGATCTACAACACCTCCCCCGAGGTCCTGGGAATGGTGATGCGCACCATCTCCGAGCACTTCCGGTACGTGCGGGTCTTCGCCGCCAATGGTGGCGACCTCCTCCTGCTCGCTGCGCAACACGACCTCGACAGCACCGATATCCTCCGCGCCGAGAAGCGCTGGCAGGACAACGAGGCAGTGCGTCTCTCCCTCGAAACTATTGGCATCCGCTCCCTCGATGGCCTGCTGCTGCGTGAGATCTTCTCCCCGGACCACCTCCGTGCCGCCTTCACCACCTCGCCCTTGCAGACCCTCGATCACCCCCGGCTGCACTACCTTGCCGGGCGGCACCTCTTTTTCGGCAGCAGCGTCGAGCTCTCCACCCTGCTCTCAATGGACACCGCCGCCAATTGGCCGGCCTATGCCCTGGCCAAGCGCCACCCCGACTGGGCGACGCGCTGCCTCGATGAAGCGCTGGTTGCCGAGGCCATCCGCGCCCTCACCGACGCCTCAACCACCGTCCCCATGGACAGTATCGCCACAGCGGTGGTGCTCAAGGCAATGACCACCGCCGGGTGCCCCGCCGGAGAGGATTTCGGCGGAAAGACCAACGAGTCCACCAAGGCCCTGGTGCGCCTCATCGGGGGGCAGGGGATGGGCGAGGACGACTGGCAGCTGGCCGGCCTCGGCGAAGCCGAACTCCGCGAGCGGGTCAGCTCCCTCGTCGGGGTGGTGCAGCGCACCCGCAACTGGATCGTCCCCTACCCGTTGGACGGCCTGCTCCAGCTGCTTGAGCAAGGGGCGAAGGAGAGCGCCGCCGACGAGGAGAGAAGCTGGTACCTACAGCAGCGCGCCCACCTCAACCTCTAACCCTTGGCGATTGCGTGAAAACGCCACGCCGGGCGGCAACAGTCAACAGTCAGGCCCCATGCACGGCAAGTGGGCATATGGCTTCGGCGGCGACGAGGCCGCGGTGCGGCGATGCCGACAAAGCAAGCCTTTCGCCATCGATGGTCTTGAATCACAGTGTGTTTCTTTGATACACTCCATGCTGGAGAGCATCAGGGTAGACTGTGACGGTGAAGGGGCACGAGGCCCCTTCCGCCCGGGTGATGCCCACGACCGGACGACGCCGTATGACATCATCGACATTTCTCGGCCTGATCCATAACGCCGCCTTGCTGCTCGCCCTGTGCCTGCTCTACGAGATGTTCGGCTTTCGCCTGCGCCAGTCGCGCAACGTGCCGGTGCAGATGGTCGCCGGCCTCATCCTTGGCGGCATCGGCATCACCATCATGCTCACCCCATGGAACTTCGGCAGCGGCGTGGTCTTCGACACCCGCTCGGTGCTGCTGGTGGTCACCGGCTTCTTTCTCGGCACCGTGCCAACCTGCATCGCCATGGCCATGACCGGGGCCTATCGCGTCTTTCTCGGCGGTTCCGGGGCGGGCATGGGGGTGACGGTGATCCTCCTCTCCGGCCTCACCGGGCTGGTGTGGCGGCACTTGCGCCCCGGAAGAGGCACCCCCGGCCTGGTGGAGCTCTACCTCATGGGCATCGCCGCCCACCTGCTGATGCTCGCCGCCACGACCCTCCTCCCGGCACATATCCGCGGCGAGGTCCTGGCCAGTATCGCCGTTCCGGTGATGTCCATTTACCCCTTGACCACCGCCATCCTCGGCAACCTCCTCGTGCGCAGCGAGAAGCGCCGGCGCGGCGAGGAGGAACTGCGCCAGAGCGAGGAGCGCTACCGCCATCTGGTGGAGAATGCCAACTCGATCATCCTCCGCATCGACGGCAGCGGCCGCATCCTCTTCGCCAACCCCTTCGCCAGCGCCTTCTTCGGTTACGACATGGAGGAGCTGCTGCAGCGCCACGTCGTCGGCACCATCGTCCCGGCCATCGACTCGCGGGGCGTCAACCTGCGGGCGGTGGTCGACGACATCTTCAGCAACCCCGGCGAATACCGGCTCTATGAAAATGAGAATATCAGAAAGGACGGCAGCTCGGTGTGGGTATCGTGGACCAACAGCGCCATCTGCGACCCCAGCGGCCAGGTCAGCGAAGTACTCGCCGTCGGCAACGATATCAGCGAACGCAAGCGGGCCGAGGAAGCGCTCAAGGAAAGCGAGCGCAACTTCCGCTCCCTGTTCGCCTCGCTCAAGGACATGCTGTTCGTCGCCGGCAACAACGGCCGCCTGCTCACCGGCAACGATGCCCTGCGGCAGACCCTCGGCTACGACCAGGGGCAGCTGAGCACCATGCCCCTCGAGGAACTGTTCGCCGTCGACAGCCGGGAAGAGGTGCGCCACCTGCTGCAACCACAGAACAGAGGCCAGGGCGATGAGCGCCTGCTGCCGCTGGTGACGAGAAACGGCGCCGTCATCCCCGCCGCCACCGTCCTGTGGAGCGGCATGTGGAATGGCCAGCCCTGCGTCTACGGGGCCTGCCGCGACCGCCGCAGGGAGCTCGAGGCGGAGCGGCGCTTCGAACAGCTTTTCCGCCACAACCCCGCCCTGATGGCCCTGACCCGGGAAAGCGATGGCACTTTCGCCGATGTCAACGATGCCTGGCTGCGCGCCACCGGCTACCGCCGCGAAGAGGTCATCGGCAAGACTTCGCGGCAACTCGACCTCTTCGTTTCACAAGACGAGCAGGAAGAGGCGGCGAAGATTCTGCGCGAGACCGGCAGCATCGCCGACGTCGAGCTGACCATCCGCGGCAGGGACGGCAGCCCGCTGCAGGGCCTCTTCTTCGGCGAGCGCATCGGCAGCGGCGAAAACAGCCACTTCCTCACCGTGATGCTCGACATCAGCGAGCGCAAGCGCATGGAAAAAGAGCGCCTCGAGCTCGAAACGCGCCTGCAGACTGCGCATAAGATGGAGGCCCTCGGCACCCTCGCCGGCGGCATCGCCCACGACTTCAACAATATCCTCGGGGCGATCATCGGCTATGCCGAGATGCTGCGCGACGACAGCCCGGCCGGCTCCCCGGCTTACAACGACAGCGACCAGGTGCTCAAGGCGGGCATGCGCGCCAAGGAGCTGGTGCGGCAGATTCTCGCCTTCAGCCGGCAGTCGTCCTTCGAGAAGGTGGCCTTGCAGCCGGGGCCCATCGTCGAGGAGGCGGTCAAGCTGCTGCGCGCCTCCCTGCCAGCGACCATAGTCATCGTCGAGGATATAGAAAATGACTGCGGTCCGGTCCTCGCCGACCCCACCCACCTGCACCAGATCGTCATGAACCTCGGCACCAACGCCTTCCATGCCATGGAGGGCGGCGGTGGGGTCCTCGAAGTGCGCCTCGGGCGCGTCTCCCAGACCGAAGAGTTGCGGGGCGATGTCGGTCGCCTCGCCGCTGGCGATTATGTGCGCCTGTCCATCGCCGACAGCGGTGACGGCATTGCCCCGGAGGTGCGCCAGCGCATCTTCGACCCCTATTTCACCACCAAGGAGGTTGGCAAGGGCACCGGCCTCGGTCTGGCGACGGTGCAGGGCATCGTCGCCGAGTACGGCGGCGCCGTGGTCTGCGACAGCGTGCTCGGCCAGGGCACCACCTTCCACGTCTACCTGCCCGCCTCCGGGGCGGTGGCGCAGGTGGAGGAAGAGCGGGACGTGGCGGAGGTTGCCGGCGGCGAGCATATCCTCCTCGTCGACGACGAGCCGATCCTCGCCGACCTGGGGCGGGCCATGCTGCAGCGGGCCGGCTACCGGGTCACCTCGCGGACGAGCAGCCTCGAGGCGCTGAGCGCCTTCCAGAACCAGCCCGAACTCTACGACCTGGTCATCACCGACCAGACCATGCCGGGGATGACCGGCATCGACCTCGCCCGCCGCCTCCTGCAGTTGCGCCCGGGGCTGCCGATCATCCTCTCTACCGGGTATGGCAATGCGCTTTCCGAGGAGCGGGTGCGGGCCATGGGCCTGGCCGGGTTCGCCATGAAGCCCTTGGTGAAGAAGGATATCGTCACGCTCATCCGCCAGGTGCTGGCTAAAAGGGGGCGGTAGCCGGCAGCGGCTTGGCTGGCAAAGGCAGCCCTGCCGGCGACCGGGACCGGCGGCTGCCGCGGGGCGAGGGGGCGGTGCCGATGGCCCTGGCGGTTCGCAGAACATTGGCCGCCGCCTTGCCGACGACCACGAGCTGATCTATCTTGCCAGGAGAAGCCTGCGTTAGGAGCGCGTACCACATCAATTCGGCTCGAGGGGGGCCTATGGACAAGAAACAGACCTTCAACTACACCTACGCCATCATCGCCATCTTCGGCATCCTCATCATCCAGGAACTGTGGCAGCAGCAGCAGACGGTGCAGCCGGTGCCCTACAGCCAGCTGGAGACCCTGCTCAAGGAGGGCAAGGTGGCGGAGCTGTCGATCCGCGAGAAATTCATCGTCGGCACCCTGCGCGAGGCCGACGGGAATGGCAAGAAGGTCATCGTCGCCAACCGCGTCGACCCGAAATTGGCCGAGCAGCTCTCCGCCTACAACGTCCCCTACACCCAGGTGCATGAGAGCAAGTTCTTCTCGACACTGCTGTCATGGATCGTGCCGACGCTGATCTTCTTCGGCATCTGGTATTTCGTTTTCAAGAAGTTTGCCGAAAAGCAGGGGCCGGGCGGCGGCTTCATGAGCATCGGCAAGTCGAAGGCCAAGATCTATATGGAAAAGGAAACCGGGGTGAGTTTTGACGACGTCGCCGGTGTCGACGAGAGCAAGCACGAGCTGGTGGAGATCGTCGATTTCCTCAAGTCGCCCAGCGACTACGGCAAGCTCGGGGCGCGCATGCCCAAAGGGGTGCTGCTCGTCGGCCCTCCCGGCACCGGCAAGACCCTGCTCGCCCGGGCGGTGGCCGGCGAGGCGGGGGTGCCCTTCTTTTCCATCAGCGGCTCGGAGTTCGTCGAGATGTTCGTCGGCGTCGGTGCCGCCAGGGTGCGCGACCTCTTCGCCCAGGCCGGCAAGAGCGCCCCGGCGATTATCTTCATCGACGAGCTCGACGCCCTCGGCCGCGCCCGCGGCAGCGGCATCTACGGCGGCAACGACGAGCGCGAGCAGACCCTCAACCAGCTGCTGGTGGAGCTGGACGGTTTCGACCAGACCAGCGGCCTGGTGCTGCTGGCGGCCACCAACCGTCCGGAGATCCTCGACCCCGCCCTGCTCCGCGCCGGCCGTTTCGACCGCCAGGTGCTGGTCGACCGGCCCGATAAACTTGGGCGCATCGCCATCCTCAAGGTCCATATGAAGAAGGTGGCGGTGAGCGTCGATGTAGAGGTTGAAAAGGTCGCCGAGCTGACCACCGGCTTTTCCGGGGCCGATCTCGCCAACCTGGTCAACGAGGCGGCCCTGCTCGCCACCCGC